>NZ_JBGQOP010000021.1:0-55891 GCF_052119705.1 Oceanisphaera sp. W20_SRM_FM3 | reverse complement strand
TAGAAGCTAGAAGCTAGAAGCTAGAAGCTAGAAGCTAGAAGCTAGAAGCTAGAAGCTAGAAGCTAGAAGCTAGAAGCTAGAAGCTAGAAGCTAGAAGCTAGAAGCTAGAAGTTAAAGAGGACAAGCAAACCCAAGGCACCTGTAGTAGCTGCTTTAGCTGCTAAATCCTGCAACGCAGGATCTGGTGCACAGGCCTTTTAGGTAATGTTGTGTGTTGCGGTATATGGAGCCTTGGAGTAAAGATATCGCTACGCGATATTGCACAGCTGAAGCAGTGCCTACCGCTTACGGCTCGAATTCAAGCACCATTCCAATTGTTGTTCCCATTCTTGGCGCTGTTGCTTGTGGCGGGCTTCTTGTTGGCGTTTTAGCTCCAGCAACTCCAAGCCTTTCACCTTGCCGGCTTGTACTTGGCTTAAACGAGTGAGGCGGGCCTGATCCTGCTCGGCGACCACGACTTGTTGGCGATGCCCCACCAAGACGCGGTCCAGTTGCTGGCGGATATGGCCTTGGTTGAGTAGGTTCATGGCCGAGATATGCTGCGGCGGGGCTATGAGTTGCGCGCGCGCCTGCTCTAATGCCGATTGTTGGCGGCGCAGCTCATCGGTTTTAATCTGCAACTTATCGCGCTGGCCAATCAAGCCTTGCAGCTGCTGATGTTGCAATTTGATCAAGTGCTTACGCATGCAGGCTCCGATGAAGTAAAAAAATAGAGCAAAACTTAACAATATTTTTGCCACGGAAGAGCACGGACAAGAGCAAGTTCAAAGGCGACAAGTGAACGCCAAACTCAGCCGACCGGCGACGTGTCATGTTTATATTTCAAACACTGCGTAAAGAACATACTGAGGTCTTTTTGCCGACAGCTCAATAGACGTACGCAACACCGCCGTTTCCAGTACTGTTTTCAACTTATCCCAGGATGATCCCGAAACCCAATCATATGGCTCATTCCACCACTCCATTTTTTTCTTATCGTCAGTAATGGCGAGGAATAGACCATATTTGGGAATTGTCGCCAGCATGAAACCCTTTTTGTCATCATCAAGAAAGCTGAACCTTTTGATCTTTCCAAAATCGTCCACCATCTCTCCCGCCTTTTCTGCTGAATAAAGCTTTTTCGCCTCTACCAACACGGCGACCTTAGGTGAGATAAGAAGCAGGTCTAAGCGGCTATGGCCGTGACAGGTATCAGCATTAGATGCTTCTGGATAGGCAAAGAAGCCATGATTCATCGCCTGACTTGCCAAATGGATCGTGAGATTGGCCTCCTGCAAACCATTATTGTTCGGGTTCACCACCGGCCAGTATTTATGCAAGCTCATTTCTAACGACTTGGCCGCGTCTACGACCATACGGTTAATATCCTCAATCGGACTCAATTAACTCCGCCTTCTATAACAATTTTTATTGGGTTAAGACCTTACACTCTGAGAGCTTTGGCTCTTTTCGCTCTTATCTTTATTTTCCGTGGGTTCCGTGTTCTTCCGTGGCAAATAAATCTTTCGTCTTTAGCTGACAGCTACGGCCTGTCTCTTCGTCACAAGTATGTAAGACACTAAGAGGTCGTAGGCTTACCTCCGCCAACGTGCTAAACCGTATCCTTACGACGCTCGGCAAATGCCGTTGAGCGCCATGGACGGCGCGAGTGTCAACATTGCAGGAGCCTTTGTTGACCATGGCATTTGACGGTTGGCTCCGGCAATGCCCACTGCCTCTTCCGGTGATTTGGAGCCTATTGTTAGCGCGACAGCCAGCTCTTATGCCGACAGGAAGGTAGAGTGCGTCTGCTCAGCCGACCATCCGCGCCAAGGATGGCGCGGCTTGAGCCCCCATGGATGGGTTTACGGCGAGTCGGAGGAGCGGTGCGCGCTGCCTGATATCGCCATTAAGCACAACAAAAAGATGTGACTAAGAGACAGGCTTACGGCTTAAAGCTTACCGCTGCTCAAAGGGCTTCCGGTTACGGCTGCTAAATCGGCCAAGCTCTGCTCAAAGCTCACGGGCTGGTGTTCTGATTGCTGTAAAAAAAGCTGTAAGTCTGGGTAGCGGGCGATGGCTTCGTCAGTGTCCGCACTCTTACCGGACTGAATACCGCCCAGCGGTAACAGCTCGCGCACTTGTTGATAGTGGCTAAACCAGCGTTTACACACCCCCGCTTGGGCTAAATGCTCGGGGCTGGTGACCTTGCTCATGACGCGACTAATAGAAGCGCCGATATCGATGGCCGGATAATGGCCCTGCTCAGCAAGCTGGCGGCTTAATACCACGTGGCCATCGAGAATGGCACGCGCCGCATCGGCCACCGGATCTTGTTGATCATCGCCTTCCGCTAATACCGTATAAAAAGCGGTTAAGCTGCCCTGTGTTTGCTCGCCATTACCGGCACGCTCCACCAATTCGGTTAAGGCACTAAAGGCCGACGGCGGATAGCCGCGCGCCACCGGTGGCTCGCCGACCGCTAGGCCTATTTCGCGCCGCGCTTGCACGAAGCGGGTAAGTGAGTCCATCAGTAACAGTACGTCTTTACCTTGGTCTCGAAAATGTTCCGCCACTCGGTGGCAAGCTTGGGCGGCGCGGGCACGCAGCAGTGGACTTTGATCCGCCGGTGCGGCTATCACCACCGCCTTAGCCCGCCCCGCTTCGCCTAAGCAGTCGTCGATAAATTCGCGTACCTCGCGGCCCCGCTCGCCAATTAAGCCCACCACCACGACGTCCGCTTGGGTGTAACGGGCCATCATGCCGAGCAGCACACTCTTGCCCACACCGGGCCCGGCAAACAGGCCTAAGCGCTGGCCTTTACCCGGCGTGAGCAGGGCATTAATGGCGCGTACGCCTACGTCTAACGGTTCATTCACGCGGCGGCGATACAAGGGATTGGGAATAGGCGAATGCCAAGGTAACGGCTGGCCATCTGGCATGGGGCCGCCATCGAGCGGGCGTAATAAGCCATCGACGATGCGGCCCAACAGTTGATCCGAAACCTTAAGTTGCGAGCCATTTAAGCAAGGTCGCACCCGAGCGCCGGTAAATAACCCCTGCGCCGTGGTGAGCGGTAATAACAGTGCTTGCTCGCGATCCAGCGCCACCACTTCGGCTTCCAGCTCACCGCGCTTTGCGCCGCTTTGGCCGTGATCGCTACCCTCGACGGTTTCGATAAAACAGCGCTGCCCCATGCCAAGCCGACAACCCGAGACTTCGAGCAGACTGCCGGTGACTTTTAACAAGCGACCATAAATCTGACCAAAGCCGGACTCTGGCTCTTCACTCAGTGCCGCTCCCGCCTGCTGTAAGCGCCGCTCAAGCTGGCTCATGGCGTTTGCTTAAGCTCTGGCTCAGGCTCAAGCTCTGGTTTAAATTCTGGCTTAAATTCTGGTTTAAGCTCTGGCTCACTTAAGCTCTGGCTCACCTTATTGATACCCTTTTGCAGCCGCTCTTCGGTGAGTGCCTCCAGCGTTAAGGTTTCGGTTTCAATTCGGCAATCACCGGGGGCGAGCTTGGCATCGAGGTGCAAAGCCCAACCCCGACATTCGGTGATACCAATGTCGGCCAAGCGCTGCTTATCCTCAGGGTTAATAAATAGCTGTAGCTCGCTGACGCGGGCATCTATGCCTTGCAGCGCCTCTTCGACTATGGCCAACACTTGCTGGGGATTCATGGTTAGCTCGGAGCGAATCACGCGGCGCGCCACTTGCTCAACCAGCTGGCAAATGTGCTGTTGTTGCTGATTGAGTGCCGACATAGACAACTGCTGCCATTGTTGCTCGGCGCTGGCTTGCCAGTGGCGTAATTCGTCGGCCAAACTGCTTTGCAGCTCACGCAGCTGGGCTTGGCCTTGCTTTCGTCCTTGCTCTAAGCCCTCGTTCAAGCCTTGCTGACGACCTTGTTCGAGACCTTGTTGAAAACCGGCTTCGCGCCCTTGCTCTAGGCCTTCTTGAAAGCCTTGCTCTAGATTGTGCTGATATTGCTGCTCTTGCAGCTCATCACTGGGTGACTCAGGGGCGCCCTCTTCACCATATAAAGACGGAAAACGATAACGACGTACGTTAGTTGTTGCGGGTCGATTAGCGGTGGAACGACTGGCGACGGGGCCATTGCGAGTGAGATCCGGCTTCATTAGCTCACCACCTGTTCTTCATAAAGCTGGAATTCCAGCTCGCCCTGCTCGACCAGCTCGCGCACTAAGGTCATCACCTCGAGGCGGGCATTTTCCACCTTACTCACCGCCACCGCGCCTTGGCGCAGCATGTCTTGCTCCATCTGCTGGGCCATGCGCTTGGGCATGGCTTCCAGCATCACGCGCCGCACTTGGCTTTCGGCACCTTTTAGCGCCAACCCTAATACTTCAATTGGCAGCTCTTGTACTATGCGCTGCAGGGTTTCTTCGCTCTGGCGAGCAAGGCTTGTGAAGTCATACATGTTGCGCTCAATTTCACCGGCGGTGTGGGCGTTGTGCATTTTCAGCAGCTCCATCAGCTGGCCACGATTACCCTGATAACGGTTAACGATATCTGCCACTTGGCGTACGCCATCCACTTTAGCGCCCGAATTATGGGCCACAAATTCAAGGCAGCGGGTGAGCGCGGCTTTTAATTCCACCACCACAAACTCGCTGACCTCACTGAGGTTGGCGACCCGTAACAAGAGCTCATCGTGGCTATCGTTCGGCAGCAGCGACAACACGGCGGCGGCCGAGTCGGCGGGCAAGAAAGCCAAGATCACCGCCTGCATCTGCGGGTGCTCTTGTTGTAAGAAACGCGCCAAGATCTCGGGTTGTACCCACTGCAGACGCTGAATTTCGCGGCGCACCACATCGCCATACATGGAATCCAGAAGACCACGAGCGAGCTTATCGCCCAGTGCTAAGTCCAGCGTACGCTCTAGGTATTCGCGAGAGGCGGAATGTATGCCGCTTTGCTGGCGATACAGTTCAAAGAACTCCTGTAAGGTGCCGCGCGCCGCGTCTGCCGACACCCCAGCCAGTGCGGCCATGGCGCTGGTGACCTTGCGCACGTCGTCGCGGTCTAGGCGTTGCAATACTTGCGCCGCCGCCCCTTCGCCCATGCTTAAGAGCACAACGGCGGCTTTTTCAGTTTGCGCTAAGGTAAGGGCGCTGCTTGTGGGCGCCGTAGAGGACTCAGTCATGGTCTTTAATCCAGTGTTTAATAACTTCCGCTACCCGCTCGGTTTCCCGCTCGGCCAACAATTGCAGATGGGTAACTTGCACTTTTAGCTCACTGCCAGGTGGGGGCAGTTGCCATTCTTGTTCATCTTGATCCCAGGGCAATACCGTATGCGGGCCTACTCGCTCTGGGGCTTTCAGTGCCTGAGCGGCGTTATCTAACGGCGCGGCCTTGTCGCCAAGAGCCTGACCACTTAGGGGGTTGCCAAGAGCGCCGCTCACGGCAATACCCGCAGCCTGCAGTTCACGCAAGGCGGCGGCTTTTTGATTAGTATTTAAGTGGCGAATAAGCGGGCGTACGCCAAAAATAAGTAGCGCCAGCACCATAAGTGCACCCAGCAGATAGCGGGCATAAGCCTGCCATTCAGGTAACTGCCACCAGGCCAGCTCACTGGCAAATTCGCTGGGCAGGGCTTGCGGGCTAAAATCAAAACTGGTGAGCGAGAACTGATCACCTCGCTCACCGTTAAAGCCCACCGCACCTTGTACCATTTGGCCCATATTGGTTAATTGCGCTTCTGGCCAGCCGCCTTCCGGCGCCATGGCATTGTTGAGCAGCACAGACACGCTTAATTGGCTAACTCGACCGGTTTGATAACGGGTATGCACCACAGAGCGGCCGCTTTCATACTGGCGCTGAAATTCGTGTTGCTCACGGTTATTTTTATTAGTCGGGGCGTTTTGTTCGGGCTCGCCATTGGCATTGGCTTGCGGCGGCGCATTAGTTAGGGCGCCGGGAATGCCTAGCCCTAAGTTGTCGCTGCTGTTGCGCTCACTGCCGGTTTCACGCAACAAGGTCGGGGTTTGATCTAGGCTTTCGCGGGTCTCTTCCACCGCATTAAAGTCCAGATCGGCGGTGACCTGCACTCGAAAGTTATTAGCGCCTAAAATGGGATGCAGCATGTCTTTGGCACGTTGAGCTAATTGCTGCTCAAGCTGACGGCCATATTCAACTTGGCGCTGGCTTAGGCCTTTGCTCATGCCGCTGCTGGATAATTGATCGCTGAGCAGTTGGCCATTTTGGTCGATAACCGACACCTTGTCGTTGGTCATGCCGGGCACGCTGCCGGCCACCAAATTCACTATGCCTTCCACTTGCGCTAAGTCCGGATCATGGCCCACAGCGACGTCCAACATCACAGATGCGGTCGGGGTTTGCTCGGCGCGGCCAATAAATAAGGTGCGCTCTGGCATAGCCAAATGCACCCGAGCTTGGCGCACCCAGTTCAAGGCCATTATGGTACGCGCCAGCTCGCCTTCTAATGCATGGCGATAACGGCGAGTTTCCATAAACTGGCTGGTGCCCATGCCGGTATTTAGGCTCAAATCTGCTAAGCCAGACGGCAGCTGGGCCTTAACGCCGCGGGCCGCCATCATCATGCGCACCGCGCCTAACTGCTCTTGCTCCACCAATATTTGACCGCTGTGGGGATCTAAGCGAAAGGCCACTTCACCCTGCTCCAATGCCGCCACTATTTGACCTTGGTCATACACCTCTTGCTTGCCATATAAAGGCACATAGCTGCGCCCGCTTTGCCACAACAGATTGACCACCACTAAGGCGATCACCACGGCTAAGCTGCTGAGCACGATCAATTGCTTATGGTGTGCCGACAAACTCTGCCAACGGGCTTTGCTCTGATTTAGCCCTGCACGCAGTGGCAAACTTGCCGTACTTATCGCATTTACTTCAGCCATCTTATTTATTTCAGCCATCTGGGTTCCTTACAGCGGCATGCGCATTATGTCATCGAAGGCACTGGCCAACTTATTGCGCACCTGTACCAGCGCGGAAAAGCTTAACCCCGCTTTTTGACTGGCCAACATGGCACCCACTAAATCCTCGCTGGCACCGGTTTCTACCGCCGCCATTAAATTTGAGGCCTGCACCTGCTCGGTGTTAATGCTTTGCACCGTGGTTTTCATGAGATCGCCAAACGAGCCTTGATCGGCGGCCGGCGCTATGTCGCCACTGCTGGCTTGTTGTTGCAGTTGGTTTAGCTTGACCAACATTGCCTGTTGTTGGTGTGCGATAGAGGCGGTCATATCAGTTTCCTATTACTCGGTCGATGTCGATACCCTGCTCACGCATGGTCGCTAGTTTGTAACGCAGGGCACGGGTGGTCACGCCTAGCGCTTCGGCGGTACGGGTTCTGTGGCCTTGATGTTGTTGTAAAATGTGCAACACATAATCAAATTCGGCGCGCTGGCGGCTGGCTTGCAAGCCTTGGCCAGCTGGTACTGGTGCAGCAGTAGGCTGTGGAGTAGTAGGCTGTGTAGTAGCAGGGTGTGTAGTAGCAGGGTGTGGAGTAGCGCTATGCGCGGTAAGAGTGGGCGCCGACACCAAAGGCGTGCCTATGGCACAGGGCGCGGCCGCCGGCAGCATGAGATCCACCACATCGATAATGGCGCCACGGGCTAAAATCAGCGCCCGCTGGATGACGTTTTCTAGCTCGCGAATATTACCCGGCCAAGCGTAAGCCAGCAGGCTGCGCTCGGCGTGCGTGCTCAGGTGAAACTGCTCGCCTTGGCCATAGCGGGTTAAAAAATGCTGCGCCAGCGGCAAGATATCTTCTAACCGCTCACGCAACGGCGGCCAGTTTAACGGCAGTACATCGAGGCGATAAAACAGATCTTCACGAAACTCACCGACATTCACGGCTTCACGCAAGTCTTTATTGCTAGCCGCCACTATGCGCACGTTTAACGCTATTTTTTGGTGGCTGCCTAAGCGCTCCACTTCTTTTTCTTGCAACACCCGTAACAGCTTGGCTTGCAAGTTCAGCGGCATTTCGGCGATTTCGTCGAGCAATAAGGTGCCGCCATTGGCTAACTCAAACTTGCCGGGCTGGCCTTGGTTGGCACCGGTAAAGGCGCCCTTGTTGTAACCAAAGAGCACGGCTTCCAGCATGCTTTCTGGAATGGCCGCGCAGTTAACGGCTACAAACGGACCCTGCGCTCGGTCTGATACCTGATGAATATATTTCGCCAAGCATTCTTTGCCGGTGCCAGACTCGCCACCAATTAATACCGCGGCATTGGTTTGTGCCGCGCGGTACGCCAGTTGCAGCACTTGCAAACCGGCGCGCGAGCGCACCACCATGTTGCCGGTGCTTTGGGTGAGCGCCAGACTTTGGCCTAAGATGCGCAGTAATTGACGGGGTTGATAAGGTTTCAGCACGTAATCACAAGCACCCGCTCGCAGCGCCTCACTAGTGAGAGCGCTTTCACCGTGATCCACTATGGCTATCACCACCGCCTTAGGGAAACGACTGATCGCATGACGAATGGATTCAAGAAAGCTCGAGCCGAGGTCGCTATCTATTAAAATAACGCGGGGCAAGCCTTGCTCAACGGCGGTGAACGCGGCCATTTGTTTTAGCTGATAGCCGGCAGCCAATAAGGCGCCGTGACAAAGATCCGATACGCCATCACGGGATATCAACCATAGCTGGGGAGCCTGGGGATCAGTTTTCATAATGCTTGTTCCACTTGAAGTAACGTAATGGTGACCCGTCGATTCTGATAACGCCCGGCAGAGGTGTTGTTATCGCTTGAGGGCAAAGCTTGACCGTGGGCATGCATGTCCATCGGCAATACTGAAAGGGTGCGGCGCAGTTGATTGACCACTTGCAGGGCGCGGCTTTGCGACACTCGCAAATTGAGCTCAGCACCACCGCTGTTATCTGTGTAGGCGTCAATCTGCAGCCGACGAACCTGCGGCTGGTGACTGACTTGCTTGGCCAATTGGTTTAACTGCTGAATTTGGTTATGGGTGAGCTGTTTGGCGCCGGTTTGAAAATGTAGTGTGAGCTGAGTGCCGTCTGCCGAGCGCTCAACGCCGACTTCGCCGCGGCACAAACGAAAGTCTTGATAAGGCTGCTGAAGATAAACGCTGGGCAGCACTAATTGGCGGCCACCGCCAAGCTCGGTCACATCTAGCCAGCGGCCTGTTACTAACGCATTAAGCGCCGCCTCTGCGGCGCCATTAAAACGCAGCATTTGCTGCTGCCAAGCCCCTTGAGCTAAACGTACGGCTTCGACGTCTCGCCACGGCGCGCTGCGTGAGTTCAACACGGCTTGGCCACCTTGGGGGCTGGCCGTTAGCCACTTAAGCTCAAAGACCAAGCGGCCACCTTTGGCGCTACTAAAACGCGCTAGGGCTAATTCGACCACCTTATGTTCAAGCACACATAAGTTTTGCGCTTGGTGGAACTGCCACTTAGCGGCATCGATAGCCGTCATGGTGGTGGCATATACTTGTTGATTGACGAAAAGTTGGCTGACTAAAAATATCCCTATCGCCAAACCCGCGCGGAATTTTGTAAACAACATCATGTTTCAACTTAAATTCAAAAACTCGGCAAAGCTATGCCGGCTCGGCTCAAGGCCAAGCAATTTGGGTAACGCTGAGAAAGGATGTACAGGTGGCGTAAGCCGGAGGGATTACCTGCTTTGGCGGCCCCGCTGTCGTAGGATAATTCATCCCTTAGACCGGAAGCTTTGCGTCCTGAATTTTCACTCAGTTTGCCCTTGTCATCAGCAATAATATTTAGTGCGACAGCATTTGACTAAAAAAACGTGCCAGTTTCAACTATAAACATACATTTATAATGGTTATTTGTTTAAGCGTTTAAATAACCACCATAAAACCCTGTTTTATTAGCATAAAGCACTTGAATAAGTGTATGACTAGTTCCAAGTGAAAATTAATTTACACACTATAAATTTAGCGCCAAGCGCACAAAAAAATATTTGCGTGTGCTTGGCTAATTCATGCGGCCGGTTTTGCTTTGCAGATTTTGATCTTTATTTTTCCGTGCCGCTCGTAAATAAAGAGTTGTGTTCTGCCATTTAAAATATGCCCTTAACCTTGGTTTCTACCTTTAGCAAAACTAAAAAAAAATCGCAGCGCACAAGTTGCCACCGACAAAAGATGGCAAGTGCCGAGATCCGGCGCTACCGGATATCTATAGATAGCAGTCAATTTATTTGGCCGATTTTACTCTGCATATTTTAGCTTTACTCTTCTGTGCCTCTCGTAACAAAGCGTCGTTGCAGACATGGCCGTCGGCTTTAATCCTTAAGCTTAAGGCTCGGCGCTTCTTTCCCAATGCCTAACCAAGCGTGCCGACCACGTCGATTTGAATATGCTCGGGGATCTCATTGTAAGACAGCACTTTTAAACCCTTAGCAAACACGGCGCCATAGCGAGCTAATAACGGCCTTAATTGCGGCATCACCAACAGCACAGCCGGTAACCCCTGCTCTTGTAAATTCTCAACCACAGAAGGCATTTTTTGCTGTAGTTGCGACAATAAAGTCGGTTCTACGGGGAAGCTGTCGATGCTGGTTTTCGGGTTTTGCTGCTGGGCTTGGTTTAAGGCGTTGAGCAGGGTTTGCTCTAGGGTATCCACCAGCGTAAAGGCACTGAGCACGCCGCGTTCGCCCATGATTTGGCGCACTATTACCCGTTTCAACGCACAGCGTACGTCTGCCGCCAGTAACACCGGGTCTTGAGTAATTTCGGCACCTTCCACTAAGGCGGTGGCGATGGTTTGCACATCGGACAAGCTGATTTGTTCTTTCAATAAATAGCGATAAATTTTCAGCTGCAACACACTCGGCACGGCACCACTCAAGGCTTCGGCCAGCTTGGGGGCTTGGCTGTGTAAGCGTTCGCTAAGCTGAGACACATCATCTAATACCAGCAGTTCGGCCAAGTGCTCACGCATTAATTTACTAACATGAGTGGCCATTACCGTGGCCGCATCCACCACCGCATAGCCGAGGTTCAGTGCCTTAGGTTTATTGGTGGTGGCAATCCACACCGCCGGCATACCATAGGCAGGGTCTTGGGTGAGTTCACCGTCAATCACGCCGTAAGTTTGGCCTTTGTTGATGGCCAGCATGCGCTCGCTGTCGGCTTGGCCCGAGGCCATCACTACGCCGGCAAGTTTCACCCGATACTCTTGCGGTGCCAGCTGTAAATTATCCCGCACTCGCACCTCGGGCAGTAAGAAACCCGCCTGCTCCGACAGACTCTTGCGCACCCCGCGAATACGGCCTAACAAAGGCGCGCCTTGCAGTTCGTCCACCAAACTCACCAAGCGATAACCCAACTCTACCGTCAGTAAATCCACATAGGGTAAGTCTTGCCAACTTAAAGTGGATTCAGCCGCCTTATCTTCTGCAAGCAGCAGTTCGGCCTGTTCGAGCGCCGTGTCTGGCGTGCCCTCACTGGGCTTTAATCGCCACGCCACGTAGCCCAATACCGCGGCAAATAATAAGAACACCAAAGTCGGCATGCCAGGCACTAAGCCTAGGATCAGCATCACGGCGGCGCCGGTATACACCACCCGCGGCGAAGCCAATAACTGCTGCCCCACTTGCGTCGACATGTCGTTGGCGTCGTTTACCCGAGTCACGATAATGGCGGCGGCGGTGGCCAACAATAAAGAGGGGATTTGAGCGACTAAGCCATCACCTATGGTGAGCAAGGCATAGCGCTGAAAGGCCTCACCGGCACTCAAGTCATATTGGAATAACCCTATGCTAAAGCCGCCGATCAGGTTGATAAACAAGATCAACAGGCCGGCGATGGCATCGCCGCGCACAAACTTAGAGGCACCGTCCATGGAGCCATAAAAGTCGGCTTCGCTGGCCACTTCTTGGCGGCGCAGCCGCGCTTGCTCTTGGGTTAAGGCGCCGGCGTTTAAGTCCGCATCAATGGCCATTTGCTTGCCGGGCAGCGCATCCAGCGTAAAGCGTGCGCCCACTTCCGAGATGCGTTCGCCGCCTTTGGTGATCACCACGAAGTTGATGATCATCAAGATCACAAACACCACCATGCCCACGACATAGTTGCCGCCGATCACCACTTCACCGAACGACTCTATGACCTTACCTGCCGCACCCGAGCCTTCGTGGCCGTGTAATAACACCACTCGTGTCGAGGCCACGTTCAGCGTTAAACGCATTAAGGTGGCAATCAGCAACACTGTGGGGAACACCGAGAAATCCAGTGGCCGGCGGGCCGATACCGCCACCAGCAACACTAAAATTGCCAACACTATATTGAAGGTAAACAGGCCATCGAGCAGCCAAGGCGGCAGCGGCAAGATCACCATGGCCAGCACCGCTAGCAGCAGCAGCGGCACCGCTAGATAAGGTCGGCTAAGGCTTTTAAAATTCACTGTGAACCTCATTCATGTTGGTATTTTTTAGGAATAGTAAATTCGGGCAAGTCGCCGGGTGCGCGGCCTCGGCCATCGCGATAGGCCCGCAGTTGCAAGACGTGGGTCAGCACGTAAGCCACGGCGCTGTAGAGGCCAGCTGGCACTTGCTGATCGACCCGAGTCGAATAATAAATGGCACGGGTGAGTGCGGGCAGCGTGATCACTTCGCAACCGTGCTGATAGCCTAAGTCGCGAATGCGCAGCGCCAAGGCATCACAGCCTTTGGCCACCACAAACGGCGCCTCGGCACGGTTGGCATCGTATTTAATGGCCACCGCATAGTGGGTCGGATTTAGGATGATTACGTCCGCCTCAGGCACTCTTTGCTCGATACGACTTTGGGCCATTTGAAATTGAATTTGGCGAATGCGCTGTTTGATCTCGGGGCGACCTTCGCTGTTTTTATGTTCTTCTTTTACTTCTTGCTTGGTCATCTTTAGCTTTTGCAGCATGGACCAACGCTGAAACGGCACGTCTATGGCGGCCACCAATGCCAAGACGCCGGCCAACACTAAAATTGCCAGCACCAACATGCCTAACCCTTGGCTAAAACCGGTATACAAAGCTTGGCGGCCCAAGAACACCAGTCGCTCCCATTGGCTGCTTAAAATGCCGGCCAGCGCGCCGCCCAGCAAACCGACTTTCAGCATGGATTTCAGCAGTTCGACCAAGGTTTGTTTGGAGAACATGCGCTTTAAGCCCGACAAGGGATTTAGGCGTGAGGCCTTAAACTGCAGATTACCAAGCGACAAAATAAGCCCGCCCGGCAGCAAGCCCGAGGCCAGCAGCAACAGCGACAAGGTTAAAAATAACGGCATTAAGGCCCACATGGCCGCCAGCAGCGATTGCTCTAAATAGCGCTGCATGAATTCCGGCTCGCGGGTGGCGGCCACCGGCAGCTCCATGTTTAAAATAAATATTTGCTTGAAAAATTGGCTGAGGGCACTGACCTGCCACCAGATCATCATGCCACCCAACAGTAAGAGCACGGCACTGTTGAGATCTTTAGAGCGGGCAATTTGGCCCTCGCGCCTGGCCTTGCGCTTTTTTTGCTCGGTAGGTTGTTCGCTCTTATCTTGGGAGCTGCTTTGCTCAGCCATGCTGACTGCTCCGCCCTATGTGGTGTTCAGCCATAGTTACTGGATCCAGTCGCGCATGAGCGTAAACACGTCTTGGCTAAATTCCAGATAACGGCCGGGAATATTGGCCAGCATCAGCAACAAGGACAATAAGCCCAGCATCATGGTCATGGGGAAACCCAAGGCAAAAATATTCAGTGAGGGCGCGCTGCGGTTCATCACACCGAAGGTAATGTTCACCAGCAACATGGCGATCACCGCTGGCAGCGCCAGCAATAAGGCGGCACCAAACATCCAGCCAAACAACTGAAGAAAGACGTTAAAATCCAACTGATACAAGCTGTGACCCGCAGGCCAAGTGCGAAAGCTTTCGACGATAATATCCAGTGCCAACAAATGGCCATTCCACGATAAAAACAGCATGGCCACAAACAGCCACAATAGCTGGCTCAACAAGGGGGCCGAGCCGCCGTTCACCGGATCGTTCATCACCGCCATCGACAAGCCCATTTGCATCGATAATATTTGCCCAGCCATGGTCACTGTGGTGAACAGCATTTGCAGCATTAGCGCCAAGAAGGCGCCAAACAAAACTTGCTCCAGTGACAGCACGGCGCTGGTCAACGAAAACGGATCCACCGCCGGCCCCATGGGCAAGATAGGCATCAGCATTAGGCTCAGCACAAAGGCAAACAGCAGCCGAATTTGCGGCTGCAGGTAACCATCGCCAAACAAGGGCAGCACCCAAAAAAACGCCGCCAGCCGACAAAATGGCCACCAACCTTTGCCCAGCCACGCCATCAACTCGGGCGCGGTGATGCTGCCTAATGCGGTCAACCTAGGCTGCCGGGAATGATCAGGAATAACTGGTCGAACAACTCAGTGAGGGTGCGGATCAACCAATGGCCAGCAAAAATTAGCATCAGCAAGGTCACTAATAAGCGCGGGAAGAAGCTTAAGGTTTGCTCTTGAATTTGGGTGGCCGACTGAATAATGCTCACCACTAAGCCCACCAACATACCGGGCACGATCAGCACGCTGACCATGATAATAATGGTTAGCACCGCATTACCGATGAAATCTACGCTTTGCTCTGGACTCACCTAGCCTCCAAAACTGCGCGCTAGGGTGCCGACCGTCATGCCCCAGCCATCCACCAACACAAAGATCATCAGCTTAAAGGGTAAGGAGATCACCAAGGGCGAGAGCATCATCATGCCCATGGCCATCAGCACACTGGCCACCACCAGATCTATGACTAAGAAGGGAATAAACAGCATAAAGCCAATTTGAAAGGCGGTTTTTAGCTCACTCAGCACAAACGAGGGGATCAAGATGTCGAATGGCACATTTTCTGGCGCCATTGTGGTGTCTTCTTGGGCGATGTTTAAAATTTGCTCCAGATCCGTTTCGCGAGTTTGGCTCAACATAAACGTTTGTAGCGGCGCCTTGGCGGTAAGCAGCGCTTGCTCGAGTCCTATTTCGTCTTGGTCATAAGGCACGAAGGCATTGTGATAAATGTCTTGCCAAACGGGGCGCATAATCAACATGGTCAGCGCCAAGGCGATGCCAATTAACACTCGATTAGGCGGGCTTTGTTGCAAGCCCAACGCTTGGCGCAGCACCGCCAGCACCACGATAATGCGCGTAAAACTGGTTAGCATCAGCAAGAACGAGGGCAGCATGCCGAGCGCCGTCATCAGCAGCAAAATTTGCAGCTTAACGCTGTATTCGCTTTCGCCGTCGGGCCCTAATACCGACAGCAAGGGGATGTCCGCCCAGGCGAGATTAGGCATTAACAGCCCCAATCCCAGCAACAGCCACAGTTGGCGCTTAATACTAGGCTTCATTGACCGCTTCTTTGCTCGCCGCTTGATTAAACACTCGGGTTAAGCGCACGCCGTAACGGCCGTTGGCCAACACCACTTCGCCTTGCGCGAGCAAGGTGCCATTTACTTTCACATCCAGCGGCTCGCCGGCCATTCTATCTAGCTCAATCACGGCGCCCTCACCGGCTTGCATCAGCTCACCTAGGCTAATTTCGGCACTGGCCACTTCGAGCGAGACGCGCACCGGCAGCTGCTGAAAATAATCCAAGCCCCGACTGCTGCTTTGATTTGATTCGCTATCTTCAGGCTCAACGGCCGCCTCTTGAAACAGGCTATCTAGGCCTTCGCCCAATAACAGGCTGCTGTCTATGTCTTGTTCGGCCATGCATTACCTCATAAAAATACTTAAGCAAAAAAATCTAAGCGAAAAATTTATTCAATTTATTCATTCAACGCATTCATTCGACACGTTCATTCGACATGTTCATTCGACCTATTTATTCGACAAAGCCGTGGCTGGCGAACACCAATCGGCCTTGCTGCTCGGCCACGCGGCCTTTTAGCACCGGCTGCTGACCCACGCGAGCGCGAGTTTCTTGTAGCAAGTGAATCGGTAAAATATCGCCTACTTGTAGCAGGGCTAGCTGGCCTAATGGCAAATCAAACTCCGCCAACGGCACGGTTAAGCGAGTGCTTAGCTGCGGCAAGCGCGCCTTTAAGGCCTGATTGAGTGCTTGGCTTAACGCCGCACTAAGCTGTGCTTCAACTATCGCAGGCGCCGGTGTTTGTAACAGCACCGGCATGGCTAACTGCCAATTTAAGTGGTGCTCGCCACAACTTAAATTAAAGGACAGCCAAGTAACGGTCGTTAAGTTGGGTGGTGCCGGTGCTAATAGCACCCGCCTACTGCTCGCCAGATTTATGCTCTGGTCTGTGCTCAAGTGAGCGCTCAGATCAGTGCTTAAGCCACGACTTGCGCTAGAGCTAAGCAAAAGCTGTGCCAGCAGCTCATTGGCTAATAGGGTCAGTAAGTTAGCGCCTAAGCGGCGCTCGGTTTCTGACAGTGTGCGCTGGCCTAAAGTGCGCGCCGGATTTGGCTCACCGCCAAAGGACATTTCCGCTAACTGATACAAACTGGCTTGTTCGATAAACAGCCACGCCAATGGCTGCTTGTCTGCTAACAGAGCGCCCGATAAATCATTACCTTCCAGCACAAAGCACAGGCGGCCCTCAGCCGCCGTGTTTGATTCCACTAATTCGCAAGTTAGCGTTAATTCGGCGCGGTAAAACATCGACTCAAGGCGTGCCTGCCAGTTGCGCAGGTTGGTTTCTAAACTCGCCGCCAGTTGTTGGCTTTGGCGCAACAGCAGGTCTTCTTGCTGAAAAAAATCATAACGAGGAAATTCAACTTCCGCCCCCACCGGATGCACTTTTCCGCTTAAAAGACCCATGGCCCGCTGCGGTTGCTTATTTACTGCCACCCGTTACCTCTCCGCTAGGGATTAACCTAAAAATTCGTTATCAATAAAACGCGACTGAGGCAGCTCTTTGCAAACATCATGCCTATTTGTAAAGGTCGGATTTTGCGGCTAAAGCCGCGACTACCGCAAAGCAATAGCTTTAGTTCACTATGTAAATGTCCGCGAGCCTGTTGATACTGATTTTAATTAAACATTCATCATGCAAGATTCAACATTGCCTTAAAGCGCGGTTATGATGGGGCCAGATGAATAGAGCTAAGGGGCAGATGATGTTAGAAGTGTTTTGGCAGTTTTTTAAATTAGGTTGGATAAGCTTTGGCGGGCCCGCGGCGCACATTGGTTATTTTCAGCGCCACTTCGTACACAAGCTGGGTTGGATGCCTCAAGACAGATTCGCTTCTACCTTAGCCTTATGCCAGTTTTTACCCGGACCTGCCTCTAGCCAATTAGGTTTTGCCTTGGGTTATCAGCGTGCTGGCTTATTTGGTGCCATCGCCGCTTTTATTGGCTTCACCCTGCCCTCATTTTTATTGATGCTGGGCTTAAGCTTGGCAGGCAGTGCTTGGGCTAATCAACCGGCGGCCTTGGCTATCGTCACCGGCCTTAAGCTGTTCGCGCTGGTGGTGGTGGCCGATGCCGTATTAACCATGGCCAAGCAATTTTGTCGTCAACAAAGCACACTCGTTATAGCCGTGTTGAGTGCGGCGCTATTATGGCTGGTGCCCAGCTTTAGCACTCAGTTTGTGGTGTTAGTGGCCGCCGCCTTAGTGGGCGCGGGGCTGTTGAAGGCCGAAGCCAAAGAATCAACTCAGCCACTGGGCATCAACTGGCCCTTTATGGTGGTATTTTTGGGTTTGTTATTGCTGCTGCCATTATTGAGTCTGACCGACACCGCCGCTATTTTTGCTGATTTCTACCGAGCCGGCAGCTTGGTGTTTGGTGGTGGCCACGTGGTGCTGCCTTTGTTGGAAGGGGTATTAGTACAAGGCACCCTGCCCGAGACCTTATCGACAAATACCTTTCTCACCGGTTACGGTGCCGCCCAAGCTATGCCCGGCCCCATGTTCAGTTTAGCCAGTTTCTTAGGCGCCGAGCTGCACCCAAATGCGCCTGTATTAGGCGCCTTAGCGGCGACCTTTGGCATTTTCTTACCGGGATTTTTACTGGTATTGGCCTTGCAAAACAGCTGGCAGGTACTGGCGGCGCGCCCGTTAATGGCGGGCGCCGCACGCGGCATTAACGCCGCCGTGGTGGGTTTATTGCTCTCGGCCTTATATCAGCCGGTGTTTGTGAGCAGCATAAGCGCCAGCCATAACGGAGCCGCCGCATTAGCGGCCGCTGCCGTTGGCTTACTCGCGCTGCGTACCTTACGCTGTCCGATATTGGTGTTGATCCCGGTGTTTATGCTGCTGGGGTTTTGGTTGTAGGCGAGTGAGGCGAAAATGGTGAGGCGTGAGGGGCAATAAACCGAATATTCAGATCTTAGGTATTACACCTCACTCTTCACCCTTAACCCCTAACTGGGTTTAAACCGCTTCAATCGAAGAGCGTTGCTCACCACAAATACGCTCGATAGCGCCATGGCACCGGCGGCGAGCATGGGCGAGAGCAAGATGCCGAACGCCGGATATAAGACGCCGGCTGCTACCGGTATTAAACAGGCGTTATAGGCGAAGGCCCAAAATAAGTTTTGGCGAATATTGCGCAAGGTGGCGTGACTAATGGCCAAGGCATTAGGCACGGCGCGCAGGTCGCCGCCCATCAGCACCACTTCTGCCGCCTCTATGGCAATATCGGTGCCGGTACCTATTGCCAAGCCCACATCCGCTTCGGCCAGCGCTGGCGCATCGTTAATGCCATCGCCCACAAAGGCCACTGGCCCATATTGCTCACGCAGCGCGATTAACGCCGCCACTTTGCCGTCTGGCATCACCTCAGCTTTTACTTCATCTATGCCTAGCTGGCGCGCTATGGCCTCGGCGGTGTGACGGTTGTCACCTGTGATCATGGCGACTTTTAGCCCCAAGGCATGCAAGGCGTTAATGGCGGCG
Source organism: Oceanisphaera sp. W20_SRM_FM3 (assembly GCF_052119705.1). Lineage (NCBI taxonomy): Bacteria > Pseudomonadati > Pseudomonadota > Gammaproteobacteria > Aeromonadales > Aeromonadaceae > Oceanisphaera > Oceanisphaera sp. W20_SRM_FM3. The sequence continues at coordinate 37,031 of NZ_JBGQOP010000021.1, read as the reverse complement.
GGTGTGCCCTCTTTAATGGGATCCGCCACCGCAATAATGGCCGCCAGCTTGCCGTCGATAGCCGCATACAGTGGGCTCTTGCCTTCCTTGGCCAGTTGTTGCGCCGTGTCACCGAACGCCGCCAAGTCATACCCCAATTGGGTCAGATAACGGTCGGCACCCACTTCTATTGTTTGACCATTTACCTTAGCTGCCACGCCTAAGCCGGACAAAGATTGAAAGTCTTCCGGCATCAATAGCGTTAAGCCGCGCGCCTTGGCCGCCGCCACTATGGCCTCGGCAATCGGGTGCTCGGAATGCTGCTCGACCGCGGCAATCAGTGCCAGCGCTGCATCTTCCTCAACACCCGGCAACAACTGCAAATCGGTTAACTCAGGCTGACCTTTGGTTAAAGTACCGGTTTTATCTAGCGCCACTACTTTAGTCTCGCGCAGCGTTTGTAGGGCTTGGCCTTTACGAAATAACACGCCGAGCGCCGCCGCCCGCCCCGTGCCCACCATGATGGAAGTCGGTGTGGCCAACCCCATGGCGCAGGGGCAAGCGATGATCAGCACGGCCACCGCATTAATGAGGGCAAAACTTAAGGCTGGGGTAGGCCCAAACCATAGCCAAGCGATAAAGGTGAGTAAGGCGATGGCCATCACCACGGGTACAAACACGCCGGTGACTTTATCAACCAAGGCTTGAATGGGTAGCTTGGCGCCCTGAGCCTGCTCCACCATGCGAATAATTTGCGCCAATAAGGTGTCTTTACCGACCTTGGTAGTGTTAATGGTTAAGGCGCCATTTTTATTGATGGTGCCACCCACTACCTCGTCGCCTTGTTTTTTTTCGACTGGCACTGGCTCGCCGGTAAGCATGGATTCATCCACATAAGAGCTGCCAGACAAGACGGTGCCGTCTAAGGGAATACGCTCACCCGGGCGCACCAGTAAGCAATCGCCTACTTGCACTTGGTTTAAGGGGACTTCTTGGCTCTCGCCGTCTTTTTGTACCCGCGCCGTGTTCACTTGCAGTTTCAGCAACTGCTGAATGGCCTCGCCGGTGCGCCCCTTGGCTCTGGCTTCCAGAAAACGGCCCAATAAAATCAAGGTGACGATCACAGCTGCCGCTTCAAAATAGACATGTTGACTGCCTGCAGGCAATAGATGGCCAGCAAACAGCACCACCACCGAAAAGCCCCACGCCGATAAGCTACCCAATGCCACTAAGGAATTCATGTCCGGTGCGCCGCGCAGCAAAGCCGGTATCCCTTGGCGTAAGAAACGCAGCCCCGGCCCCAGCAAAACGAGAGTAGTGAGCACAAATTGAATGCCCCAATTCAGAGGTTGGCCAAGCGTGGCTTCAACCCAAGCCGCCATGCCGGGGATCACATGGCTACCCATTTCTAAAATAAACACCGGCAAGGTCAGCGCCAGCGACCAAGCAAAGGCACGCTTCAAGCACTGCTGCTCGACGGCACGGCGGGCGTTATCGTCTGCTCTATCACTCGATACCGGCTGAGCCTGATAACCGGCTTTGTTAATGGCGTCCACCAACTGCGCCTCATCCACATTGCCAGCCAAGGCGCTGACTTGCGCACTTTCTGCGGCCAAGTTAACGCTGGCCGACAGCACCCCCGGCAAGCGTTGTAACGCCTTTTCGACTCGCCCCACGCAAGACGCGCAGCTCATGCCAATAATGGTAAGCTCAAACTGTTCGGTAGCCGTTTGATAACCCGCCTTGGTGATGGCATCCACTAAAATGCTGAGCGAGGCATCCGCCGCCAGACTGACTTGTGCCTTCTCACTGGCCAAATTAACGCTAGCCTCGATGACGCCCGGCGTGTTTAGCAAGGCCTGCTCTACGCGGCGCACGCAAGAGGCACAGCTCATGCCGGTAATCGGCAGCTGTAGCCGTTGCTCATCGGTAGAGGCGTTATGAGTCTGAGTGGTAGTCATGAATGAGTTCCTCGATAGAGATCATGACCTTAGCTTAAGGCTTACCACTGGGGTAAGGTCAAGCAGGCGCGGTACGCAATGTTGAATGGTTAATTCTTAATGTTGAATTAAACCTTACGCTTCACTCTGTTGAGATAGCTGTTCGAGGATGGCGCAGTGGGAGTCTTCATCGCCAGAGCAGGCGGAAATCATGTTTTGTAAGGTGGCCTGCATAGCGGCAAGCTCCTGCATCTTATGCTCAACGGCGGCCAGATGTTGCTGGGCTACTTGTTTAACCGCTCGGCTGGATCGCGCAGGGTCTTGCCACAGACTGAGCAGCTCATCAATTTGCGCGATGGAAAAGCCTAACACTCGAGCTTGGCGAATAAACTTCAGCACGGTAATATTTTGCGCATCGTATTGCCGATAACCAGCCTCACTGCGCACGGCAGGCTTTAGCAATTTAATTTGTTCGTAGTGGCGGATCATCTTGGCCGACAAACCGCTTAAGCGTGCAGCCTCACCTATGTTCATGATTACTCCTGCAAAGAGCCGTTAGCTGGTAGCCGTATGCGATCAGTTAAACAAACAGTTAAATAAAGGGCTTACGTTCAGTGCAGTCGTACGCTTCACCCTTCACAACTAATTAATTATCGCTAATTTTAGTTGTCGCTGATAGTAGGCGGATAACCGGCGGCAGTTAGCGCATTCACCAATTGTTGTGGGGTGCGGTTGCTGTGCACGGTAATCTGATGATTAAGCAGGTCAAAATCGATTTCGCAATTTTCATCGACTGCGGTTAAGGCATCTGTGATCACTCCCACGCAATGGCCGCAGGTCATATCAGGTATGGTAAATTCAGTCATGTTCATTTCCTTATTAAGGCGCGGTTTACGCCTAACTAGTTAAATAATGAGCGCCCAGAGAAACGAGCGCTACAGCCCGCGAATTATTGGGCTTGTCATAGGGGCAAGGTCAAGCGCTTTTACGCCACAACTGCTCCATCACCAGTGCGATTAAGGTACCGGTGAGCAAACCGTTGCCGAGTAAATATTGCGCCAATCCTGGCCAATGACGATACAGATCCGGCGGTAAGAACATACAGCCTACGCCTAACAATACGGTCACGCCCAAGATAGTGCCGGCTCTGTGATCCAGCGGATATTTAGTCAGTAACTGAAACGCCAACATCACCAGCTTAATAAAGGCGGCTAACAAGGCTGCATTAGCCACGGGGGCGGGCAATAAAGATAAAAAGCCCACGGCCGCAGGGAATAAGCTAATGCCGGCCAATAGCACACACGCCAGTATAAAAGGCCCACGTCTTTGGTCACCTGTGATCTGAATAAAACCGGCCGTCACGGGTAAAGGCACCACCGCAATCGTCGATAAGCCGCCCGCCATCATGTGACTAATGCCCGAGGCGAGACTACTGCGATTAAGGGCATCTTTCATGGTCGGTTGTGGGCCCTGCACTACGCTGGAAATGGCAGTAATGGCCGCCACTTGGTTAGAGACCAACAGCAGCGAAAACAATACCGCCACCACCAGCATGCCGAGGTCTAACTTGGGCCAGCCAAAAGCAAACAAATCGGGCAACTGTATGCCAGAAGCGTTGCTCGGTATCGCGGTGGCGCTTAAGCCAAACAGCACAAAGGCGCCCCAACCGCCCACTATGCCGACTAACACCGCATAAGTGCGCACTATGGCGTGACGGCTAAAGGAGCACATTAATACGCCGATAAACACCAATAAGCCGATACTCGCCACCGGCATGGTCATCACGCCACTTTGTGGATCCGTGACCATACCGCGCACAAATACGCCTGACAGCTGCACCACTAATAGCAACATAAAGCAGCCGGTCACCAGCGGCGTAAACAAGAACAGCAACCGATGAGTTTGCTTGGCTAGACCTAACAACAGCATGATGGCACCGGCCACTAATACCCCCCCCGCCAACAGCTGTAATATCTCGCCGCCCGCAAAGCCTTGGGCGCGACCTATATAGGCCATCACAATAAAGACGATGGCCCAAGAGCCCGCAGGCCCGTCGGCAACCGGGTAACGATGGCCAATGAGGACCTGTACCAAGGAACTTAATCCCACCAGCATCAGGGTGCGCTGCATTAAGCCGGTAATGTCACTGCCTTCAAGGCCAAACGCCTGCCCCAAGATGATGGGTAGCGCCAGCGCATTGGCTAACAAGAAAATAAACCACTGGCTGACACTCAAGCCCCAGCCAAAACGAGATTGCATAACTCACTCCTGTTAATACTATCTAAGACAAACAAAGCGCCTTGATTGTACCCGCACTTAAGGCACATAACATAAAAACCCAGCGCTGTGTGTCAAAGACAGAAGAAGGAACGCGCTAATGCTCTTTTTAGCGGTATGGGCTTAGCAACTTGGCTCGTCAAATGCTCTTTGTTTTGACCAATAAAACAAGCTGGATTTTTGCCCCAATATAGTCACGGCCACATGCTCGTCACACGCCTGCGCCGCCAGTCCATAACACACGTGTAGCGGCAACAAATGTTCTTCTCTAGGATGGCAAAAACGGGCATAAGGCGCGGCCGTCCAGTCAACGAGTCGGCGGCGACGTTGGACTTCGTCAAGCAAAGGGTTGGAGCAGGCATCTTGGAGCCAAGCTTCGAACGCCTCATTCTTCTCCTGCACATCTGGCGTATTCACGGCAAAAAATGCCGGCAAATTATGAAACGAAAAACCAGATCCGATTACCAGCAGGTTATCGTAATCCAAGGCCTGTAGCGCACGGCCGATTTCCAGATGTGCCTCAGCACTCAGGCTGTTAATCAGCGAGAGCTGCACGCAAGGAATATCCGCTGTCGGATACATCAACTTAAGGGGCACAAATACACCGTGGTCGATACCGCGCTCGGTATCGAGTCGTGCGGTAATGACGGCATTGGTCAGCGCCTGCTGCACCTGCTGAGCCAGAACAGGCTCGCCAGCGCAGGGATACTGAATGTCATAGGCTGCGGCTGGAAATCCATAATAATCATAAATAAGGCTAGGATGGGCATTCGCGGTAATGGTGGGCACCGCTTCCTCCCAGTGGGCACTGATAATCAAAATAGCCTTAGGGCGGGGTAACTTGGCGGCCATCTGCTGTAAACACGCCACCATTTCTCGGTGTGCAGGATCGCCTAGCAGCGGCATAGGACCACCGCCGTGCGAAAGAAAAAGGATGTCGGTGGTCTTGTTCATGACGGTATCTCCAGTCAAATATTTACGCCGAACGGTGGCGAGCCACACGATCTAGCAACAGTAAATCCAGTGACAGCCGCCCCGCCCCTTGGATCAGCAAGGAAACAGTGCCGGCCAGCAGTGCCAATGCGTATTCGTAACCGTTGTTGGACATAAACAAGCCGTTGCCGATGTGCACACTAAAAATAGCCACCAGCAGAGTGAACGACGCAACCAAGGCGGCTGGGCGCGTCAGCAGCCCCAACACCAGAGCAAGGCCACCAAAGAATTCGGCGCTGCCCGCCAATAATGCCATCAGCTCACCGGGGATTAAGCCAATGCTCGCCATCCATTGGCCCGTACCTTCTAGGCCATAGCCACCAAACCAGCCAAATAATTTTTGTGCCCCGTGAGCGGCCAATATCAGGCCAATCGGCAGTCGTAACACCAGTGCCGCGTAACCGCCGCTGCTGCTCAATAAGATTCGGGCCAATTGCGTTTTCATGGGATTTTCCTCTGATAGGGTCATGTTTGAGTGTATCTAAAGACAGATATTCAATGCGTACACTCACTTTACTATCATCAATTTGAAAGATTAAGACCAAACTTATTGCCTATTTATAAACACTACATTGATAATGCCATTTTATTATCATGAGGAACTCCCATGGACCGTATCGATGCCATGCGTGCCTTTGTTACCGTAGTAAGCGAGGGCAGTTTTACTCGGGCCTCCGAGCGGCTAGCCATGTCGCCACAGTTGGTTAGCAAATATGTGTCTCAGCTAGAGCAACGGCTAGGCACCCGCCTGCTCAATCGCACCACCCGCAAGGTACATATTACCGAAGCCGGTAGTCGTTATGCGCAACGCGCACAACAGCTGCTGGCTGACCTAGACGACATGGACAGTCAGCTCAATGACCTGCAGGAAAACGCCCAAGGGCAACTGCGCATCAGCGCGCCTGTCTCGTTTGCCAGCCTGCATCTGGCACCCTTGCTATATCGCTTTCAGCAGGCTCATCCGGGCGTGAGTATCGACCTACAGCTGAACGACCGTAAGGTCGACATAGTAGAAGAAGGGTTCGACATAGCGCTGCGCATCGGCCACCTAAAAAGCTCCTCTATGATTGCCAAATTTATGGCGCCGATAAGATTGGTGATGTGCGCCGCACCGGCTTATCTGGCCGAGCACGGCATTCCTGAACGGCTGGAAGACCTGAAAAACCACCGTTATCTGCGCTACAGCTATATGGAAGAAAGCACCCGTTTTCCCACCCATGAATGGCTAACGCCGAGCGCGCCTGAGTTAGCTGGGCAAGGGTGGCGAGGGCCAGAGACGAGAGGTGACATGGTTATTAATAATGGCGAAGTGCTAGTAAAAGCCGCTATTGAAGGCGCCGGTATCGTCATTCAGCCCACTTTTATTTGCGGTGCTGCCATTGCCGAAGGCAAACTTCAGGTATTACTCCCCGCATACGAACCCGAGCCCATGGGCCTATACGCCGTTTATGCGCACCGCAAACTGCTGGCGAGTAAGGTCAGATGCTTTATCGACTTTATGGCCGGATACTTCGGCGAGCCACCTTACTGGGATTGTTTTGATCAAAATGACGAGCAAACAGAGTAAAAGATTGCGCCGTCTGCCGCGCAAGTTAACGCACGAAAGTCTCTTGACACCAAAACAAAATAGGGGGGCAAGGGTTGGCAAAATACAGTAGAATATGCCGCCGCCGCTAGCAGCACTAAATAGCAGAACCAGCTTGGTAGCAGATCTCGCTGTACCGCCATGCCAGCACAGCACGCCAGGCGGTTTGGTAAAGTCGACGCTATGAGTCGTTTTTACCAAACCCCCCGATCGATCGTAAAGGAACGAGAACCCATGGAAACTGCTCGACCCATTCGCCGTGCTCTGCTGAGTGTGTCTGATAAAGACGGCATCATCAATTTCGCCCAAGGTTTACACGCTCGCGGCGTTGAATTGCTGTCTACCGGTGGCACCGCCCGCTTGCTGGCCGACCAAGGCATTCCCGTCACCGAAGTGTCTGATTATACCGGTTTTCCTGAAATGATGGATGGCCGTGTTAAAACCTTACACCCTAAGGTACACGGTGGCATTTTGGGCCGTCGTGGTACCGATGACGCCATTATGGCCGAGCACGGCATTGCAGCTATCGACATGGTAGTGGTCAACCTGTATCCGTTTGCCAATACCGTTGCTAATGCCGATTGCAGCCTCGAAGATGCCATCGAAAACATCGATATCGGCGGCCCAACCATGGTGCGTGCCGCCGCTAAAAACCACAACGACGTGGCCATAGTGGTGAACGCTAGCGATTACGATCGTCTGCTCAGCGAAATGGATGCCGGCAACAACAGCCTGACTCAAGCGACTCGCTTCGATTTAGCCATCGCCGCCTTTGAGCACACGGCGCAGTATGACGGCATGATTGCCAACTACTTTGGCACCATGGTGCCGGCCTATCATGATGCGACCGAAGGCTCAGCCTTCCCGCGCACCATCAACTATCAGTTTACTAAGAAGCAAGACTTGCGCTACGGCGAAAACAGCCATCAGAGCGCCGCTTTTTATGTAGAAAATACTATCGATGAAGCGTCTGTGGCGACCGCCACTCAACTGCAAGGCAAAGAGTTGTCGTTCAATAACATAGCCGACACCGATGCCGCACTCGAGTGCGTAAAAGAATTTGATACCCCAGCTTGTGTGATTGTTAAGCACGCCAACCCCTGTGGTGTGGCATTAGGCGAGAACCTGCTTGAAGCTTACGATCTCGCTTATCAAACTGATCCTACTTCAGCCTTTGGCGGCATCATCGCCTTTAACCGCGAATTAGATGCCGACACCGCGAAAGCGATTGTGGATCGTCAGTTTGTGGAAGTGATCATCGCGCCTAGCGTGTCTGATGCGGCGCAAGCTATCGTTGCCGAGAAGAAAAACGTGCGTTTATTGGTGTCCGGCCAGTGGACCACTAAAACTAACACCTTGGACATCAAGCGTGTGAACGGCGGCATCTTAGTACAAGACCGCGACCAAGGTAATATTGGCTTAGCCGACCTAAAAGTGGTCAGCAAACGCCAGCCGACCGACGCCGAGTTGCAAGACTTGTTATTCTGCTGGAAAGTAGCCAAGTACGTGAAATCCAATGCCATCGTTTACGCCAAAGGCGCTCGGACTATCGGTGTAGGCGCCGGCCAAATGAGCCGTGTGTATTCCGCTAAAGTGGCCGGCATTAAAGCCGAAGACGAAGGCTTGCAAGTTGCAGGCTCGGTCATGGCCTCCGATGCTTTCTTCCCGTTCCGCGACGGCATAGACGCCGCGGCGGCCGCCGGTATCAGCTGTGTGATCCAGCCAGGTGGCTCTATGCGTGACGATGAAGTCATTCAAGCCGCCGACGAGCATGGCATGACCATGGTCTTTACCGGCATGCGCCACTTTCGCCATTGATCAGTAGCTAGATCGGAGTTAGTTGGAGGTGTTAGTTATCGGGATAGCGGTATCTCACACCGACACGCTTCAAGTACCTCCCTGTAACGCTCAAACACATAACGTCCATGTTATGTGATGGTCGGTTTAGAGATATGCCCTATCCCTCTATAGTCGACCGAGTGGCTTGTTGCAGGTGATTGGTTACAGAGATCTAGCTGCTATCAAGTGCTTTACTAATTTTGAGGAACAAAATTGATGAAAGTATTAATCATTGGTGGTGGTGGTCGTGAGCATGCGCTGGCTTGGAAGGCGGCGCAGTCGCCTCAAGTCAGCCAAGTATTCGTGGCACCCGGCAATGCGGGCACGGCCCTTGAATCTAACCTGACCAACGTGGACATTAGCGCCACAGACGTGCAAGGCTTGTTGGCCTTTGCCAAACAAGAACAGATTGGTCTGACCATAGTCGGCCCAGAAGCGCCATTAGTGGCCGGTGTGGTTGACGCCTTTAGCGCCGACAACTTGGCTATCTTTGGCCCGACTGCCGCCGCCGCTCAGTTAGAAGGTTCTAAAGCGTTCACCAAAGACTTTTTAGCCCGCCAAAACATCCCGAGCGCCGATTACCAGAACTTCACGGAAGTTGAACCTGCTCTCGCGTATTTACGCGAGAAAGGCGCCCCTATCGTGGTGAAAGCCGACGGTCTGGCAGCCGGTAAAGGCGTGATCGTGGCCATGACCTTGGCAGAGGCTGAAAACGCCGTACGCGACATGTTGTCTGGCAATGCCTTTGGCGATGCCGGCAGCCGTGTGGTGATTGAAGAATTCTTGGATGGCGAAGAAGCGTCTTTCATCGTCATGGTCGACGGTGAAAATGTGTTGGCCATGGCCACCAGCCAAGATCACAAGCGCGTTGGCGACGGCGATACCGGCCCCAACACCGGCGGCATGGGCGCCTATAGCCCAGCACCGGTAGTGACGCCGGAAATACATGATCGCATCATGAGTCAGGTGATCATGCCGACCGTGCGTGGCATGGCAGCTGAAGGTAATGTCTACACCGGCTTCTTATACGCAGGCCTGATGATAGATAAAGCCGGCCAGCCAAAGGTGATTGAGTTTAACTGTCGTTTTGGTGACCCAGAAACCCAGCCCATTTTAATGCGCTTGCAGTCTGACTTGGTTGAACTGTGCTTAGCCGGTTGTAACGGCAAGCTGAACACAGTCACCGCCGAATTTGACCCACGCGCCGCCGTGGGTGTGGTATTGGCGGCGGGTGGTTATCCGGCCGATGATTATCGCAAATTTGATGCCATCACCGATATTCCGGCAGCAACACCGATCAGCAAAACATTCCACGCCGGCAGCACCCTTAAAGACGGCGTGCTAGTGACCTCAGGCGGGCGCGTATTATGCGCCACCGCTCTGGGCAACACGGTAACCGAGGCGCAAGCCAATGCCTATGCGGTGGCTGAGCAGATCAAATGGCAAGGCATGTTTTATCGTCACGACATCGCCTATCGCGCCATAGCGCGGGAAAACAAATAGCTAGAAGCTAGAAGCTAGAAGCTAGAAGCTAGAAGCTAGAAGCTAGAAGCTAGAAGCTAGAAGCTAGAAGCTAGAGAAAGCATAAGCCGCCATCATTGATGGCGGCTTTTTTATCACTTGTAATCGGCAATTTATTCGCCGGCCAGCATAGCGGGTAATTTTTACGCCACACAGTGCTCCCAAGCCCTATTCCTCGCCTATCCTTGAAGCTAATGCAAGTCTGCAAGGCGAGCTTTGCATTGGTTTTATTTTTGCCAACAGGAGTATCCTATGTTTCGTAAAAAAGTGTTCAAAAAAGGGCTACTGGGATTAGCGCTAGCGGTCAGCTTGCCCTTGCTGGCGGCCCCCATACAAACCGCAGATAGCACAGAGGGCGCTATCCTCACCAATGAGGCAGGCATGAGCTTGTATGTGTTTGAGAAGGACGCTGCAGGCGTTAGCAATTGTAATGATCAGTGCGCAGTAAACTGGCCACCGCTGGCGGCAAGCAAAGACGATAAAGCCGAAGGCGACTATGGCATTATCAAGCGCGCCGATGGCAGCTTGCAGTGGAGCTACAAAGAGCAGCCTTTGTATTTATGGAAAGATGACAAAGCCAAGGGTGATGTATTTGGTGATGGCAAATTTGATGTATGGCACCTAGCTAAGCCTTAGGGTGAGGGGTGAGGGGTGAGGCAAACATACAGTACCAAGCGCCGAGCGGTAGTCGCGCGCTTTAGCCGCGAAATGGCGCTACGCGCCATCCCATGCACCGATTCATCCCAGTGCACAGGAAAGAAAAAAGAGCCCTAGCTGGGCTCTTTTACTGTGCGCTTACTGCGAAAAACCAGCAACGCTTACAACTGCTCAGCTATCCAATCGGCAAAGCCCGGCATAGCGCCTAGGTGCGGTAATAAGGTCAAGGTTAACTCAGGATATTGCTCGCGCTTTTGGTGCAATACCGAGGGTAAGTCGTCCACTACGTGCCGGCCTTGGGCTAAAAAATAAGGGAACAGTTTTATCTCGGTGGCACCCGCCGCCACTTGGTGGTCTATGGCCTGCTCGAGAGACGGCTCGGCCAGCTCCCAAAAGGCATGGCCCATCAGTTCAAAGCGCCCAGTCATGGCGTGACGAACACCGGCTGCAAAGTCTGCTATTTCTTGATTGGCAGCCTCACGACGGCTGCCGTGTGCCACCAAAATAAACCCTTTCATCTTATCTGTATCCTTTTGCTACATGCCTAGCTCATGGCTGTTTATCTAGCTCACGGCAGCTTAAATTGGTTGTTTAACAATCACCAGCGGCACTTGGCCTGCCAGTACATCCACACAATAATCCCAGCTGGCGATGCGGTAATGTTGAATATCATCATCCAGATGCAAGCCTTGGCTTTGCCGATGAAACCAGATTAAAAACCGCGACGGCGTGATCAGATGAATTTGAATGTCTGAGCCGCTTTCGTCTCCATCGTCCATATAATCCAACACATCTGTGCCTTCCAGCATCCGATAGCCAAACACATGATCAAACTGCAACTGGTAAATCACTTTGGGCGGCATATCGGCTTGAGTGGGCATGCCCATAGACAACTGTAATTTTCCGGTCCACACATCCTGATGTAGCTCAGTCAACATTAATCCTGTAGTAAGGCCACGGGCGCCAGACCAAGGCGTGGTCATTTGTCGAACGGTATTGGCTTCCATATCGCCTCCCAGAAAGGAAACAGGCAAGGATAGTTATAACAAGTGAAGGTTGAAGGGGGCAAGCGGTAACTGGAGAATGGGTAATGCAGCAAGAAAAAACCCGACCTAAGTCGGGTTTAGCAGGTGTTACTTGATGGCGTCTTTCAATGCCTTGCCAGCTACAAAAGCAGGCACATTGGCAGCAGCAATCTGAATTTCTGCACCTGTCTGTGGGTTACGACCGGTGCGTGCAGCGCGGTGGTTAACTTTAAAGGTACCGAAACCCACCAGTTGTACTGGGTCGCCTTCTTTCAGGCTTTGGGTAATACCACTGAGCACTTCTTCCAACGCGGCCTTAGCCTGCGCTTTATTCAAATCTGCCTTAGCGGCAATTGCTTCAACAAGCTGAGTCTTATTCATAATGGGATCCTTTCTCACTTGGCATTAAGTGGTTGCCCACTCTATTCAAATTTAGGCCTCAAGCAAAGCCTTTGTATCAAGGGCTAACATCAAGTGCCGTTGTTTTGTTCAGATATTGCTAAAAGTGTCACATAATTCTACTCAAACGCGACCCTAGCTCGTTAAACAAGCACTGCGACTAGCATCGGGGCCAGCATAGCCGAGCCCGACAGGCGCGACTAGAGGCAGAGCGTGCAAGTCAGCAAATTTATGCGCTAGGTCATTCAAACCCGACAACTTTCGACTTAAAACAGCTTAAAGCAGCGCCGATCGCCCGGCGCCAAGCACAGATCTCCCCCCAAACACTGAACCTGTAGCCCAGTACTTATTTTTAGGTAAAGCGCGTAGCCGATGCTCTTTGCCAAAGGGACGCGCACAACCAAGGACACCGCCGTATTTTGTTTCGCTCGGCGCCGGGCGCTTGGTGCTCGGCGCTGATGTTATTTCGCCTTAGCCACCAAGTCTTTAATCACTACTGTCGAGTCACAGCGGCCAAAACCTTGGGCTAACAACGCTTCGTACACCTTATGCACGTGCTCGGTTAGCGGTAACGTTAAGCCCTGTTGCTCGGCTTCATCTAAACAAATGCCTAAATCCTTGTGCATCCACTGCGCGGCAAAGCCAAAGTCGAACTTATCTTCACTCATGGTTTGCGCGCGATTTTGTAACTGCCAGCTTTGCGCCGCACCGCCACCTAATACATCGATCAGGGTTGGAATATCTAAGCCCGCTTTTTGTGCGATCATCAAGCCTTCGGCAATGCCTTGTACAGCACCAATCACAAATATTTGATTCACCATCTTGCAACGCTGGCCTGCGCCGACTGGCCCTAAGCGCGTCACTTTTTTACCGTAGGCGGCCAATACCGGTGCCGCTTCGGCGACGTCCGCTTCGCGCCCACCCACCATAATGGTTAAGGTGCCATTCTCGGCCCCCAATTGGCCACCGGAGACAGGTGCATCGATAAAGCGCAGACCTAACTTTTCGGCGGCAGCAGACAACTCTTCGGCCAAAATGGCGGAGGTAGTGGTGTGATCCACTAACAGCGCGCCCGCCTTCATGCCGGCTAACACGCCCTCTTCGCCATACACCACAGAGCGTACGTCATCGTCGTTACCCACGCACACCATCACTATGTCTGCGTCTTTGGCAGCTTGAGCCGGGGTAGTTGCATGAGTACCGCCGTGAGCCTCGGCCCACGTCACCGCTTTGTCGCTGCTGCGGTTATAGACACACACTTGATGACCGGCTTTTTGTAAATGCGCCGCCATAGGCCCGCCCATCACGCCCAAACCAATAAATGCCAATTTCATTACGCTAACTCCTTGAGGGAAATTTATAACTGCGTCCGGCGCTAAGCGCCTAGTTTTAAAGACTTAAGATCCAAAACTAAAAAATTTTGCCACGGAAGAACACGGAACGCACAGCCAAGATCAAAAGCAACAAGAGACTTAAGATTTGTAAATTCACAACCTTTAAGTTTTGCTATCTATGGTAGTATTTTTTATTTTTCCGTGCATTCCGTGGGGTCCGTGGCAGAAAAAGCGCTGTATTTGAGCTTGGTACTTTGTTCTCCAGCGCTTAAAAATGTAAGCCCGGCGATAAAGTATCAGGCATGCTAACCTGAGTTTCTTCCATGGACGCGACCGGATAGGCGCAGTAATCGGCGGCATAATAAGCGCTGGCTCTGTGGTTGCCGCTGTCGCCAACCCCACCAAAAGGTGCGGCACCGGAGGCACCGGTAATCGGCTTGTTCCAGTTCACTATGCCGGCGCGAATATGGCGTAAGAAGTAATCCCAATCTTGCTGAACATCTGACAATAAACCTGCCGCTAAGCCGTAACGCGTGTTATTGGCAAGCACAACGGCGTGGGCCAGATCCTCATAGCGGCTAACCTGCAACAGCGGGCCAAAGTACTCTTCATCTGGCAAGTCGCTGATATGACTGACCTCAATAATACCCGGCGAGACAAGCCCGGTATTGGCTTGCAGTGATTTCAGCATCAATAATGAATGGCCACCCAATGCTAACAGGTTAGCTTGGGCAGCTATCATGGCCTTGGCCGCGTGCACCGACACTAAGGCGCCCATAAAGGGCTGCGGCTCGTCATCATACACACCGACTTTGATGGCCTTGGTCACGGTAATAAGGCGCGCCAAAATAGCATCGCCTGCTTCGCCTTTAGGTAATAATAAGCGGCGTGCACAAGTACAACGCTGGCCGGCACTAATAAAAGTAGACTGCACTATGGTGTGCACGGCGGCGTCTATGTTGGCCACCTCACCCACCACCAGCGGATTATTGCCACCCATTTCTAGTGCTAATATTTTGCTCGTCTGCTCTGCCCACTGGCGATGTAATAGCTGGCCGGTATTTGAGGAGCCGGTAAAAAATAAGCCATCGATATCTGCATGGGCTGCCAAAGCCTTCCCCGTATGCACCTCGCCTTGCACTAGATTGAGTACACCCGCAGGCAAGCCCGCCTGCGCCCAGAGCTTTACCGTCTCTTCGGCCACCTTAGGCGTGAGCTCCGAGGGTTTAAACACTACCGTATTGCCGGCGATTAAAGCGGGCACTATGTGGCCATTGGGCAAGTGCCCCGGAAAGTTATAAGGGCCAAACACCGCCACCACACCATGGGGTTTATGGCGCAGCACGGCTTTACCGCCGGCCATCGGCGTTTCAGTCATACCGGTGCGCTCAAAATAGGCTTTTTCAGACAAGGCAATTTTGCCCGCCATGGCCGCCGCCTCTGTGGCGCTTTCCCATAGCGGCTTACCGGTTTCTTGAGCAATAAGCTGGGCTAAATAGTCTTTGTGTTTCACCACTAATTCGGCAAAGCGCTTAATAATAGTAAGCCGTTCGCTTACGGCTAGGCTCGCCCAATCGGGGCTGGCCGCACGCGCCGCCGCTACAGCCGCATTTACCTGACTCAAACTGGCCGCTGCCCCTTGCCAGACCTCGACGTCTTTAGCCGGATCCACAGAGCTAAATGCTTCACCCTCGCCGGGCAGCCAGTGGCCATTGATATATTGAACTGCTATTGCTGGATCTTCTGTATCTACCATTCAATATCTCCTCTTATAAAAAAGGGCTTAAAGATTTTAAAGACTAGGGCTATTTTTGCCACGGAATCCACAGAAGAACACAGAAAAAGAGGGAGCAAATCTGACAACCACTGATCAGATATTTAATGGTTAAGGTCTTCTCCCCCAAAAAGCTCTGTTCACTTGTCGCACGTTAACTGCGTCCGTGACTCTCGTAAACAAAGAGGGTGTTCTCCCGTGGCAAAAATTTTTAGCTCTAGTTTTTATTTTTAGCTTGGTCCTTGCTGCTGGGCGCAGCCCTCAGAGCCTATATCTCAACTAACCTGAGCGTATCGCCCTCACTCACCATCAGCAAACGGGCGGCGTCTGCACTTAGCGTCACCTCTGGTAAGTCAGCTTCATCGAGCGAGGTGCTTGCCAAATCCGCCTCGGCAATTAAGGCGCGAAAGCCAGCAAACTGGCCGTTGCTGATCAGATAAGATCGACCTGAGCGAGGCTCACCCATCTTGATGCGGCATTGTCGGCTATTACGTACCGAATGAATCTGTGACAGCTCACATTCTACGGTAGGGCCGCCATCAAAAATATCCACATAACCGCGCCAAGTGAAGCCCTCTGATTCTAAAAAGCGCAGCGCGGGTTTGGTGTTGTTATGGGTAACGCCAATCACCGACTTAGCAGCCTTAGACAGCAAGTTTACATAAATAGGAAACTTGGGCATTAGCTCGGCAATAAAGCCTTTTTGGCCGATGCCGGTCAGATAGTCGACGGTGGGGAAATCCATGCTAAAAAAGTGCTCTTGCAGCCAGCTCCAAAATGGACTGTGGCCTTGTTCGTCAGACACGCCGCGCATCTCTGCCAACACCCGATTATCGAATAACTCAGGAAACTCGGCCAAGAATAAAAAGCGGCTCTTCGACAGCAAACGGCCGTTTAAGCCGTGACGTGCGGACTCACGCAAGAAGAGCGAGCACAATTCACTGCCCCCCGTGTAATCGTTGGTCAGAGTCAGGGTTTCAACCACGTTATAAATACCCAGCTGGGGTGAGCTGTGTACTTGTTTGCCGAGCAGGTAGGTATAGAAGGGAGAAGATAGCCCCACGGCGGCATTAAGGGCACAGGTGCCGAGCACCTCGCCACTATCGCCATCTTCAGCAACAAAAAAGTATAAGTTTTCGCTCTTGGCGGTACCCCGGTTAGCAAAGGCTGCATTGGAGTCGTCAATCTTTTGTTGTAATAAGGCGTCGTTGACCGGCAAAGACGTAAAGCCATGGCCAGAATCAATGGAGAACTGCTTTAAGGTAGGAAAGTCTCTCTGCTCGATAGGACGTATCACTAGCATGACAGACTCCTTATTGGTGCTGGTTGATAAAGCGAGGCGAATGCCTCGCTTTGGTATTAAAGCCGAAAGCTAGAAGCTAGAAGCTAGAAGCTAGAAGCTAGAAGCTAGAAGCTAGAAGATTATCCCTAGTCCCTGATCACTAGCCACTGAACTTTAAGCTTGCACGACCTTGGCCACGGCGCGCTCGAAGCGAGCCAAGCCCTCAAGCACGTCTTCATGGCTTATCACTAATGATGGCGCAAAACGCACTACGTTAGCACCGGCAATCAGCACCATGAGTTGCTCAGCCATGGCCGCATCTAAAAACTCTTTAGCGCGGCCTTTATATTGCTCATTCAATACGCAGCCCAGTAATAAACCCTTGCCGCGCACTTCACTAAAGCAATGATATTTCTCATTAATGGCGTTCAAGCCTTGGCGATACCAAGTTTCGCGCTCTTTCACACCGGCTAATACTGAGTTGGTATTTACCGTATCGAAAGCGGCTTCTGCCACGGCACAAGCCAGCGGATTTCCACCATAGGTGGAGCCGTGTGTGCCGGGTTTAAACGAGGCCGCAATGGCGCTAGTGGTTAACATGGCACCAATGGGGAAACCGCCACCCAAGGATTTCGCGCTGGTTAAGATATCCGGCGTGACGCCTAAGTCCATATAGGCATAAAGCGCGCCGGTACGGCCCACACCCGTTTGCACTTCATCGAAAATCAACAGCGCATTGTGTTGATCACACAGCTCGCGTACGGCTTTCACGTACTCAAGATCTGGGCTGATAATGCCGCCCTCGCCTTGCAGCGGCTCCATCACTACGGCACAGGTGTTGTTAGACATAATGGCTTTTAGTGCCTCTATGTCGTTGTAATTCACGTGGTCGATGTCGGCCGGCTTAGGACCAAAACCGTCGGAATAGGCAGCTTGGCCACCCACGGTTACGGTAAAGAAGGTACGGCCGTGAAAGCCTTGGTTAAAGGCAATGATCTGTGATTTTTGCTCACCAAAATGCTCAAGCGCGTACCGACGGGCCAGCTTAAATGCCGCCTCGTTCGCTTCGGCGCCTGAGTTACAAAAGTAAGCTCTCTCGGCAAAGGTCGCGGCCACCATCTTGCTGGCTAAACGCAGCGCCGGCTCGTTGGTCAGCACGTTGCTCACATGCCATAACTTTTCACTTTGCTCACGAAGCGCGCCTACTAAAGCCGGGTGGCAGTGGCCTAAGCAGCTGACCGCAATACCACCGGCGAAGTCGATATACTCTCGACTGTCTTGGTCCCACACGCGCGCACCCAAACCACGCACCGGGATCATTTTGGCCGGAGCGTAGTTAGGCACCATAACTTGGTCGAACAATTCGCGGGTGACTGCCATATCAGACATGCTTACTCCTTGAATACCGCCACTCTTTAGCGGTAAATGTTAAATATAGGTGAATATACAGATATTATGACCAACAACCTGTGAGCCCGCTCGATAAATTACCCTAGGCTGGCGGCGTTGCCAACCAGAAAAATTAATCAAAAATATTGCATAAATTATCACACAAAAACCCAAATAAAGGCTTTGGCGTCGTTATATACTGCATAAAATTAGCCGCGAGTGCAGTAATAAAAGACCATTTACGAAGAAAATATTATCCGCCGCCATCAGCAGCTCAATGCGTTGCTGATTAGCCCAGCGCTGAGTGCGGCTGAGAGTTCGACTGAGAGTGCGGCTGAGAGTACAACTATGAGTTTAACTATGAGTTTAACTATGAGCCCGGCTATGAGTGCGCCAGCAAGCGCAAAAAATTGCCCAATAGCTGGTGGCCACACTCGGTCATGATGCTTTCAGGATGAAACTGCACGCTGTGAATAGGTAAACTATTGTGCTGCATACCCATGATTTCATCGCGCGCGCCGCCTGCCGTTTCGCTCCACGCGGTGACGCTAAAACAGTTTGGTAAACTGGCGGCTTCCACAATTAATGAGTGATAACGGGTAACGGTAAGCGGACTCGGCAAGCCGTCAAACAGGCCTTGATGAGTGTGGCAAATGCGGGATGTTTTGCCGTGCATCACTTGCCGCGCCCGCACCACTTTGCCGCCAAAGGCCTGCGCTATGGCCTGATGACCTAAACACACGCCCAAGATCGGCAGCAAACCGGCAAACTCTTTAATAGCCGCCAGTGAAATGCCAGCCTCGTTTGGCGTACAAGGCCCAGGAGAAATCACCAAGCCCGTGGGCTGCAACTGGGCTATCTCGGCCAAGGTAATGTCGTCATTGCGCCGCACCACAACCGCTTGGCCCAGCTCACCAAAATACTGCACTAGGTTATAAGTGAAAGAGTCATAGTTATCTATCATCAGCAACATGAGTGCAGTTTCCGTTTAATAAAGTTCAAAGCCTGAGTTTGCCCACCTGAGAGCTTGCCATAATACTGCCCATGCGCTCGCAACTAAAGCACAACCCACATAAAGCACAGCGCTGGGCTATTTCTCCTGCATAACTTGCACTCTACTCCTTGCACACCCAAAATGGGCGCCGCCTCATTGTTATGGATACAAACCCACTCATGCCTTTTAATTACCAGCAAGTCACTACCCATTTTGGTCATATTTATCCCGCTCATGTGGAGGAGCTGTGTGAGCTGCTAATCGTATTACGCAAACAGTTTTTTGGTGATTTGGATCTAATGCTGATCTTGGCCATTATTGGCTCGCGCACCCTGCCCGCTCGCCAAAGCACCGCCATGACTTACCAAGAATTTATGGCCAACGACAAAGACGTGGTGCAAGTGCAGGCGATCAATATTCAGTCGGTGGCCGAATGCAGCGGCATCGCCCGCGAAACCGTGCGCCGTAAAATTCAAAAACTAGAAACACTGGGGCTAGTGGTGCGCGACGAGCAAGGTATGCTCAGTGTTACCGCTAAAGCGGCCACAAATTTGTCTGACTCGACCGAAGCCAGCTTGCAATATCTCGCCGCCTTGGGTGACACCTATTTAGCCGCCAGCCGCGAGGCATCACTCCTCAAGCACAGCGAATAACATATGCAACAGCGCAGACTGTCGCTCAGACGAGCAACTCACTAATGAGACGTTTTTTACGCGCACTGCAGCGGCTCATTTTTCTCGCCATGCTGGTCGGCATGGTATCTACGGCCAGCACCGTCATACCGCGCGGCTGGGACGCGGCCAATATTTTGCTGTTTAAAGACTCATCACAGCTGACTCACTTTCGCTTAGCCAAGCTGTCGGCGGATGATTATGAGCACCACCTTGCGCAAGCATTAGCTGAGCAAGATATCGAACTGGCTCGCTCCCTGCTCACCTTAGCCGATGAGCAAGGCGTGGTGTTGGCCGTCCATTGGCAGGAGCAAAGGCGCGTTCGATGCGTTGCAGCATGCAGATTCGATACAAGAGTTGTCGCGTTTGGCACGCTTGTCTAATGGCTTAAAAGGCTCGCTTCGCGCCAGCTTGCGGCTGTTGCCCGATTTAGGGAAAAGCTTTCCTGATTACGTATGAACTTCAGCCATGATGCGCGTTGTTTTGGTTTGTTTTTTCTCACTGCCCGTTTGGCTCCAAGGCCAAGGGTCTAGCACTTGTAGCAGCCCGTCTCTTTAATAAAGAGGACTTCGGCTGGCCAGCTTTGCTGGCTGTTACTGAGGTTTAGATTTAGACCAAAACACCAAACCGGGCCGAATAAATTGGCCCCTACAAGGTCAAAACACCAAACTGAGCCTCATATTCTTTACCGAAGAGGCGGCACATCCCTGTAACCTATTGAATTTATTGATACTGAACTCACTGATATATGGCTGAGCTTTGTGGGTAATCAGGAAAACATAAAACCGTGGCGAAGTCCTCTTCGCCGAAGAGACGGCCACCTACGTTGTAACCCATTAAATCTATTGACACTAAAGTTACTGAAACATGGCTGAACTTTGTGGGTAATTAGGTGGTTTTATGTTGCTCCGACTAACACCAACAAAAACGGCCTGTGCGATTGCTCACACAGGCCGTTTTTCAAAAGCGAGAGCGATTAAGCCAAGGCTTTTACCAGCTCCAACACATCTAATTCAACGCCGTCTAACTCTTCGTCCCAGTTAGGACCGATACGCACGCCGTCTTCAGACATGTCTTCTACCCACACTTCTAAAAATTCAGCCAGCGTGATTTCGAAAGGTACATATTCCGCCCATTCGTCGATACACTGTGCTTGAGCTGCACTTTCGGTAGACCAAACTGGCATCACTTCGGTATCTTCAAACTCAGACGAGTCACAAACGACCCACTCTTCGCCGAAGCGCACGCCCCACATCACATTGTTAGCGGTGACTTCGTCGAGAAAACGCTGATAATTTTGCTGGTGGATATCGCTCATGTTGTTCACCTTTTGGCTGATAACGGGGAAAGCTGATAACGGGGAAGATACCCCAGATGGGGCGATATTGAACCAAATCCTCCCTAGACTCAATCAAAACAATAGTAAACTCGGCTCAGCGTTGGGCTAACCGACGGACTAACACTCTGGTTTCAACATAGCGTTAGTCGCGCTATAAACCTTGGCTTTAAGCTTTTGCTTTCAACATTGATTCTCAACTTTGGCTTTCAACCTTGGCTTTAAACTTTGGTTTTAAGTTCTGGCCTGCGTTTTTCAACTTTCAATCATAGCCTAAAATATAGCTAGCAATCATAGGAGATAGGGAATGCAACTGCCTGCTAAAGAAGCCGTCGCCAGTGTCGATGTAGATGCGCAATATACTTTTACGCCTGTGTGCTCCAATGAACTCCCAGTGATGGGCGGCGATACCATAGGGCCTGAGCTTAACGCCCAAGCCCAGTTTGCTGCATATCGTTTAGGCTCCAAAGATGCCCACTCGCCCCACGCGCTCTGGGTCAGCAGCCCGCAGGCGCCACCTTTTAGCAAAGTCTCAGGCACCAATATGGACATTCGCTGGCCCATACATGCGGTGCCCGGCACTAAAGGCTTTGAGCTGTTAACCGAGTTGCCCCATCCGGCGGACTATGACTTTTTTGTATGGAAAGGAGTGGAGCCAGATATGCATCCGTACGGCGCCTGTTACCACGACTTAGCCGAACGCCAAAGCACCGGCATTATCGAATATTTGCAGGCTAAGCACGTCACTACCGTATTAATTGGCGGCTTAGCAACCGACTATTGCGTGCGCCACACCGCATTACAGTTACTAAGATCGGGCTTTAAGGTCATCATTAATCTTGCTGCCACCCGAGGCGTAGCCGAAGAGTCAACGGCTCACGCACTGCAAGAACTGCAACAAGCGGGCGCACACTTAATAGCCAATGCTGCAGAGTTGCAACAAACAAAGGAAGCACATTAATGACTGACACTAATACTCACGATTATGTGATCCAGTCCTTGCTCGATACGGACTTATATAAGTTCACTATGATGCAAACCGTGCTGCATCAACATCCCGCCGCCGAGGTGGAATATCATTTTCGCAGCCGCAATAAGCAGCTGGATTTTAGCGACTGTATTGCAGACATAGAGGCGGAAATTGCTCATTTGTGTCAGTTGCGTTTATCAGAAGATGAATTGGCCTACTTGGGCCAGCTCGACTATATCAAGCCCGATTTTATACACTTCTTGCGCCTGTTTCGGCTCGACCAGCGTTTCGTGCACGTTAGTTGCCAAGAGGGCGAGCTGCGATTAAAAATCCACGGCCCTTGGCTGCACACCATTTTATTTGAAGTGCCCTTGTTAGCGATCATCAGCGAAGTGTATTGCCGCCGATATAATCCCAACCCAGATTTGATCGGCGCGCGGGCGCGCTTGCAAGACAAGATTGAACTGGTCAAAAGCGAGCCTGAATATGAAGACTTTCGCTTTTCCGACTTTGGCACCCGCCGCCGTTATTCTAGGGCTTGGCAGCAAGAAGTGGTGGAGGAATTAGCCAAGCAATTGCCGGAGCAGTTTTCTGGCACCAGTAATCTGGACTTAGCGCGGCGCCTTAACTTAAAACCGGTTGGCACTCTGGCTCATGAATTTATGCAGGCGTTTCAAGCGCTGGGCCCAAGGCTTATCGACAGCCAAAAAATGGCACTCGAAGCTTGGGTGCACGAGTATCGCGGCCAACTCGGCATAGCGCTCACCGATGTGGTGGGCATGGATGCCTTTTTGCGCGACTTTGATCTCTACTTTGCCAAGCTATTTGACGGCCTACGCCAAGACTCTGGGGATCCGGTGGAATGGACCGAGAAAGCCCTGGCTCACTATCGAAAATTAAACATAGACCCGCGCAGTAAAACCTTCGTCTACAGTGATGGCTTAACCATGCACAGCGCATTGGATTTACATGTGCGCTTTCGCGAGCAGTGCAAGCCAGCCTTTGGTATTGGCACCCATTTAACTAACGACATCATGAGCCAAACGCCAATCAATATAGTGCTAAAAATGACCAGCTGTAATGGTCAAGCTGTGGCTAAATTATCCGACAGCCCCGGCAAAGCCATGAGCGATGATGAAGGCTACATGGCTTATTTGGCGCAGGTGTTTGATGTCGTGGTGCAATAAAGTGGAGCATCACAACCGGCGGTGCCAGATTTATTTTGTAGAAGCCTGCTTTAGCTGGCTGGTGGCGCAGAGCGGCACTTAAATATTTGTGATTACTTATGAACCTCAGCCATTATGCGCCCTGTTTCGGTTCGCCCTTTTGTAGCTGCCGGTCTGGCTCCAAGGTTAGGCCTAGGTTTTGTAGCAGCCAATTCATTCGGCTGGCCAGCTTTGCTGGCTGTTACTGAGGTTTAGATTTAAACCAAAACATAAAACCGAGCCGAATAAATTGGCTCCTACAAGAGAATAGACGTGCGCCACTATATAACTGATTGAATTTATTAATGATAAATTATTGAGGTGTGGCTGATCATTATGGGTCATCAGGTAAATATTTGTGCATAAGTTCCGGCGTTGCCGGATTGCGCAGCTAAAGCAGCGCCTACATCCGTGCTATATGTAAACCGCTACCATTTATCCCTACTCTCCAAGGAGCCAATATGACTGACCTTGCCCAACAAAGCTGCACGGCCTGTAAACCTGATGCACTACAGGTGACAGAAGAGCAATTAGTAGAACTTATGCCGTCCCTACCCGACTGGGCGTGCCTATCTCGCGAAGGCGAGCTGCAATTAGAACGCATTTTTCATTTTAAAAACTTTAAACAGGCGTGGGCGTTTAGCAATAAGGTAGCCGAATTGGCGGAGAGTGAATTTCATCACCCGGCCATTACCTTGGAATGGGGCAAAGTGACCGTTACTTGGTGGACCCATGCCATTAAGGGCTTGCATAAAAATGACTTCATCATGGCCGCCCGCACGGATTTATTGCTGTAAACGTGAATGTAAGGCGTGAAAAGTGAGGGGGAATCTGCAAAAAAATGGCCAGCTGCTGCTGGCCATTTTCTTCTTTAGAACCTAAAACTCAGCGTGCGGTTAGGGTTTTACCGTCTGCGGCAAAGATAACTAGCTCACCCTCGGCGGTAAACTCAATACGCTTAGCATGGCCCAGCACATCTAACATGGTGCGCTCGTGTTTCATTTGCGCCGCTGTGCACATCATCATGGTGCCGGCTAACTGATCTGTACTCAGCTTATCGCCATTTAACTGATAGTTGCCCATCACATTGTTACAAAATGCGCGACCAAATAAACGACCTTCATCGTTAAAGTTAAGGCTGCCTTCGCTCGGCTCTTCGGCATCCGCAGGCATAGACACATCTTCGCCATTCAGATTCGTCACCTGCCATTCACCGCCTTGTAGTATGGCTGTAGTATCAGAAGCGTCAGCACCAGAGACGCACTCAGGATACGCCTTGCCTTTTACCTTAAGCTGGGCTTTGTCGCCCTTGTTCCACAGCTCGGTACTGGGGTCGTTCGCTAACTGATAACGCGCGCCGGAAGCCGCTATTACTTGCTCTAAAGTCAGCGTTTGGTCCTTGATGCGTAACAACGCCAGCTCATCGGCAAAAGCCACATGAATGCGCTGCTCACCGCATTGCATCAAACTATTAAATTCATAATCCGTCACTTGCTGCAGCTGTAAATTGCCCAGCGCCATGTCGCTCAGCTTGCCAGATACACCCACGGGCGCACTGCGCCAGCTCAGGCGGCTCTGCTCTTTAATCAAGGCACTCAAACTGTAAGTGCCCGCATCGAGTTTTTGATTGTTCAACTCAAGCGTAAAGGGAATCGGTAACTCTTGTCCCTCTAACTCAATACGTTGCTCTGCGATAATTTTGCCATCTGCCTCACTGGTATCACGGATAGTGACTTCAGCTATGCTATTGGGCGCTAAGGCAATACGTGATAAATAGGACAAACTGCCCGTTAGCTGATGCTGTTCACTGGGACCACTATTAGCACAGCCGCTCAGCAATACCATGGCGACCGCTGAGCTTAATGCCAAAGATGTGAATGCTTTCATTAAAATACCTCAATCGGATAATAATATTCGTCCTTGAGCAACAAACGCATCACTGCGACGTTAATGTGCTTTGACTGTACTCTTTTTTGCCTTTAAGCACCTTAAGCAAGCGCAAAACCCTGCAAGCAACACCACAAAGCGCTGATATCGCGACATAATCTGCCACCCAATGTCCCTCATCCATAAAAAAGACCCCAGTAGGGGTCTTTAGATAATTGATGAAAGAGCTATAAGCCAGAGAGCAGCCACTTAAGCACACCGCCCACCAGGGTAAGGATCAGCACGCCACCTAAATAGAGCGCGGCAAACCACAGCCAGCTTTTCTGCTTATTCATAAACGAAAACTCATAAATTAAGCATCCTAAATTAATAGCCATCCTCAAAGTCTTCAACCTTGCCGGAGAAAATACGATAGCCCCATAAGGTATAAGCACAAATTAACGGCAAGAAGATAAAGATGCCCGGCAGTAAAAACGTCAAGCTAGAATTAGGCGCGCTGGCCTGCCACAGCGTTAGCTGGTGTGGGATAAGATAGGGAAACAGGCCCACCACTAACCCGGCGAAACCTAAAATAAATAAGCCCACCGCCAACCAAAACGGGCGCGTCTCATGAGGCTCACCGTCCAAGTCTCGATACAATAACCAGCCAAATAAGGCGCTCAGCAGCGGCAGCGGTAATAGATAGAAGAAGTTCATACCGCCTAACCAGCGCGCTCGCACTTGCACGTTATCGAGCAAGGTCCAAAGACTGACGATGGCGAAGATCACCATCACAGTCACCACTAACGTGCGGCCTAAATGAGCGGCGCGCGCCATAATGTCGCCTCGGCTTTTCATCACCAAGTAACAACAGGCCAACAGCGCATAGGCCGCCATCAAGGCAAAACCGGTAAATACACTAAAGGGTGTCAGCCAGTCTAGCGCGCCCTGCTCACCGGCCTCCACGCCTTGTACTATGGCGCCTAAAATGGTGCCTTGGCAGAAAGTAGCAAGCCCTGAGCCCAAGAAGAAGGCATTGTCCCACAGCGGCTTAGATCGCTCGGACTTAAAGCGATATTCAAAAGCCACACCGCGAAAGATAAGCCCAATAAGCATCAGAAAAATGGGGGTATACATGGTGGATAAAATACCCGCGTAGGCGGCGGGAAACGCCGCAAACAGCACCACACCACCAAACACTAACCAAGTTTCGTTACCGTCCCACACATGGGAAATAGAGCGCATCATATGGTCACGCTCGCCTTCGCTTTTAAACCAAGGGTACAAGATGCCAAGGCCGAGATCGAAGCCGTCCAGCACCACATACATGAGCACGGCAAAGCCCAATAATAAATAGTAAAACAGCGCCAGCTCCATATTAATCCTCCACCACTTCATGTTGCAGTTTCTTCACCCACTCCAGCGCAAAGCTAGGGGCATTAACATCGACCATCTGTTGCTCTAATCGCGCTAAATCCGGCGGCCCTTTGCGTATTAATTTGGCCATGAAATACAAATAGACCAGCAACAAGGTACTGTAGGTGACCACAAATAAAGTAAGCGAAAATAATACCCGCTCAGCAGGCAAAGGAGTCACCACCTCCATGGTGCGCACCAAACCATAAACCAACCAAGGCTGACGCCCCACTTCGGTTACATACCAACCGGCCAAGGTACAAATTACGCCGGCCGGGATCAGCATATTCATCAGCAATAAAAAGGCTTTATTTTCAAATTGGGGATGCTTGCGCCTTAACCACAGGCCCCACACGGCGGCGAGTATCATCAAGAAACCTAAGCCGACCATAATCCGAAATGAGAAGAAAATTAACGGCACATAGGGTCTGTCTGCTGCCGCCACGGATTTCAAACCTTGCACTTCACCGTCTAACGAGTGAGTTAAAATCAGCGAGGCTACCTTAGGTACTTTTACTTCAAAGTGATTGGTTTCGTTTTTCATATCAGGAATGGCGAATAACAATAAGGGCGCACCGGCTTCGGTTTCGGGCCAAATCCCCTCCATGGCCGCCACCTTAATCGGCTGATGCTCTTTGGTATTCAAGCCATGAAAATCCCCAACCACCAACTGCAAGGGCGCCAAGATTAACGCCGCCCACAGCGCCATCGATAAGCCTTTGCGTGCAAATGCCACATCACGACCTTTGCGTAAGTACCAAGCACTCACACCACCAATCAAGAAAGTCCCGGTCAACATAGCGGCCAACAACATATGCGTGAGGCGAAACGGCATGGAGGGGTTAAAAATCACCTCCATCCAGCTTTCAACTTCATAACGCCCCTCCACTATCTTGTGCCCGGCCGGCGTTTGCATCCAAGAGTTGGCGGCAATAATCCAAAATGACGAAATCCACGTGCCGACAGCTACGACGCAAGTGGCAAAGTAATGCAGCTTTTCGCCCACGCGCTGCCAACCAAAAAGCATAATGCCCAGAAAGCCCGCTTCTAAGAAAAACGCCGTCAGCACTTCATAAGCCAGCAGCGGGCCTAATACTGGGCCTACCAGTTCGGAAAACTTAGAAAAGTTAGTCCCAAATTGGTACGACAAGACGATGCCGCTGACCACGCCCATACCAAAGGTGATGGCGAAGGGTTTGATCCAAAACTTGGCCAATTGAAAGTAAACTGGATTACGCGTTTTTAGCCATAAGCCCTCCCAAATTGCGATAGCCGTGGCTAAGCCGATGGTGATGGCCGGAAAAATAATGTGGAAGCTGATGGTAAAGGCGAACTGGATACGCGACAGCATGGCAGCATCTAAGTCCATAATGTCTCCTTGGAGGGCAATAAAGCAGTGAGAGGCCGCTTGTCTAATTTATAACCGCGCGGGCAGACTAGCTAATAATAGAACAATAAAGATGGCAGAAAATTACAACCTAAATGTGAGCCTAGTCATAAATGTGCTCTGGCGCAGCAAGCCATATTGCACAACCAAAGCATACCGACAAACACAACTACCCTGTAGTCGCGTGCTTTAGCCGCAAAAACCTGCAGCGCAGATTCTGGTGTATCAAAGATGGCACCTTGTGTCTTGTGTCTTGTCTCCATGCTCCGCGTGGATATGCCAGTTGGCCGCTCCGCGGTCGGTTTTGCGCGGCTAACAGCCTACCTGCAGATTTATACGGGCTGTTAGATCTGGCCACGGAGCGGCCACTGATTACATTCCCACGCGGAGCATGGGAACGAGAACATAGCCCAACGCTAAACTTCTCTAGCGCAGGTTAAACGCAAACACAATTAACAAGGCGAGAGGGGTGACGTAGCGCACTATGGGAAACCACACCTTATGCCAAGCTCCCAGCTCAGCTTGTGAGTGCTCAGGTTTCATCTTCCAACCCACAAACAGTGCAATCAGCAAGGCACCCAGCGGCATCATAATATTGGCGGTTAAGTAGTCGTATAAGTCGAACAGCGTCTTACCTTCAAAGCGGGCCAAGCTATCTAACGGAGTAAAATCAGACCACAGATTAAGCGACAGCACAGTCGTAATTCCCAGTAACCAAGCAGCGAAGCCCCCCCCTATTGCCGCCTTAACGCGGCTTACGCCTTTCTCGTTTAAATAGCTGACTAATGACTCCAACATAGAGATAGATGAGGTCCAGGCGGCAAATAATAACAACACGAAGAACAGCGCGGCAAAAAAGCCACCGCCCGGCATCTGGCCAAAGGCCACGGGCAAGGTCACAAAGATTAAGCCCGGCCCTTCGCTGGCCGCTAAACCATGGGCAAACACCACAGGAAAAATAGCCAAACCCGCTAACAATGCCACGCCTGTGTCCATCACAGCCACCACCATTGCGGTGCGCGCAATCGACACCTTTTGCGGCAAATAAGCGCCGTAGGCCATCATGGCGCCACTGGCCAAACTCAGGGTAAAAAAGGCGTGGCCCAAGGCGATCAATACGCTCTCCGCCGTGAGTGCTGAAAAATCTGGTTTAAATAAAAAACCCAGCGCCTCACCAAAGTGGCCGGTAGTACTGGCATAACCAACCAAAATAATAAGCAATACAAACAAAGCTGGCATGAGTTTGGTCACGGCACGCTCTACCCCATGGCGCACGCCCCCAGCAGATACCCACACGGTTAAGCCCATAAAAATGCTGTGCCACAATAATAGCTGGCCGGGAGAGGCCAATAGCTGCCCAAACAAGTCGCCCGAGCGTTCGGCATCAATATCGTTAAAATCGCCAGTCACCGCCGAAATAATATAAGGCATGGTCCAGCCGGCAATCACGCTGTAAAACGACAAGATAATAAAGGCCGCCAAGGTGGCCATTAGGCCTACGCCAATCCAGTTTTTGCTGCCTTTTTCAGCCGCCGCCACCACTTCCATGGTACCAATCGGGCTTTTACGACCACGTCGGCCGAGCATGACTTCTGACATCATCAGCGGCAAACCGATAATGGCGATACATGCCAAATAGACTAATACGAAGGCGCCGCCGCCATTTTCGCCGGTAATATAAGGGAATTTCCAAATATTACCCAAGCCCACGGCCGAGCCCACCGCCGCCATAATAAAGGCAAAACGGCTGGACCATAACACGGGTTTAGATGCTGAGCTTGAAGCGATTGGCTGACTATCGGACACTGGGTGGCCACTCCTGTTGCGGGGCTAGACTAATAAGTTGGCTTGGCAGGGGCTAACAGCCTAGCCTCAAAAAGTTCGCAGTTTAACAGCATACGAAAGGTAAAGCCCCTTCGGGTAATGTTGAATTTTGAATGGTGAGTTTTTAATTAAGACCTTCATTAAACATTCAAAATTGAGCATTCAACATTGCTTGGCGCGCCCTACTCCCACTTACTCACGCCGGGATAACCACCACCGGTTAACTCTTTAACAAATGCGGAGGGGATCTGCAGATCGGCTAATAAGAACACCTGCTGGCGGGCGCGGGTCAATCCCACATAGAATAAGCGCCGCTCTTCTGCATAAGGGAAGTTTTCCACTTGAGGGAGTAATAAGTCCAACAAGGCAGTGGCATTTTGCTCCGGCGGAAAGCCGTATTTGCCTCGGCTTAATCCCAGCAAGATCACATGGTCCGCTTCTTTGCCTTTAGCACCATGCAAGGTTTGTGCGGCGATATTAAGAGTAGGAAAGCGCTTGCGCCAAACGGTTAGCTGGGACTCATCGGGCAAACTAAAGCGAAAGCGCGACAATATATAAAGCGAGGCTTGGGGTTGTTCGGCCGCCACTTGGCTTAATAGGCGACTAATAGCGTCCATTTGACTATTACTGTCGGTGGGTAACACATGCACACTCGGCGTCTGACTGCGCACATGGGTATTGAGCTTTTTCGGTAATTGCTCAGGATTTTGCTGCACAAAGCGACTGGCCACTTGCTCAATCTGATTATTAAAACGAAAGGTTTTATCCAATTTAGTAATACGACTGGCACCAAAAGTCTCGGCAAAGCGGGTCGTTAAGCTCACATCCGCACCACTAAAGCGATAAATGGCCTGCCAGTCATCACCCACACAAAATAACGACAACTCAGGTGCGGCGTCGCGCAGCGCTTGCAAGAGTGCCGCTCGGGGGGCCGAAATATCTTGAAACTCGTCTATCAAAATATAACGCCACGGCACCACGAATCGCCCTTGGCGTACCAGATCCGTGGCCTGCTCTATCATGTCGTCAAAATCAATATGGGCCTGTTGGGTTAACTCTTGCTGATAACGATGCAACAGCGGTAACACTAACGTCAGCTGCTCGGCCAAGGCGGGAGCCAATTCGCGAGCATCTGGTTCGCCGTAGAGTTTAAGTGCCGCAACGAGCGGCGCCCACTCTCGCGCCACTCGCTGATAGTCAGGCTGAGGTAACACTTGAAAACGATGGCGACGCAACCAATTGTGCACCTGTAACGCGTAGGCTTGGTCGTCTGTGCATAACTGCGCTAACCACTGCGCCAACGCCTGAACACGCGCGTGTTCGTGGCTCGCCAGTGGACTTAGCTCTGGCATCACGCCTTGAGCCTGTTTTAAGATCATGAGCCCCAATGCATGAAAAGTGCTGGTTTTAACCTGAGCGGTACTTGGCCGCTCAGCCAAACGACCGGCCATTTCGCAGGCCGCCTCATTACCAAATGCCAACATCAATAATTCATCTGGCTCGGCCTGTTGTGAGGCCACTAAAAAAGCGGCGCGCGCCGTCATAACACTGGTTTTGCCACAGCCCGCGCCCGCGAGCACTAGGTTATGGTCTTCATCCACCACACACGCAAGACGCTGGGCATCGGTAAGCGGGTGCGCCTCGATTGAATCAAATAACGCACTAAAACTGACCAACATTTGCTGGCAATAATCCTCGCAACATTGCTCACGCCACGTATCATCGGCCACCATTAAGCTGGCCATTAACTCTAAGGTCGCAGCCTCCTTGTCATTTAAACCCGCAGGCGGCGTTAATGTAGACCAATCAAGATTGCCATGAGCTTTACGCGCTTTTGCTAATAATTTTTTCAGCCGCTGCCAGCGGGATTGGCGTAAATAGCCCTGCTCTAAAAGGCTTAAACAAGATTCCGCCAAGGGCAAAACACGCGCCGCTTGAAAACGAAACCAAGCTAGATTAACGGCTTCATATAAAGGCTCAGCCACGGTTTTTGGCAACCAGCCCAGCTCAATATCACCCTGCCCACAGCTTAAATGCATGCGATACAAACGCCGGCCTTGCGCCAACTTAGGTGGCGCTATGATCTCATGCCATGCCAACGTATGGCGCTCTCGTTTAAGATGTAACACCAGCCCATTGGCGGTCAGCTCGCAGCCTAAAAACGGGTGATTAAACCAAGGGGCCAACCAATGCGCCCGAAACATCTGCATAACAGCCTCAATGGTGTTTTGCTTACATCACTCACGTTTAGGGCGAGATCATAAGGCATTTTTAAAGGGATTTTAATGCGGACTAATATATCAGAATTACCTAGCAGAGACGTTAAATGCTCAAAATAACACCTAACTATTCAGTTTTAGATTTGGATTTTAAAAAATAACAAAGCCGCAAAGCGGCTTTGATTAACAGGATTGAGCTTAATGCTTAATTAAACAGACTTAGCTAAGGTGCTTGGCATGGAAGCGCAGGTGATCTTCGATGAAGCTGGCGATAAAGTAGTAACTGTGATCGTAACCGGGCTGCATGCGCAACGTTAAGTCGGCGTTGGCTTGCTTGGCCGCTTGTACTAACGCTTGCGGCTTTAGCTGCTCGGCCAAGAAGTTATCTGCCTCACCTTGATCCACCAAAATCGGCAAGCTGCAGCCTTTGTTCATCAGCAGCAAACTTGCGTCATAATGTGACCACATTTGACGGTCTTCTCCTAAATAAGCGGTTAAGGCTTTTTCGCCCCAAGGGCAGTCACTGGGGTTACAAATAGGGGCAAATGCCGACACAGAGACGAAACGCTCAGGGTTGCGCAGTGCTAGCACTAAGGCGCCGTGGCCACCCATAGAATGGCCACTGATGGCGCGCTTGTTTGATAACGGCAACTGAGCTTCGACTAATGCAGGCAGCTCGCTCAGCACATAGTCATACATCTGGTAATGTTTGCTCCAAGGGGCTTGGGTGGCATTCACATAAAAGCCGGCACCTAAACCTAAGTCGTAGGCGCCGTGTTCATCATCAGCCACACCTTCGCCTCTGGGGCTGGTATCTGGAATAATCAATGCCAGCCCTAACTCTGCTGCCACGCGCTGAGCACCGGCTTTGCTAGAGAAATTTTCATCACTACAGGTTAAACCCGATAGCCAATACACAGCTGGCACAGGACCCAATTCGGCCTGTGGTGGTAAAAAAACCGAAAACTGCATATCGCATTTGAGCACATTGGAGTGATGCTGGTAGCGAATTTGACGACCACCAAAACAGACTTGTTGTTGAACAATTTGCATGGAAGCTCCAGCCCGCAAAGCGGGAATGTTGAGTTTTGAATGCTGAATGTTTAATTTAATAGCCAAACACTAAACCTATTTTTGCCACGGAAAAGAGCAGAACTCACGGACGCAGTTCACTGGCGACAAAAGATAAGAGATTTCTCATAGTAAGAGCCCTCCCTTGGATGGCTCGGGGGTTGGCCCTTACCATTTAAGTCTTTTCGGATCTGATCACTATTTTTCCGTGTTCTTCCGTGACTCTCGCAACAAAAAAGTGTGGCAAATGGGTTTAGTCACTAAAATCCAAACCGAGATCCTGACTTTCGTCAGGAAGACGGCTTAAAGATAAACAGCGCTCTTTGTTGAGCTTGGTGCTCGGCGCTTAGTGCTGGATTTTATTTATCGAAGTGGATCACGGTGCGGATCGACTTGCCTTCATGCATCAAGTCAAAGGCTTTGTTGATGTCTTCTAAGCCCATAGTGTGGGTAATAAAAGTATCCAACTCGAACTCACCGTTCATGTATTGTTCAACGATACCCGGCAATTGTGAGCGACCTTTTACGCCACCAAAGGCAGAACCTTTCCAGACTCGACCGGTGACTAACTGGAACGGACGGGTAGAAATTTCTTGGCCAGCACCGGCTACACCTATGATCACCGACTCACCCCAACCTTTATGACAGGCTTCCAGTGCCGAGCGCATCACCTTAACGTTGCCGATACATTCAAAAGAGAAGTCGACGCCGCCGTCTGTCATCTCAACGATCACATCTTGGATGGGTTTATCGAAGTTATTAGGGTTGATGCAGTCGGTGGCCCCCAATTGCTTGGCCACTTCAAACTTATCTTCATTGATATCGATGGCAATAATGCGGCTGGCTTTGGCCATCACGGCACCAATAATTACCGCTAAGCCAATACCACCTAAACCAAAGACTGCAACCGTATCGCCAGGCTGTACTTTGGCGGTGTACTTAACGGCGCCCATGCCGGTGGTCACGCCACAACCCAGCAAGCACACTTTTTCAAGCGGCGCTTCTTTGTTAATTTTAGCCAATGCGATTTCTGGTACTACGGTGCGCTCGGCAAAGGTGGAGCAGCCCATATAATGGAAAATCGGTTTGCCGTCTTTATAAAAGCGCGTGGTGCCATCGGGCATCAGCCCTTGACCTTGAGTGGCCCGCACCGCTTGGCAAAGGTTAGTTTTGCCAGAGGTACAAAACTTACAGACACCACATTCGGCTGTATACAGCGGGATCACATGGTCGCCTACTGCAAGCGTTGTCACGCCCTCGCCTACGGCTTCGACGATACCACCGCCTTCGTGACCTAGGATCGCGGGAAAAATACCTTCAGGATCATCCCCCGACAGCGTAAAAGCGTCAGTGTGGCAGACACCCGTGGCGACAATGCGCACCAGCACTTCGCCTTTTTGCGGCGGCATAAGATCAACTTCTTCGATAGACAGCGGTTGGCCAGCAGCCCAAGCAACGGCGGCACGTGTTTTGATCATGTCCATGAATTTGCTCCGATTGTTAACAGGTAGTAGATGGTGAGTAAGAGAAATAATGGCTAGTAAGTGTAGGTAATAGTAGCGGCATTCTGTTTAGCCCGATTGGCTTAAAGATAAGCTCAACCAAGGCTAACCGCACATCGACTATTTTGCTGTTGCCATTGTATTACATCACGGTATAGGAACAACGACTTAAAATGGAAATGATTTTTACTAGTACGTAACAATGGTATCGATATTTACAGATGGCACGAATGTAGTCGCGCGCTTTAGCCGCGAAATCCTGCGTAGCAGGATCTGGTGCATGCAATCTCCCCCGAGCGGTGAATGGTTTTGAAATAATACGGCGGCATATGGAATATCGGTGTTGGGATGTGGCTGCGCCACATTGCGCAGCTGAAGCAGCGCCTACAAGTATTACCAAGGTATAAAAAAACCGCGAAAGCGGTTTTTTAAGCTTGGTGCTGGGCGCTTAGCGTTGATGATTTACATCTGCGATTGTAAGTAATTCTGCAGGCCAATTTTGCCGATTAAGCCCACTTGCTGCTCTAACCAGTGGGTGTGATCGTTTTCGGTATCGTCTAACAACACTTGCAGCATGTCGCGAGTTTGGTAGTCGCGCACTTGCTCACACAAGGCCATGACATTACGCAAATCAACAATCACCTTTAATTCCAAATCAAGATCGCTTTGCAGCATGCTCAATACATCTTTACCAATGTTTAGCGGAGCACGATTCACCATGTTAGGTGTGCCGCCTAAAAACAGGATGCGTTGAATGATCAAAGACGCATGGCCCTTTTCATCATCAAATTCATGATCGATGCGCTCAAACAGCTTTTGAAAGCCCCAGTCTTCGTACATGCGAGAGTGAATAAAATACTGATCCATTGAGCTCAGCTCACCGGCTAACAAATCGTTTAGCGCATCTATTACCTTGGCATTACCTTTCATATTCGTCTCCCCTTACATTTGTGATTGTAGGTAGTTTTCAAGCCCTACACTCACAATCAAATCCAGTTGGGTATCAATCCAGTCCAGATGCTCTTCTTCATACTCTTCAATTTCGCACAATAGCGCCCGCGACACGTATTCTTGAATCGACTCACAGTAGGCGATAGCGTCTTTTAGCACGACCAACTGCTCTTCAACCTGCAACTTGTCACACTGCAGCATCTCTTGGGCGTTCTCGCCGATACGCAGGCGATTAAGATGCTGTAGATTTGGCAGGCCTTCAAGAAACAACACTCGCTCGATTAATTTATCGGCTTGTTTCATGTCTTTGATAGATTTTTTGTATTCGCGTTCATCTAGCTGGTGTAAGCCCCAGTTTTTAAACATGCGAGCATGCAAAAAATACTGATTAATGGAGGTGAGCTCTATGCCCAGCACCTGATTCAGGTACTCAATGACTTTTTTATCGCCTTTCATAACACCCTCCCCTTAAATTGTGAGGTAAGCATAGTCGTTAAGCATCGGCTTTACAAATCACTTTTAATGTAAGCCTTTGATTTAACTTGAGTAACGTAGTGAAAATGAGAACAACTAGACTTATCAAGTACAAACCATTCGCTATGCGTAAGATTAACTTATCATCTTGAATAGTTCCCGCTTTTAGCTACCCGTAAAATTCGATTTGGATGAATAGGTTACCTAATTTTTTCTCTCGAACTTTAAGATCTTCATCCTTTAATATGCAGTCTCTATCAGCTTAATTAACTCCAGCTAAAGTAATGACCACTAATACCAATCTAAGTAAAAATATGATCGATTTTAAAGCTCGGAACGAAAGGCAACAGAATCACCTCCCGCGACACGCCATAAACCATCCATGGGGGCTCGGGAAATGCCTTCCTTGGCATTTCACGGTCGTGGGAGCCGAATTCTGTTGCCTCTCCTTAAGCACCGAGTTGTCTGCAGAGCGTTTCCACAGGCGACGCCGCAGCACAGGGGCGGATGAAGGGTTCTACTCAAGCGACCAGCACATGACAGGTCAGCAAAGGCTCCTGCAATGCTGACACTCCCGCCATCCTTAGCGGTCGGACGTCATGTGCTGAGCGTGCAGGGGGCGAGCTAGCCTCGCCGAGACGAACCATTTCAGTCTGAGCGAACATTCAGTGAATGTTCGCAGTAGGCTGAAATGATGAGTGGCATTATTAAGGCGTGTCGGTGGAGTAGCCCCTTCGTTCGACTTTTACAAGATAGCTAAATAGATCAGTTAGTTTTCCAGATTGGTATTAGATTGGTATAAATAAGCCAAAGTCCGCTGTAAAACCCATAAACAACCAGACGAAAAAAAACCCGACTCTTTCGAATCGGGCTTTTTGAATTGGTTGCCTGGCAGTGACCTACTTTCACATGGCATCTGCCACACTATCATCGGCGCGGCTGCGTTTCACTTCTGAGTTCGGCATGGGTTCAGGTGGTTCCACAGCGCTATGGCCGCCAGGCATAAATTGTAATCTGGAAAGCGACCGCCATGGAGGGCGGAAGTGCAGAAAATGCATGGAGCAATTTTTCTGCCTGATGTCTTCTGAAATAATTTTGTAGTTGCCTTGTTACGCAAGGTCTCACACTTCTTGGGTGTTGTATGGTTAAGC
>NZ_JBGQOP010000020.1:0-59983 GCF_052119705.1 Oceanisphaera sp. W20_SRM_FM3 | reverse complement strand
GTGGTGGAGCTACGCGGGATCGAACCGCGGACCTCTTGCATGCCATGCAAGCGCTCTCCCAGCTGAGCTATAACCCCTCTTACTGGCTCTTCAGTCATGGACTGTTGAAGCGATGCGGATGATAGGCAGTGCGGCTTTTTCTGTCAACCAAAAATTAGCCAAAGTCACTTAAGTAGCCACTTATTGTCCACATTGATTATTAAAACACCCAAAAAACACATCCATGCCTAGGCATGGATGTGTGGTATTTAGATAGAGCTTAGCGTTTAGTCTGCGGCGCGGTTTTCACTTTACGCCTCACCCTTCACTGCTCACGCTTTACGTTTTAACCGTTAGCGCGTTCGCGAATAAAGGCCAGCGCCATATCGATACGCGCCAACGTCTGCTCTTTGCTGAGCTGTGCTATCACGCCATCGATACCGGGAGACTGGCCGGTACCGGTCACGGCAACGCGCAGTGGCATGCCCACCTTGCCCATGCCCAATTCTAGCTCGGCGGCGGCGGCATTAATCTGCTCATGAATGCTGCTTGCCTGCCAATCATTAAGCTCAGCCAACTTGCTGCGTACCAGATCTAAAGCTTCGGCGGCCACTGGGCGCAGGTGCTTCTTAGCCGCCCCCTCTTCAAACGCGCTGAAGTCTTCAAACAGATAGCGGCTTTGCTCGGCCATCTCTTTAAGCGTGTGGCAACGCTCCGCATACAGGCTTACCACCTCGGCCAATGCCGGGCCCTGAGTGACATCAATACCTTGATCCTGCATATGCCAGCTCAGGTATTCGGCCACTTCAGTGGCGGGTGAGGTTTTAATGTAGTGCTGATTTAGCCACAAGAGTTTGTCGGTATTAAAGGCCGACGCCGACTTACCGATGGCGTCTAATGAGAACAATTCGATCATCTCTTCACGAGAGAAAATTTCTTGATCCCCATGAGACCAGCCCAAACGCACTAGGTAATTTAATAAAGCTTGCGGTAGGTAACCGTCGTCACGATATTGCATCACGCTTACGGCACCGTGGCGCTTAGAAAGCTTAGCGCCGTCGTCGCCCAAGATCATGGACACATGGGCAAACTCAGGCACGGGCGCGCCCAGTGCGTGGTAAATATTGATTTGGCGAGGTGTGTTGTTGATGTGATCTTCGCCGCGCACCACATGGGTAATTTCCATGTCCCAGTCGTCGACCACCACACAGAAATTGTAGGTAGGCGCGCCGTCGGTACGACGAATAATCAAGTCATCGAGCTGATCGTTACCGGTTTCGATGCGACCGCGTACGTGATCCTCAAACACTACCGCTCCGGCGGTGGGGTTTTTAAAGCGGATCACACAAGGTGCATCGGCGGCGTGCTGTTCGCTGCCATGTTGTTCTACGTCGTGGCGGCAATGGCCGTCATAGCGCGGCTTTTCGCCGGCGGCCATTTGCTGCTCACGCAGCGCATCGAGGCGCTCACGAGAGCAATAGCATTTGTAGGCTTTATCTTCGCCCAGTAACTGCTCGATCAGTGCGTTGTAACGATCAAAACGCTGGGTTTGATAATATGGACCTTCTTCCCAGTTCAGCCCTAACCAGTTCATGCCCTCTATAATGGCATCGATGGCTTCTTGGGTAGAACGTTCCAGATCCGTATCTTCAATACGCAATACAAACTCGCCCTGAAGATGGCGAGCATAAAGCCAGGAATACAGAGCCGTACGGGCACCACCAACGTGAAGAAAGCCGGTAGGACTAGGGGCAAACCGCGTTTTAACTGTCATTCTTTCTGCCTTAGCTAATAAATAAAGCCCAACCGGACTGGCATTGATGCCAAGTGTGTTTGGGTCAAGGTCCAAATCGATGGCACCACGTTAACACAGCAGATGGAGCGCCAACCCTCTTTGGATCAAAGGGGGCGAACAAACACTGCTTTTACTCATACTGTTCTTACACACATGGCTAGTACAAAACACGACTAGCACACAACAAAGTGCCGACATTTTAGCACCCACCGCCAGCGGGTTAAACGCCTTATGGCTGGAAGAGTGGTTGAATCGCCAGCGTTAGAGCAGACAAAAGCCGCCAACATCGCCAAAGCAGGTCATCTCATGGCTTGTCGAGTCTGTTGGCCACAGATACACTAGCGCTCACGAGGTGGTTATTTATGTCCAGAAGAAATCAAATGAAGCGAAAGCAACCAGAATCCATGGCCGGCAAGATGAATGATGTCACCTTACCGGTGCGCCAAGCCATAGGTCGCGGTCTTGCCAGCTGGCGAGAAATGTCACGCAAGCACAAAGTAGGCTTGGTGATTTTACTGCCGCTGTGGCTAGTGTTATTGATGTGGCAGCCGGCGCCTAAGCAAGAAGCCACGCCCATTACCGGCAGCTTGAACTTATCATTAGAGCCCACAGTCACTCGCGAAATCGTCATACCCGATGGCGGTAAGCGCATCGATCACACCATGGCAGCGGGTGAAACTTTAGCCGCCTTGTTTCGGGAGTGGAAACTGCCCGGCAGCGACTTAATCGCGCTGGTACGCGCCGAACCTTCTTATAAACCGCTCAGCCAGTTACGTGATGGCCAAGAACTGACCTTAGTGCTGAATAACAACGGTCAATTGCATTATTTAGAAGTGACCGACAAAGGCTTGTTGCTCAACGCCTTTCGCCGCATGGGCCAAGAGTTCTCGGTAGTAACGGCGCCTTAAGTGCGCGAGGCGTAAATAGGGCGGTGTGAGGTGTTTACTCATCACGCCCCTCCTCACTATGCTCCGCTCACGATTTACTGATGCTCGGCTAATAGCGCCAGCAGTCCGTCTTCATCCAAGATCTTGAGCCCTAACTCTTGGGCTTTCACCAATTTAGAGCCTGCCGCTTCGCCGGCCACCACACAGCTGGTTTTTGCCGACACTGAACCTGCCACCTTGGCGCCCAGCGCCTGCAGTGCCGCCTTAGCATCATTGCGCGACAATTGAGTTAGGGTACCGGTAAGCACGAAAGTTTGCCCCGCAAGCGGCTGTTCTGCCGCTATCACTGGGACTATCTCAGGCCAGTGCAGGCCACAACCACCTTGATCTTTGGGCGTAACTAACGACTGCACCACAGCTTGGTTGTCGGTTTGACGAAAAAAGTAATACACATGTTTGGCCACTATCTCGCCCACATCGGGCACAGTGAGTAAGGAGTCCACTGGGGCACTCATCACCGCATCCAGCGTTAAATAGTGCTGGGCTAAGTTATTCGCCGTGGCTTCGCCAACTTCGCGAATACCGAGTGCATATAAAAAACGCGACAAGGTGGTGGCTCGCGCCACATCCAATGAGACTAACAATTTAGTCGCCGACTTCTCGCCCATGCGCTCTAAACCCAATAACTGCGCTTGAGTGAGCGAGAATAAATCCGCTGGGGTTTTTATTAATTCAGCATCCACCAGCTGCTCGATGATCTTGGTGCCCAAACCGTCGATATCGAGGGCCTTGCGCGAGGAGAAATGCTTGATGGCTTCTTTACGCTGGGCGGCACAAAACAAGCCACCACTGCAGCGTGCCACCACTTCGCCTTCAATACGCTCTATCTCGGCACCACACACAGGACATGCAGCGGGAAAAACGATGGATCGGGCATCTTGCGGTCGCCTTTCTAATACCACGGCGGCCACTTGTGGGATCACATCCCCGGCGCGACGAATAATCACGGTGTCATTGATCATCACCCCCAAACGCTCAATTTCGTCTGCATTGTGCAAGGTAGCGTTAGAGACGATAACACCCGCCACTGGCACAGGATCCAACTTAGCGACCGGCGTAATGGCGCCGGTGCGGCCCACTTGAAACTCGACATTAAGCAGTCTGGTCAGCTCTTCTTGAGCCGGAAATTTATGAGCCGTGGCCCAACGCGGTGCCCGCGCCACAAAGCCCAACTCGGCTTGCAAGCCTAAGTCATCGACTTTGTAGACCACGCCGTCAATTTCATAAGGCAGTTGCTCACGGCGACTTAAGATATCGTCATGATATTGCTCACAGCCCGCCTGCCCCGTCATCAGCTTAACCTCTGGGCTCATGGGTAGGCCCCAGCTTTTTAAGCGCGCTAAGGTAGCAAAATGGCTATCTGCCAGCGGCGCGCCTTCAACTAAGCCCACGCCATAGCAATAAAAAGATAAGGGGCGCTTGGCGGTAATGCGCGAGTCGAGCTGGCGTAAACTGCCGGCGGCGGCATTACGCGGATTGGCAAAAATTTTATCGCCGCGTTCGCGTGCAGCCTCATTCATGGCCGCAAAGCCGCGGCTGGGCATAAACACTTCGCCGCGTACTTCAAACCGCGCCGGCCAGCCGCTGCCGCTTAAGGTCAGCGGAATGCTTTTAATGGTGCGCACGTTTTCTGTGATGCCCTCACCGGTGCGTCCGTCGCCGCGCGTGGCCGCCTGCACGAGGCGACCTTGTTCATACATAAGGCTGACTGCTAAGCCATCGAGCTTAGGCTCGCAGCAATATACGACGGCTTCGCTACGGTTTAAGCGGGTCAGTACGCGCTTTTCAAAGGCGGCTAGTTCTTCAAGACTAAACACGTTATCTAACGACAGCATAGGCTGAGCATGCTCGATGGCAGGAAATGCCGAAATTGGCGCGCCACCCACTTTCTGGCTCGGGGAGTCGGCATCTAACAACTCGGGGTGCGCCTGCTCTAGGGCTATCAGCTCACGCATAACACGGTCGTATTCTGCATCTGGCACGCTAGGCGCATCCGCCACATAGTATTGCTGGTTATAACGTTCGAGTAGCTTACGCAAGGCAAGGACTTGGCTATGAGCATCAGGCATGTGAAGAATCCGCTGAGTAATAAGTAAAGTGTGATGGGGAAAGAGTGAAGCGTAAAAAAACGATACAACACAACCTAACAATTAACGCGATTTTACCACGCTCTGTGCTAGGACAAACTAACAGAAGCCTATGTCTTGGGTGTAGCTCAGGTTTAGCTCAAAGTTAGGTGTTAACCCCTCACCCTTTACCCTTCAGCCTTACCCTTCAGGCCTGCCTAACGGCTTTAAACAAAAAGTGCGGCCTTAGGCCGCACTGTTATTGCATCTAATACCAGACTAGGCGACTAGGCTTGACTGTCAAAGTCGTTGAGCTGGGAGCGGCAACGTACTAAGTAATCAAGGCTTAGTGGCTGGCGCTGACCATCGAGCAATACCGCATCTAAATCTTCTTTCATATTATCCGCCGCTTGGATCATCATATTAAAATGATTTTTCGCCATACCCGGCTTAGGTAACTGCATAAAGATAGAGACACCCGGCGTGGTAAATTCACTCATGGCATCAGGGGTAAAAGTGCCAGGATTCACCATATTCGCCAAGCTAAATAATGGCTCACCTTGCGTGCTGCTGCCTTGGTAGCGGTGAAAAATATCCATGTCACCAAAGATAAAGCCCACTTGCGTCACGGCGCGTATTAAATCTATGCCCGCTATTGTTTGATTGGGCTTGGCCATCAAGTTAACCACATATACGTCTTGCCACGTCTTGGTGATGGCAGCGACGGGCTTGGCCGCGGCTGGGGCAATAGCCTCGGGTTCAATGTTTGGCTCGGGCGCAATAGGCTCTGCCACTGGCTCTACCTTAGCTGGAGATGGTGAGGCAACGGACGCCGCCGGTCGGTTAAACGCAGGCGCGGGACGATACACGTCTTTTTCGGCGCGTTCATAAGTTTCCAGCTCTGTATCCGCCGGTGGCGCAACCACAGGCTCGTGATTATCAAACAGAGGGTCAATCTCACCTTGGCGATATTGACGGGCACGCAGCTCAGCGGCGCTTTCACCCATCGGCGGCTGGCCTGCGTTGCGCTCTCGGGAAGCTCGAGCACCGTCTGTACCTTGAAGTGCCGCCGTTCTTTTTTGAGCTTCAATGTTTCTTTGCTCGGCACGCTGAGCCACGAAGTCGGGAGTTGGTTTAACTTCATCTTCAGGGTCTTCGGCAAACACGCTGGTCGACAAGGTCGGCGGCAAACCTAAGCTCGGCTCATCCGCGTCGTCACTCAGGCTCGAAAAATGCGAGCTGATTTGCCAATCATCTTCTATCTCATGATCTCGAGATAAAGAGGCTGCCTGATGGTTGCCCACTACTCGGACTCGGCCAATACCATCACTGTCAAATTCGTCGAATT
Source organism: Oceanisphaera sp. W20_SRM_FM3 (assembly GCF_052119705.1). Lineage (NCBI taxonomy): Bacteria > Pseudomonadati > Pseudomonadota > Gammaproteobacteria > Aeromonadales > Aeromonadaceae > Oceanisphaera > Oceanisphaera sp. W20_SRM_FM3. The sequence continues at coordinate 53,848 of NZ_JBGQOP010000020.1, read as the reverse complement.
TGCTATCGTTGGCGTCTGGCGTCTTACTGCTCACTTTAGTAAGCGGCTTATCGCGCAAGGGTTTTTGACGTCCTTTCTGGCTGGTCCACAAACCGTGGATCAGTAAAGCGGCAATGGCTACCGCGCCCAGAATGATCAAGATAATTCGCAAATCCTGCATTATCGTTTCTCTAAATATTTTTGCTTATGTTAAGCCGTGTCGCCGTCGCAAGGAAAAATAGCCCACCTTGGCGCCGCACTGTTATTGAAGACAATGACAAGGGTATGTTTCCCATCAGGGTTTGACAAGAGTCATCTGGGTGAGGAATGGAGAAAAAGCCGCATTTTGTGTATTTTTACGCTTACTAGCGGCCTTTATTGTCGCCAAATCGTCACCGGCCGATAAAGTTGTACAAAATTACCTCACCTCTGTATCGGCTGATTTGCGTCGTAGCCCAGACTCTGACTGCACCGTCAGTCGCTATTGGCCTAATGATACAGACCAAGCCACCGATAAAGATTGACTTGTAGCACCACTAAGACAGCGTTTTATGTTCAAGCAGCACCATAACTTGGCAGCGGCTCACTTGACCTCTACTATGCCTGTTTATTTACCAAGGAAGCCCTTAATGTCTGCATCTTCTTCCGCTCCTGCTCACTTAGCTCGCGGCCCGCATTATTTAGTTAGAGGTTTGTCGCTGATTGCAGAGCGAGATTTACGGCTGTTCGTATTGATACCGCTGGCGGTAAATCTGCTGCTGTTTGGTGGGGCATTTTATTTTTTATATCTGCAACTGGATACGCTCTTTGCCTGGTTTAACGAGTCCATTCCCAGTTATCTGCAGTGGCTTAAGTTTGTGCTCTGGCCCTTGGCCATTATTAGCGTGCTGGTGGTGTTTTCGTTGCTATTTACCAGCGTAGCTAACCTGATAGCCGCGCCTTTTAATGGCTTATTGGCCGAGCGAGTGGAGCTGAAACTAACGGGTGCGCCGCTGCCGGATACGGGCTGGTGGGGACTGTTGAAAGATACCCCGCGCATGCTGGCCAGAGAAATACATAAAATAAGCTATTACTTACCGCGAGCCTTGGGCTGCTTGCTGTTATTTTTGGTACCCGTGGTAGGGCAAACGCTAGCGCCGGTAATTTGGTTTGTGTTTAGTGCTTGGATGATGGCCATTCAATATTGTGATTATCCGTTTGATAACCACAAAATTGATTTTGCTGTGATGCGCCATGCTTTAGCAGAAAAACGCCAACTTAACTTAGGCTTTGGCGCCAGCGTAGCACTGTGTTCGAGCTTACCGCTGATCAACTTATTGATCATACCGGTTGCCATCTGTGGCGCCACCGCATTATGGGTGGATCATTACACCCAGCTGCGGACGGGCCCCGTGTCTAGATGAACGAAATTGGAGCTAGGGTAATAACCAACGCCACCTACCTTCATGTTTAAGGCGGCTTGGCGTACTTGAGCCAAAGAAACACCAGGGATGCGCAAGTCAATGGCTTGACCTGTCATATGATAGCTTTTCTTGGCCACGCCTCTCGACGTACGGCGTAACATGGCGTTGGTGTTGGGGGAGCGATACCCAGAGATAATTTGGATCTCCCCAGCCTTGCCTAAACGGTGTTGTAATAAATATAACTGGTCGAACAATTTAGGATCTATCTCCGACTGTTCACCGGCTCTGTAATCGCGCATCACGCGATTTAAGGTATTTAAACCTTCTTTAAGGTAGCTCCCTTCTTCCCAGAAACTGGCGGTCACTTGCTCGCCAGTATTAATGCTGTGCAAGCTAAGCTTGCGCACCGGTGCCGAACGGCTGGCAAGGGCGGGCATGGGCAAGAGTGCCGTCGCACTTAAGCCACCTAAACCCAGCAAGAAACGTCGACGCGCAACGCCTTGCGGTAATGTTTGGGTTAATTCGTCTGCTGTTAGTGCAAGGTGTTGCTGATCTAAGGCCTGTTTTTCTCTTTTGAAGTCAAACATAGTTCTAAACTCATTTTTTAAACAATAAAAATGCAGCAGCCGGTGAACCTGTGCTTATTACTCGCGCCTGCAAAACAAAAGTCGAACCGGCCGGTAACGGCCCCGTTCGACAGGCTGACAGTGAATAAATAAGTGGCTCAGCTAAAGGCTGTGCTACTGGGGGCTTTACATTTTATACTCGCTATTTGTTTACATTTACTGCAAATTTTTCATGCATTAATGGATAAAAATCAAGATTTAACCCATTAAGAAGTGTATAGAAACTACCCTATAAACGCCGATAAAACCAACTTCTATTTAAGATAAACGCCCTACATTAGGCCCAGTCAGCCGCTCACAGCGACGCTGAGCCTAGCGAGAAAGCGGCGTTAACCGGCTTTAAAGGGGCTGCTAATACTGGCATCAAAGCCATAGATATCACTGCGAAAATGCGGTTGCCCATCATGGCCTAACCAACCGGGCCAATACACCATAAATAATGGCAGAGCCTGATTAACTTTAATCCAACGGGTTTCTGGCGTGGATTTAAGTGCCGCTAAACGGTTACTACTTAACTGCCCTCCCACTAACCAATCGGCCAGTTGCTCGGCACCTTGGACCCGTACACAACCGGAGCTAAAGGCGCGGCTATCACGCGCAAACAGGCCACGGCCAGGGGTGTCGTGCAAATAAATCGCATCGTTGTTCGGCAAATGAAACTTATAGGCACCCAGCGCATTACCAGGACCTGGCCGTTGGCGTAAGCGATACGGAAAACCGCCGCCTTCTTCTAACCGCGTTTGCCATTCTTCGCGTGAAATAAGCTGAGTGCCTGAGCTATCTAGCACCTCAAAACCTTGGCGCTCTAAATAACCCGGATCCCGATACAACTTAGGCAAGATGTCTTTGGTAAGAATGGAGCGCGGCACGTTCCAAGGCGGGTTAAACACTACGCTGGTGATCTTACTGGCCATCACCGGCGTTTTGCGTGCATTTTGCCCCACTATCACGTTGCTCTCTAGCACCAAGGCCTGATTCTGGTATAAGCGCAAATAATATTCGGGAATATTCACTACCAGATAGGAAGCCGGTAATTCATCGCTGATCAAGGTGCGCATCATGCTGCGCATTAACAACTGCGCGCGCTTTAACGGCGAGGTATTTAGCCACGCATAGGTTTGCGGGCCAACAACGCCATCTACCGTTAAGCCATGACGCGCTTGAAAACGCTTCACGCCAGCCAATAAATCCGCATCATAAAGCTCAGGGTCGATAAAAGTAGGCGAGATGCCAAGACTATTAGAGGAGCCAGATAACGCCTGCATCACGGACTGGTTAGCGGGATTAGACAAGGCGAGATCCTGTTCTGCACTTGCGTTTAGCTCGTGCTCGACCATGCCCGCCGCGACTAAGTCTGCTTCTGTGAAGCCAAGCTCGCTCAGTTCCAGCTCAGTTGATGCGGGCTGGGCCACAGTAGTTTCAGGTTCAGTAGTTTCAGCTGCAGTCGTTTGATCAGGATGGCTGGCATTCAAGGTAGCATCGAGTACCGTGGTCTGCGCAATTTCAGGCGTATCTGGCATATCACCTAACAGCTGCAGACGTTCGCGAATGCTCACCACTTGCAGGTGGCGCTCGTTGGGTCGCACAGTAACACTCTGTAAGGTCGGCCAAGGCTGCTCTTTAAGCGCCACTAGCCGCGTTAATTGTTGGGCTAGCTGCTCGTGATCCCCATAGCCAGGCGTGAGCCGTTGCACTAATTGGCTCAGGCTGCCCGACTCATCAGCCAGCTGTAAATTGGTTTTATCAAGCTCAGAAAAGGATAACTTAGCCTTACTCGTGCGCAGGTATTGGCGATCATTAAAAGACAAGCTTGACCAGTGACGCCAAAAGCTCTGCAAGCCCAGCAACAAGCGGTCATCCGCTTGATCCGACGCCGTATCAGGAGACACGGCTTGCTGCCACCATAAGGTAAGATCTGGGTGCACATCCGCTAAAGCGAGCTCCAAGCCCAATTGATGTAACTGCCCTCGCGCCGAGGGTTCATCTTGCCAGTCGGCGGCATGAGCGTAGCTCTGCGTTAAGCACACTAATAGCCAAAGTCCGCTTGCAACGCGGCATACTGTTACCCACTTGCTGCCCATCATATCAATGTCCGCCCTTTCCTTGAATCATGCTGCTGACTGGCCTTAATGAAACGATTATCTGCCACTCACGCCACAATACCTTGCTCACAGAGCTCTTGGTAGCAAACTTATGAATAAATCTCCCTGCATGCTGTTTTATCTACCTTGAATAAAGGCATATGATTTTATCTTACAATAACTTATGGTTATAACAATTTGGCACTTCTCATTCTAATTTGTCATTTCTCATTCTAAATAGAATGGTTAAGCTGGCTACATATCAATAATGATGATGTTAGCGAACTGGATTTTAGCGAACTATAGGGATAGTCACATGAGCAAGATTTTTGAAGACAACTCGCTGACCATTGGAAACACTCCTTTGGTAAGGTTGAATCGCGTTAGCAAAGGCCGAGTACTGGCGAAAATAGAAAGCCGTAACCCCAGCTTCAGCGTTAAATGCCGCATTGGCGCCAATATGATTTGGGATGCAGAAAAGCGCGGTGAGTTAGTACCAGGTAAAGAGCTGATTGAACCTACCAGTGGCAATACCGGCATCGCCTTAGCCTTTGTTGCAGCTTCTCGTGGCTACCCTATTACCCTGACAATGCCAAACACCATGAGCATGGAACGTCGCCAACTGTTAAAAGCACTGGGCGCAAATATCGTACTGACCGAGGGTGCCCAAGGCATGAAAGGCGCCATCGAAAAGGCCATGGAGCTCAGAGACAGCGCACCAGAAAAATTTGTGCTGCTGCAGCAGTTTAATAACCCGGCTAACCCAGAAATTCACGAAAAGACTACCGGCCCTGAAATTTGGGATGCCACAGACGGCGAAGTGGATGTGTTTGTGTCTGGAGTGGGCACAGGCGGCACCTTAACCGGCGTGTCTCGCTACTTGAAAAACACCAAAGGCAAAGCCGTGATCACGGTTGCCGTTGAACCCGTTGAATCGCCTGTTATCGCTCAAGCCTTAGCCGGCGAGCCGTTGACACCCGGCCCCCATAAGATCCAAGGCATAGGTGCTGGCTTTATTCCTGGCAACTTAGACTTGTCTTTGGTGGATCGCGTTGAGCAAGTGAGCAGTGAAGATGCCATCGACATGGCGCGCCGCCTGATGAAAGACGAAGGTATTTTGGCCGGCTTCAGCTCAGGCGCCGCCGTGGTCGCCGCCAACCGTTTGGCTGAATTACCTGAATTTGCTAACAAGACCATAGTGGTCATTTTGCCAAGCTCCGGCGAGCGCTACTTAAGTACGGCTTTGTTCCAAGGCATATTTACCGAACAAGAGCTGCCAGCTTAAGTTCATGCACACTCTTTGTGCTAAGTGAGTTTACCGCGCACAGGCATAACATAAAGCGCTGCACTCAATGACGCCCTCTTTCACTAAGAGGGCGTCATTTTTTTCGCGTTTTCTCTTGTGCAAGTTCGTCTGTTATCATCGCCACTCATTACTGCAGGGAGCCTAGAGAATGAGTCTGTTCAATAAATTAAAAAAAATGGTGTCTGACGAGTCCGCCAATCAAGCCCGCATTACGCTACTCGCCCCCCTCTCCGGTGAGTTAGTCGCCTTAGAAGAGGTGCCCGATCTGGTGTTTTCGGAAAAAATTGTTGGTGATGGTATCGCCATCAAGCCCAGTGGCAATAGCGTTGTGGCCCCTTGCGATGGGGTGATCAGTAAAATTTTTGAGACTAATCATGCTTTTGCCATGAACAGTGACTCAGGCTTAGAGCTGTTTATCCACATTGGTATCGATACCGTGGAGCTGAAAGGCGAAGGTTTTAGACGCATAGCCCAAGAGGGCCAAGCCGTAAAAGCCGGTGAGGTAATTATCGAGTTCGACTTAGGCCTGCTGGAAGCCAAGGCCAAGTCCACCTTAACGCCGGTGATCATTTCCAATATGGATGATCTTAAAGAGCTGATTAAATCCAGCGGTGTCGTCACTTTAGGTACTGACACCATCTTAAATATCAGAAAATAATGGCCTACGGCAGCTGTCGGCTTTAAGCCGCCAGTGCCCACCAAAGAAAACATCAGTGCCCACACCTAACCCTGCCTTCTCCTCCTAAATTTAGAGTCATGCGTATGTTTAACTGGTTAAAAAACTGGCTTACTGGCTCAACTAGCAACGCCATCGCCATCAGTGCGGGTGCCGCCAGTACGGGCTTTGCGGTGGTTAATTATCAAGGCTACGACATACATCCAGAGCCACTGGCCGAGGGCGGCCAATATCGAATCAATGGCCACATCACTCAAGTCATAGATGGCACAGAGCACAGCTATGCCCTAGTGCGCGCCGACATGCTGCCCTCAGCCGAGCAAGCCGCCGAGTTAATGGTGGCCAAAGCCAAACGCGTGATCGACGAACATAGCGGACGGCTCTTTAATTGAAGGCCCGTTAACTAATATGGGGTTAACGGACATGAGGTTAACGGACATGGAGCTAACGGGCATGGCGCTGACGACACAGAACCTAGCTGACTGGCAACACTGGCGCCAACTGTTGCGTTTGTGCGGCGAACGGCGGTTATTCGTGCTCGCCGGCGAGCACGAATGGGCCATCACTCACGCTAAGCTGCTTACTCAGTCTCAGCCAGATACGCTCTGGCTGGGGCAAGCCGACTCAGTGACGCCCACCACGCCACTCTCTAAGTTTAAAACGCGGTTAGGCCAAGAAGTCGGAGCCCTGGTGTTTAACGCCTTTAGCGGTTTGCATCCCGATGCCTTGGGCGCGGTAGCCGGCACGGTCAAAGCCGGTGGCATATTAATCTTGCTCTGCCCGCCTTTGGCACATTGGCCGGCCTACCCAGATCCTGATCTGGTACGCTACGTGGCCGAGCCCGAGCAAGCGCAGGATCTGCATAGTGGTTTTTTAAGCCGCTTTATTCGGCTATTGGCGCAAGATACCCAAGTGCTGCACTGGGCGCAAAATACTGCGTTTCCGATATTGCCAAGGCTGCACTACACAATCCCTTGGCAAGTGCGCCCAGACGCCCAAGGCTGCTTAAATAATCAGCAACGCCATGCCTTGGCCGTTATCTTGTCCGGCGCCCGCAGGCAAGAGCCGGTAGTATTGACCGCCGACCGTGGCCGCGGTAAGTCCAGCTTATTGGGCTTGGCCGCGGCTCGTTTAATTAAAGCCGGCTTGAAGGTATTGCTCACCGCACCCAGCCCTCAAGCGGTCACTCAAGTACAAGCCCACTGCATACCGCCTTTGTCTTTTCTGGCACCTGATGCGCTCTTAATAGCGCGCCCAGCGGCCGATGTATTATTGATTGATGAAGCGGCCGCTATTCCGGTGGCACTATTACTCAACTTGGCCCGCCATTACTGCTGTGTGTTTGCCAGCACAGAGCATGGCTATGAGGGCACGGGCTTGGGCTTTCAGTTAAAGTTTCAGCCGCAGTTGTTACAGATGCATCCGCAAACCAGAAAAGTACACCTAGATCTCCCCGCGCGCTGGAGCACCACGGATCCTTTAGAGCCTTTGCTGTATCAACTGCTGGCCCTCAATGCCATCGCCGTCTTACCTGCCACTCAGGGCGCGCTGCAAATCCGCTGGGTCACCCAAACTGAATTACTCCAAAATGAAGTCTTATTAAACCAAGTGTTTGGCCTACTGACCTTGGCCCACTATCAAACCAGCCCCAGTGATTTGCGCCAGCTCCTAGATGCGCCTGAGCTAAAGCTGGCGGTAATGTTTCGCCAAGAAATACCGCTGGCAGTGGCGCTGTTAATAGCAGAGGGGCAGACCCAGCGTTATCCGCTGACGGATGAGCTAAGTTTAGCGATTTGGCGCGGTCAACGCCGACCGCGCGGCCATTTGCTCGCGCAGTCTTTGGCTTTTCACGGCGGCTTAATTGAGGCTTGTCAGTTTCGTTATCATAGGATCATGCGCATCGTCGTGCATCCGAGTTGCCAACACAGCGGATTAGGCCGCCAGCTTATCGCTTGGTTACAAGAGCAAAGCCAGCAAGCGGCACTTAATGGGGACTTTCTTGGCGCCAGCTTTGGTGCCAGTCCTGAGTTGTTAGCATTTTGGCAAGCCAATCACTTTTGCCCGGTGCGGGTCGGCCAAAGCCGAGATACCGTCAGTGGCCTGCAAGCTGTAATGCTACTGTGGCCAAGTTCAGTGGCGGCTAAAAAAATTCTTCCGCACTGGCAGGGGCAATTTAGTGCCAATGTGCACGGCTATCGCCAAACAGCGGCACTCAGTCACGAACAAGCCGCACTGTATCAGGCCTTGCGTTTGCTGCCCGCCCGCCATAACCCCGAACTGGATCGGCAAATCGCCCATGATTTTGCCTTTTATCACAGAGACTTAATATCCGACTGGGCGGCCTTAGCGCGTTTTATTGCCAGTAATGCGCCTCTCACGCCGTTATCAAGCACCCAGCTGCAACTGCTCAACGCCTTGCTCACCCATGGCTGCGAACCGTCGATGGTAGCCAAACAGATAACCAAAGAATGGCAATTAAGCGGTCATAAGGCCGTCATAGCTCATTGCCGACGGTTATTACAAACTTTTTTTATAGTTCCATCCGAAACATGAAGCTAGCGCGCACTTCTCACTTTACCCTCTAGGCTAATCAGAAAATAACGGGTTAACTAGTTGTTAAGTTAATAGTTAATAAAAAATAACAATAATACAAACGACAATGGAGTCGAACTCATGGAATGGCTAACCAATCAATTAACGGCGATTAATGGCGTGGTATGGGGTGTGCCCATGCTGGTGGGTATTTTAGGCCTAGGTTTGTATCTGCAACTTCGTATGGGCTTTATGCCGATTCGTAAAATGGGTACCGGCTTTAAATTACTATTTACTAAAACAGAAGCGGGCAGCGGTGAAATATCACCGTTTAATGCCTTGATGACCTCACTGGCGGCCACCATAGGTACAGGTAATATTGCGGGTGTGGCCACCGCTATTTTCTTAGGCGGCCCGGGCGCCTTGTTTTGGATGTGGATGACGGCCCTAGTGGGCATGGCCACCAAATATTCAGAAGCCGTGTGTGCGGTAAACTTTCGCGAAACCGACTCACTGGGTAACCACGTGGGTGGCCCCATGTACTACATCAAAAATGGCTTAGGCCCAAAATGGGCTTGGCTAGGGGTGGCGTTCGCCATCTTCGGTGGTTTAGCCGGCTTTGGTATTGGTAATACGGTACAAGCCAACTCGGTAGCAGATGCCCTCAGCAGTTCATTTGGCTTTTCTCACACCACCACCGGCCTGGTGATGATGGTGTTGGTAGGCTTAGTATTAATCGGTGGTATTCGTTGGATCTCTGAAGTGGCCGGTAAGCTAGTGCCGCTAATGACAGTGTCCTATTTTGTGGCGGGTATTGTGGTGTTGGGCGTTAATGCTTCCGCCTTGCCCGCCGCGTTTGGCACCATATTTGAACACGCCTTTACGCCGGTAGCCGCCCAAGGTGGTTTTGCGGGTGCCGCCGTATGGATGGCGATTCGTTTTGGTGTGGCACGAGGCGTATTTTCTAACGAAGCCGGTCTGGGTAGTGCGCCTATTGCACATGCGGCAGCCAAAACTGACAGCCCAGTACGTCAGGGCTTAATTGCCATGCTGGGCACCTTTATCGACACCATTATCGTCTGCTCTATCACGGGACTTGCGATTGTGGTCACCGGCAGCTGGACCAGCGGTGAAACCGGTGCCTCACTCACAGCACTGGCTTTTTCTACCTCCATACCGGGTGGGGAATACATAGTCTCGCTAGCCTTAGCCATTTTTGCTTTCACCACCATCTTAGGCTGGAGTTTTTACGGCGAAAAATGTGTACAGTTCTTGTTTGGCGTTAAAGCTATATTGCCGTTTCGCATACTTTGGGTATTGGCGCTGCCCATAGGCGCGACGCAATCGTTAGAGTTTATTTGGCTGCTAGCGGATACCCTCAATGCCATGATGGCCATTCCTAACTTAATTGCCTTGGCGTTATTAAGCCCTGTGGTATTTAGGTTAACTAAAGCCTACTTTGCCGAACAAAAAATCAAAAAATAATGCTTAATATCGAAAGTTGATGCCAACACTAAGTAAGCATTACCCCCACAACGCAGGCCTATAGGCCTGCGTTGTGCTTGATGGCCCAACTTGACACAAGAGACTGATATACTAAAGCGTGCTCAGCCCACTTTTAGGACTTAACGACATGATTTCTCATCCTCGCTATTCACCAGAGGCCATTAGTGAACTCTGCCAGGCATATCCTTTATTGGATCAACTGGTAGCCCTGCGCCCCGTCAGTTGGTTTAACCCAGAACGCTTACCCGCCGAGCAAGCACTCACAGCCGTGGGCCTGACTGCCGATGACGTGCAAGATGCGAGTCAGCGACTGGATCGCTTTGCCGCTTACTTTAGCGTCGCCTTCCCCGAAACCGCCACCAGCCAAGGTCGCTTAGAGTCGCCCATTCAGCCCATTGCGCGCATGCAGCAGGCTTTGAATGAACAATTCCAAACGAACCTAACTGGTGAGCTGTGGCTGAAAATGGATAACTTGCTGCCTATTTCAGGCTCCATTAAGGCGCGCGGCGGCATCTATGAAGTGTTGCAACACGCCGAAAAGCTGGCACTTAAAGCCGGTTTACTGCAAAGAACCGATGATTATGCTCAGTTACACAGTGAACCCTTTCGCACGTTTTTCAGTCAATACCGAATCGCCGTAGGCTCTACCGGCAACCTGGGGCTCTCGATCGGCATGATAGGCGCCAAGCTTGGCTTTCAAACTAGCGTGCACATGTCGGCGGATGCCAGAGCGTGGAAAAAAGCGCTGCTTCGCGAAAACGGTGTAACGGTAGTGGAATATAACAGCGACTATTCGGTGGCGGTCGCAGCCGGGCGCGCTCAGGCGGCAGACGATCCTTATTGCCATTTTGTGGACGATGAGAATTCTGTGCAATTATTCTTAGGTTATGCAGTCGCTGGCGAACGCCTTAAAGCCCAACTTGAGCAAGCGGGCATTATGATTGACCGTGCTAATCCTTTGTTTGTGTATTTACCTTGCGGCGTAGGCGGTGGCCCAGGTGGCGTAGCCTTTGGCTTAAAGCTGGCCTTTGGTGATGCTGTGCACTGTATCTTTGCCGAGCCCACTCACTCCCCTTGCATGCTACTCGGCGTTTACACAGGCTTACACGATCAAATTTCGGTGCAGGATTTAGGCATAGACAATCTCACCACCGCCGATGGCTTAGCGGTAGGCCGCCCTTCCGGCTTCGTCGGCCGCCTTATGTCGCCTATGCTCGATGGTTTTTATACCTTGAGTGATGAGGAGATGTTGTCATGGCTAGGCTTATTAAACGCACAAGAAGGCATTCAACTTGAGCCCTCAGCGCTGGCTGGCATGCCCGGCCCTTGGCGACTAATAGAAGACGAGGGCTATCTACAACGTCTGGGCTTAACGCCCGAGCGCTTAGGCCGAGCCCATCATTTGGTGTGGGCCACCGGCGGCGGCATGGTACCACCAGCCGAAATGGCGAAGTATTTAGCGCAAGCGGCCGCTTTAGATTGTGAAGAATAAAGGGTGAAGGGTGAAGAGGAAAACACTCAGACTTCAGGTGCAGTGTGTTTTCTGTAGTTCTGGTGTTATCTCGTCCTCTTCACCGATTACCCTTCACTCTTCACCAAAACCAGCCTTTATTTAAATCATCTTTACACTGCCAGTATTGCTCAGCGTAGCGCTTAGATCTGTTATCCACTTTGCGTGAAACATTGAGTAACCACCCTTTTTTGTTATGGGTGCCACGGCGGTAGCCGCCCCAACCATCGTGATAATTTAAATATTGGTTATAAGCATCCCATTTAGATATGCCATTAATCTTGCTGGTTTTACTCATATACCAGCCCATGAAATCTACAGCATCATCAAAGTCGCTACGACTGGCCCAACCGTTACCGCTTTCGCGTTGGTAGTCGGCCCAAGTGGCTTTTTTAGCCTGTGCATAGCCGTAGGCATCGGAGGCGCGACCACGGGGAATGAACAAAAAATAGCGCATCGGCGGCTGGGCATCATGTTTGAAGCTACTTTCTTGATACATAACCGCCATGGTCACGTGTGCAGGCACACCCCATTTTTTACGGGATTTTTCGACTGATTTATGCCAACTTTTATGTTCTTTAAAGATGGCGCAGATATTTTCCGGATTGCGCGGCGGTGACGTGGCACACCCAGAGAGCAACGCCAAACCTAATAGCCAGACAGAGACTTTCATTATTCTTTGCATGGAGAAGAACACCAAGATAGCGATATGACCTCGCATAGTGCCTGTTGAGCCTCTATATTTCCAGCCCAGAGCTATGCGCCTAAGCTGACTTATCTCATTTAATAAGCCATTCAAGATAAGCATTTTTGTCAGCTCGCAAATGAAACAGTAGAATGGCCACAGTACCCGCTCGGCTAGCGAGCTTCTTTACCGGAACGTCCGATACCGGCACGTCCTGCAACCAAAGGAAATGCGATGCGCTTTTATTTTCCCATCATCATTATTGATGAAGACTTTCGCTCCGAAAACACCAGTGGCTCAGGTATTCGTGAGCTGGCAGCCGCCATCGAAAAATCCGGTATGGATGTGGTGGGATACACCAGTTACGGTGATTTAACCTCGTTTGCACAGCAACAAAGTCGTGCCGCAGGCTTTGTGTTATCGATTGATGATGAAGAGCTGGCCGGCAGCCCAGAAGAAGCCGCACTGGTGTTGGATCAATTGCATCGCTTCGTCGAGCAAATCCGCCATCGCAATCCTGATATTCCTATTTATCTGTATGGTGAAACCCGCACCGCGCGCCATATTCCCAACGCGATTTTACGTGAATTGCACGGTTTTATACACATGCACGAAGACACACCAGACTTTGTGGCGCGCCACATTATTCGTGAAGCCAAAAGCTATTTAGACAGCCTAGCGCCGCCCTTCTTTCGTGCGCTCACTCACTATGCCCAAGATGGCTCTTACTCTTGGCATTGCCCTGGTCACTCGGGCGGCGTGGCATTTTTAAAATCACCGGTCGGACAAATGTTCCATCAGTTTTTTGGTGAAAATATGCTGCGCGCCGATGTGTGTAACTCGGTCGACGAGCTGGGCCAGTTGCTGGATCACACGGGTCCCGTGGCCGCCAGTGAGCGCAATGCGGCACGTATTTTTAACGCCGATCATTTGTACTTTGTGACTAACGGCACTTCCACTTCAAACAAAATTGTTTGGCACTCCACAGTTGCACCCGGCGATATCGTCGTCGTAGACCGTAATTGCCATAAGTCGATTTTGCACGCCATCATGATGACAGGCGCGGTACCTGTGTTTTTGATGCCAACCCGCAATCATTACGGCATTATTGGTCCTATTCCACGCAGTGAGTTTGAGCCGGCACGCATTCGTGAAAAAATGCTCGCCAATCCTTTCTGCCGTGAGCTATTAGCGAAAAACCCCGATCTTAAGCCAAGAGTGTTGACCATTACTCAGTCCACTTACGATGGCATCTTGTATAACGTTGAAGAGATCAAAAATCTGCTTGATGGCGAAATCGAAACCCTGCATTTCGATGAAGCTTGGTTACCCCATGCGGCCTTCCACGATTTTTATGGTGACTATCACGCCATAGGCGAACATCGTCCGCGTTGTAAAAAGTCGATGATTTTCTCGACTCAGTCGACCCACAAAATGCTGGCGGGATTATCACAAGCCTCACAAATATTGGTACAAAATGGCACTGAAAATATTCTAGACCGCGATGTGTTTAACGAAGCGTATCTGATGCACACGTCCACCAGCCCACAATACGCCATTATCGCTTCTTGTGATGTGGCCGCGGCCATGATGGAAGCGCCGGGCGGCACCGCCTTGGTAGAAGAGTCATTATCGGAAGCCTTGGAATTTAGACGAGCCATGCGCAAAGTTGGCGATGAATATGGCAGCGATTGGTGGTTTAAGGTGTGGGGCCCCGACGACTTAACCGACCATGGTCTCGATGATCGCGATGCTTGGATGCTGCACGCCGGTGAAAGCTGGCATGGCTTTGGCGAAGTAGAGCCCGGCTTTAACCTGCTGGATCCTATCAAAGCCACAATTTTAACGCCTGGCTTAAATATGGAAGGTGACTTCTCAGACAGCGGCATGCCAGCCGTGGTGGTTACTAAGTACTTAGCAGAGCACGGCATCGTTATCGAAAAAACTGGCCTGTATTCCTTCTTTATCATGTTCACCATCGGCATCACCAAAGGTCGTTGGAACAGTATGGTGACCGAGTTACAGCAGTTTAAAGACGATTACGACAACAACGTACCTTTGTGGAAGGTATTACCGAAGTTTATTCAAAGTAACCCTAGCTATGAGCGAGTGGGCTTGCGTGACTTGTGCGACCAAATTCATCAGATTTATAAAGAAAATAACGTCGCTAAACTGACAACCGAAATGTATTTGTCAGACTTGATCCCAGCCATGAAGCCCGCAGATGCTTTTGCCAAGATGGCGCACAAGTTAGTGGAGCGCGTGCCGATCGACAAGCTATCAGGCCGCACTACCTCTGTGATGGTCGCACCGTATCCACCTGGAATTCCACTGCTGATCCCAGGTGAGGTGTTTAATGACACCATTATTAGCTACTTGAAATTTGCGCGAGAATTCAATAATCGCTTCCCTGGGTTTGAAACCTATATTCATGGTTTAGTGGCCGAAGAGCAGCAAGGCCGAACAGAGTACTTTATCGACTGCATCATCTAAACTTAGCCAAATAGCTTACATAAGGCGCTTGTATAACAAGCGCCTTTTTTATGCGCGCAGCGCTGTGGGCAATGCAGAGCAAACAGATATTAAATTTTCGCCACAGGAAGAGGTAGAGAGCAAAATAAGAGGTATCTGCTTTAGCGAAAAGATGGCCTTTAGATGCGGTTTATCCCATCGCCTATCTTGACAGCATTGTGCTCAACATCCGCCAAGATAAACGTGTGATCAATCAAGCTATGTACGTCGCCCGAATTTCTCGCTCTTGGAATAGCCATGGGGATAACCTGCGAATGCTAATCAGAAAGGTCATCTACACCACCAATGCTATCGAGTCCCTGAACAGCCTAATACGCAAAGCCACGATACGTAGCAAGCGGCTTCCTAGCGATAACTCTGCGATGAAAGTCGATTATTTAGCTATCGTTCAGGCGGCGAAGAAATGAACCATGCCGATTAGGAATTTAAAACCTGCGCTCAATCGTTTAATTCTAGAACTTGGTGATCGCCTAGACGATCACCTTTAACAAATGGGCAGTTACCCATAATTATTTACAGGTTCGACATTAATTCTTCATGCTCCTCAACGACTTCGTTAATCATTTTGCACAACTCCATCGCATCTTCACGCGACAAAAGCAGTTCTTGATGCAGTTCATTTTCTGCGTCGTCTTGATCAACCACTAACATCATGCCTTGGTTACACAGCTTAAACTGCAACTGCTCTAGGCTTGGGCTCAAGTACTGACTCTGCTCGGGAATTTCAATCTCAATAGTGCAGCAAGGGTGAACCCTAACATTAACGTTAAAGTCAGCGCCTTTTTGTAGAATACAGCTCTTTTCTCTGGCTAACATAATAATCTCCTTAACGACACAATCGAAGATACGCATCGGTTGTGTACAATTTATAATGCGTAATTTTTATACCGCTTATTAAGGCTAGTCCAGTTGGCACAGCTTGCAAACGAACAACCGTTTAATACAAGCAATATAAAAAATAGCTAATTAAATTAAAACGTTGAAGTAATTTTAAATCAAAATACTTACTGATTAAGCCTAGATACTCAGATGTTGGTTATTTAAGCAAAATAATAGGAGCCAAGAGAACACCCTTATCTCGAACAACGACTAAAGATACAGAACAGGCAAAAATGGACACAATAAATGCTTCAACATAGTCAGCAGCCGTATCGCTGAGGGGGCACCGACAAGCACAGTTATCACAGTTAAAAATGTTATCACTGTTAAAAATGAGTCTGATTGCATGTTATAGGATAGTGACTAGTGTTAGAGCATACGCAGGGCGCGCATAATCTGATGACTAAGTGCGCCTGTTCGATAGCTTGAAATAAGGATGTAACGAGGGATTATCATGACGATGCCAGAAAAAATGCAGGCTTTGGTGTATGGCGGCCCAGGTGTTAAATCACTGACCACAGTCGTTACCCCAAAAGTGTTACACCCCACAGATGCCATTGTAAAAATCGTGAAAACCACGATTTGCGGCACCGACCTGCATATTTTAAAAGGGGATGTGCCGACAGTCACTAAAGGTAGAGTTCTTGGTCACGAAGGTGTAGGTATCGTAGCTGAGGTTGGCACTGGCGTTACCCGTTTTAAGAAAGGCGATAGCGTACTGATCTCCTGCATAAGCGCCTGTGGTAAATGTGATTACTGTAAAAAACAACTTTACGCTCATTGTGAAGATGGCGGTTGGATTTTAGGTCATTTAATTGATGGTACTCAGGCTGAATATGTCCGCATCCCGCATGCGGATAACAGCCTGTATCATGTCCCTGAGAGTACCGATGAAGAAGCGCTGGTAATGCTGAGTGATATTTTGCCTACCGGCTTTGAAATAGGCGTGATCTATGGCGCGGTCAAACCCGGTGATACGGTCGCTATTATAGGGGCCGGACCGATAGGTATGGCAGCCCTATTAACGGCACAGTTCTTTTCACCGGCTCAGCTTATCATGGTGGACGTTGACGACTCACGCCTCGCTATGGCTAAAACTTTTGGCGCCACTCATATCATAAACAGTGCCACTCAAGATGCGGTGGCAGAGCTGCAGGCCATGACCAAAGACGGGGTCGATGTGGTGATGGAAGCCGTCGGCGTACCGGAGACCTTTGATCTCTGCCAGAGCGTGGTCCGCCCAGGCGGCCACATAGCAAACATAGGTGTACATGGCAGTAGTGTGGATTTGCAGTTGCAAGAGCTGTGGATTAAAAACATTACCCTCACCACCGGCTTAGTAAACACTAACACCACCGCCATGCTGCTGAAAAACGTGCAGTCGGGTAAATTAAAGCCCGCCGAGCTTATCACCCACAGATTCCCCTTTAATGAGCTGATGCGCGCCTATGAAGTATTTGGCAATGCTGCAAAAGAGCAAGCACTCAAGGTGATCATAGATAACAGCTAATACCCTGCTGATAAGCAGCGAGTACAGGTTACTGACGGACTAAAGCCTGTTTTTGGCGCTCCTGCTGCTTGGCTTTTTTGTAGTCCAGTGCCGCTGCCGGTACGGGTGTTACCGTGCCGGTTTCTAACCATCTTTTTAGACGATTGGCATCGGCCATGTGAGTATATTTACCAAAGGCATCCAGCACCACAAACGCCACTGGCCGTTGATTCATTTCGGTGCTCATCACCAAGCAATGCCCTGCACTATTGGTAAAACCGGTTTTACTTAGCTGAATATGCCAATTATCTTTGCGCACCAAGGCGTTAGTATTACGAAAACCAAGGGTGTAATTGGGTTTAGTAAAGGCGATGGTTTTCTCATCCGTGGTACTGAACAGGCGGATCAGCGGGTAGTCACGAGCCGCTTTGATCAGCAACACTAAATCATGGGCGCTGGACACGTTATTTTCGGATAATCCCGTCGGTTCAGCAAAGGCGCTATGCTGCATACCCAGAGCTTGCGCCTTGTTATTCATGGCTTGAATAAAAGCCGCATGCCCGCCACGATAATGGTGCGCTAAACTGGCGGCAGCGCGGTTTTCCGAAGCCATTAACATGATCTGCAATAAATCACGGCGACTAAGCTCGCTACCGAGGCGCACCCGCGAAAACACACCCTGCATCTCGGTCGTATCACTAATGATAATAGGCAGTTTTTCATCGAGAGACTGCTGCGCATCAATGGCAACCATAGCCGTCATTAACTTGGTCACAGAGGCAATGGGGGCCACAAAATTCTCATTGCTAGCATAGAGAACTTCATCTGTTTCCAAATCTACGACTAACGCACTGCCTGCGGCAAGCACTTGCTGAGCTGTGTCTTTTTTCGCTGGTGAGGGTACGGGCGTAGTTGCTGCATGACCGTATCCGGCCAAAAATGAGCTGGCTAGCACAACGGCTTTAATTAAATTAGAAATCATCACAGTCAGTACTCAAGTTGAATGGTTTTACGCTGCTATATGTAGCTCGCCTTCCCTGTCGTTAGCAACAATATGACCATATGATGACATATTCGTTGCTCTGCCCCTAGCTGTTGACACTATTTTTTACTGGCAGAATATGTCAGCTAAAACGTGACCTCGACGTGCTTGCTCGGTGAAAGTCGCTGAGGTTATCCGGTATTAAACGTAGATATATACCTACTTGAAAAAAGGCCTAGCTGGGTTATAAAAAATAACACTCAAGACGAGCACACTGCTGGCTACAGTCAGGTGGATATTGGTCGCTGCATCTTTAACGGTTATCGCTCACTGCCACATTCAGAATTTCACTCATAAAGTAAGAGTAAGGTGTGTCCGGCAGCCGTCTATTTTATTGTGAACATAGCACTGTAAAAGGTGTGCATGTAGCACTTTTTAAGCAGACGTTGCTAAACACATCGCTGATTAAATCAAGGCCAGCAAGACTCTATGCCGCGATATTTTAGACGTTTCCCCTTTTCCCACCAAATACCCCAAAAAGCCCACCCATTCCCCGAACTTGGGCATATTTCCCCAAATTTAGTTGACGTAAATACATACCGACTAGCGGAAATACCCAGTTCCAGCACCGTTTTCGCCAAAAAACAAGAGTGGTATGAATATTGCTCCTTATGCTTGAAGCCTCTTTGCGGTTGAGCCAGACACAAGGATGAGGGGCGCCATTTATGCTCGGAGGAATAACAAATGCTGAACATTAAAGTGAATACGGCTACCTCGCTGCTACTTATGATGGTGGCAAGCCAGTCGGCGCAGGCGGCACTTAATGATGTAGACCCTGGGCCTTATCTGCAGGTAAACGGAGGCTTTGCCGCTTGGTATCAAGATACACACGGTCGGGTACTCGACCTGTGCCTGTCCAAGGCAATTAGCTCGCGCGCCCCGGGGGCTGCGGGCGCGCCCTCCTATATGTGTGGCCTGCTACCCGAGCCGGGTTTCGATACTACTCAAGCGGTCAATTTTCCCACTAACTTTCCGGGCGAAGCCTTCTGGTTTACCGGTGATGCCAGCATAGTGGATGCCGCCTCGGGTATCGATTTGACCTACATTTCGGCCCTAGAAGCCGCCTTCGCCGCCGAGGAAGTGGTTGAAGGGGATCAAGTCAGCTTTGCCCGTATTCGTATTCGGGTCGATGTGCCCACCGCAGGTACTTACATAGTCACCCACCCTTATGGCGTTGAAGTTTTCGAGGTTGATGTAGCGGGTGGAAGGGCCATTAACATGACCCGCGATATCGGCATTGGCACTCCCAAAACCTATAACGGAGCCCTGACCGGTGATGTGGGACCATTTCTGCGCAGCGTAAACGGGCCCTATAGCGAAACCAACCCAGACACCGGCCTAGTGGAAAGCTTTATCGGTGATCCCAATCTGCTGGAAGAAGTCACTGGCAGCCCCTTCAATACCAACTTCATTCGCATTCAAGGCCCAGGGGGCATCGACTTAAGCACCAAGCTGTTCGCCGTAACAGGCAAGCTGTCTACCGTTGCTCTAGCCACACCCGCCTTGGTCGAACGCGCCACCTACTCCCGCAAGAACGGGGATAACGGTGTGGTTGCCCAGCAAGATGTGTTTTTGCAAGCCCCACCACCGCCGGCTAGCGCCAGCTTTACGGATTCATCCAACCTAAGCCTAGAGATGACCGAAGCCAACACCACCGGCAACTGGTACGGACAATCGAGCACCAATCCCACCCTGCCCGCAACTCTGAGCCTGACTGTCGACAACCAGCTTGCCATCCCCAACAGTACGGCAACCACAGTCACTACGCCCTTAGTCGATCTGGTGCAGATCCACAGCGCCGAGTACAGCCTAGCTAACAGCATGATCACCATCACGGCCAGCAGCACCGACGAAACAACCTCACCGACACTGACCGTCACCAGCAACGGAGACACTATCGGCACCCTCACAGGATCCGGATCGATCAAGTCTCTGTCGACCAACATCACGCCCATTCCCCCTGCACAAATCAGGGTGGAGTCGGAACATGGCGGCAGTGATCTCGAAGAAGTCATTATTCAGCCCTAAGCATCCAGTGAGCCAGGAGGCATCATGAACAAATGGACAAAATACATCATCACTCCCCTAGGGCTGCTCGTCGCCACCGCCGGTCCGGCCCAGGCCGAGCTGTCGGCGGTTGACCCTGGTCCCTACACGCCTAACTCCGGCGGTTTTCCGCTCTGGTATCAGGACGATAACGATTTGCAACTTGAGCTGTGCAGATCTAAAGCCGTTAGCGGGGGGGCTGCCGGCGCCTACATGTGTACCTTAATTCCCGAACCTGGAGTATTTAACGATGCCGACCCTCTCGTTTTTCCAGGCAACTGGCCCGGCGAGCTGTTCTGGTTTCTGGCCGAGACCTCCATCCCCGAAGCCGCAGTCCCCGGCTATGAGCTAGAGGTGTATGTCGCCGCTCTGGAAGCGGCCTTCGCTACAGAAACCCCTAGCGCAGGCGATCAGGTGGGCTTTGCCCGTATTCGTATCCGCGCCTCGGTGCCAGTGGCGGGTACCTACACAGTCACTCATCCTTATGGTGTCGAGACCGTCGAAGTCACCACTCCTGGGCGACGCGCTATCAATATAACCCGTGATATAGGTATTGGTACGCCAGGCGACTTCACTGGCGCGCTCGCAGGAGACATAGGCCCCTTCCTGCAAAGTCAGAATGCCCCCTACACCGCGACCAATCCGGAAACCGGAGTAGTAGAAACTTTTATCGGCAATCCCAACCTGACCGAGCTGGTTACTGGCAGCCCCTTTAATACCAACTTTGTACGCATCGAGGGGCCGGCGGGGATAATAGAAAACAATCAATTCACCCTTGCCGGCAAAGTGCGTGATTCCAGCCCATCGACTCCGCTGGCCATCGAACGCGCCAGCTACCAACGTACCGCAGTACAGACACGAATCGAAGTTTTTGCCAGCTCGGCAACCGATGCTGAGGTGTGCTTTCGCGAGACCCTGGCGCTGGTGGGTGGCACGTCACCCTGTCAGACCGATCTTATATCGGACAACAACGGCCGCTTCTTCGTGCAACACCCTCATGCGACAGAGCTGCCCAACTTAATCGTGGTAACCGCCAGCAACCCCACCGGAGCAACGCAACCCAGCTCGCTGTCCAGTGGATTGATTGATATCGTCAAAATCAATAGCGCTACCTATTCATGGGACGACCACACACTGCGTATAGAGGCGACATCCAGCGATGAAATTCAGGTACCGGATCTGGTGGCCACCGGCTTCGGTAGGTTGAGCAAATCTTCTAACCTGCAGACATTGATCATATCTGATCTGAGCCAGCCTCCTGCCAGCATCACGGTTCAATCCGCCGCAGGCGGCAGGGATACAGAGATAGTGACTGTTACGGGTAGCGCTCCTGCTACGCCCGACAATCAATTACCTCTGGCTCAGCCAGACAGCGGTACTACCACTATGGGCGTACCGCTAACATTGCAGCTGCTGGCTAACGACAGCGATCCAGACGGTGATACCCCGCTCAGCGTAGTGCAACTGACTCAACCCGCCGTCGGACAAGGCAGTGTCGCGCTGAATGGCAGTACTTCCGTGGTCTATACACCGCCCACCACCACCAATAACGCGCCCTTAGTCGCGACCTTTACCTATCGGGCGCAAGATAGCCGCGGCGGCCTCTCTGAGCCGGCAACCGTCACTGTCACTGTGGGTGCAAACCAAGCCCCCATAGCAGTTAATGACAATGCCGCAACGCTTGGCATTCCGCTGACCATAGCCGTACTCGCCAATGACAGCGATCCAGAGGGCAATACGCCGCTAACTGTGGTCAACCTGACACAGCCAACCACGGGTCAGGGCACTGTGTCTACCGACGGCACTACAGTGTCTTATATCCCTCCAACCTCGGTTACCAGCGCGTTTAGCGCCAGCTTCACCTATCAGGCGCAAGACTCGTTGGGCGCGCGTTCTATCCCAGCCACAGTTTCCGTCTCGGTGTCGCCAATACCGAATACCGCTGAAACGCTGACAGTGACAGAGGCAGAGGCCAGAGGAAGGCTTAACAGGCTCACTTGGAGTCTTCAAGGCCAAACATCACTGGCAACCGGTAATACCATTACCGTCGAGGTATCGACTACCAATGGCCCTGTCATTTTGGGCACGGCGACACCAACTCAGGCTGGCAGCTGGCGGTTGGTCACTCGGACAACCGACGTGGTACTGACCGCTAACCCCACCGCCACCATCAGATCGGCCTTCGGGACCGTCACCACGATCCCGGTGAACGTCAGATAGTTTTACCCTGCCTTTGCAAGGTAGCAGAGGCAGGTCTTACTACTAGGAAAGTAGTTAGGAAGAAAAATCAGAAGGAGCTGACATCATGCTACGACTGTCAAATTGGCTGCATTACTACACCAAGATTGCGCTTGCTCTTTGGCTCTGCTTGGGCAGCGTTCAGTCGCAGGCGGCTGATTTGATGGACAATTTTGATTTGGCTGCACAGCCCCACTTACTCACGCCAGCAGAGTTCGAGTTCAACGACACGACCACGGCACAGCTGGCAATACACCAAGTTGGTCAAAATAATTTAGCGCAGCTAAACCAGTCGGGCCAATCTCTGCTGGGGAGCATAGTTCAGGTAGGCACTGATCAGGAAGCCTATATCTTGCAACAAGGAGGGAACCACATGGCAATCATCGATCAGTCTGGGTATGGCAATTCAGCCCTAATTTCACAAGCGGGTTCAGATAACCAAGCAGTGATAATACAAGCGGGTATCAACAACGGCGCCCGTATCGAACAGTTTGGAGTGGGACTGCGCAGCAGTATCACCCAATACGGCAATAACCAGCATATACAGGTTCACCAGTACCAGTAGTAGTCACTGCGTTCATTTGTGATGGGCGCGAAAATATTCTTTGGAGGTAATACCATGTTGAAGATAAGCCAACTTAAGATCACCCCTGTCGCGGCTGCCATAATGACGCTGCTTAGCGTGCAAGTGCTCGCCGACGACAGCACATCCAACCAAAACCAATATGGTGATGGCAACATCGCCAATGTCAATCAGAGCATGGCCAGTCTCAGTAGTGCGAATCAGGTGCAAAGCGGCACCATTAACTATGCGAGTGTCGAACAACAAGACGACATGAGCAGCAGCTCATCGCAAAATCAGTCAGGAGCGCTAAACGACGCTCTTAGTATACAGAGCGCCAGCGATACGGGCTCGTCTTATCAGGCTCAGGGTGGTAACGGTAATAAGTCTCGGAACTGGCAAGAGGCTCAGGTGAACAGTTATGCCACCACTGAGCAATATGGCAATAAGAACGACACCTCCATTTATCAGGAGACGACCGATAACAGCAAGGCTTACATATATCAAAGTGGTGATGAAAACCGGGCGGCGACATACCAAGTTTTCGAAAATAGCAGCATCAATGTGCAACAAGCTGGCGAATTGAACGATGCCTATGTTGAACAATTCGACGGCGTAGATAACAGCGCCAATGTATTGCAGTCAGGTGCCGGCAACTACGCTGAAACCTGGCAGTGGGAGCAGCTGAACAGTGCCTCCTATATCAACCAAGCCGGCATGTATAACGAAGCCATCGTCGACCAAATTAGCGGCGAGAACAACCTAGCCACCGTCTGGCAAAGTGGCGATAGCAACGCCGCACTGGTTGAACAATACGATGCGGCTGGAATGAATGCTTACGTCAGTCAAAACGGCAGTCTTAACTTCAGTGCTATTCAACAAGAGGGGGTGAGCCATAACCTGACCATTACCTCGAACGGCACGGGTAATGAGCTTTATGCTGGTACCGAGTATGATGCCAAGGAGGGAGGCCAGTTTGGTAATAACCAGACTGCCAGCCTGAATCAAAACGGGGTGAATAACAAAATTAATCTCAGCCAAACCGGCAGTTATAACGAGCTGTATTTCAACCAGAATGGCACAGGCAACACGCTGACTGCCAAGCAAGAAGATGGCGGAAACCTTGCATCGGGTTACAGCGTCGGCACCGATAATAGCGTCGATCTGGCTCAATCGGGTAGCGGTAATATCGCTTGGGTTGAACAGCAATATGGCGATAATAATCTATCCCAGATCACTCAATCTAACAGTGACAACTACGCATCCACCGTTCAGGGCGGCTCCGGCAACCAAGCCTATATCACCCAGTCTGGCTACAGCCAAACCGCCTATATTACCCAATACGGCAGCGGTAACGTGGCAACCAGCAACCAAAACTAAGCAAAGATTTAATTAGCGCCGCCCAAAGGGCGGCGTTATTTTTTATGCAGAGTTTATTACCGGAGGTAAAAACCATGTTAGCCATCTTGCTCTCCACCGCCCTCTTGACTGGCAGCGAGCCACCCAGCCCCCAATTATATATCCAGCGGCTTGGCCCCAATCAAGCGCAAGTCAGCTTATGTTTTGAAGGCACAGGTCAGCAGGTGCGTTTCGACCTAGAGCTGCAGTCATACAGCCCTGCTGGGCAAAGCCGCACCAGACAAAGCGGTCAACTAACGGCTCTAACCGAGCCGACATGTCCCGTTAACAATCAGATAGTGGCACCGACGCCGAGCAAAATTGAAACTAGCCTGCAGTGGTGGCTGGATGAGGTAGAGCAGACACCTGAAGTTCGTATCATCGAATGGAAGTAAGCCAAGCCGCAGTTTCTCTCTACTGCTAGCTTGGCCATTATCTCGATAAAATAATGCTATTAGATACTTGCGGGACTCTTTGGCATCTCGCTTAGGTATTTGGGTAACGATGACTGATCAAAGTTACTTGTATCACCTACTTGCCACAATCGTTGCTCTATCCCCTGAGCCACCAGATGAGCCACTGCCGCTTCAATCGCCGACAACACACAGAGTTGCGCCGGCTCATTGGTGGTGTAACCTACTTCGGCTTCCAGTAGTTCTTTAAACTCGATAAATTTAAACACGCCGGCTTGGCGACCGACCGAATATATGGTTTTACTGGTCATCACATTGGCCAGCACCCGACCACTGCGCACATCGACCGCCCGTAAATTAACCGTCACCTGATCGACTCGATATTCATGAGAGAGGCTAATACCCAGATAGGCCGCGCCCTCTCCACCACTGCGCACGTTGGTGTCGTAGGCAATAATACCGCCTTCCAGCAGTAAATTAGCGGCTTGTAAGGGGGGCAAGTCATCTAAAATATTCACCGGCGTATTGGGTTTACTTTGCGAAGCGCGGATAATTTTGCGTTCAGTCAGCACGTTCTGCAATCCCTCTCGCTCCAGCACGTGAAACCAGCCACTGGCGTGTAGCGCATCCATGAGCATACTGGCTGCCCCCTGAGTCACACTGGTCGAAAAAGAACTGGCCGGAGTGGGTTTATACTGGCCGGTCTGATCACGAAAACCATAAACAGCGGCGACTAATCGCCCCTTAGGTTTAGGGAGTGCCAATAAATCATAATAGGTCGACGCTCTGGGCGTCAGTGTCGGCATTTCCGGCTCTATTTCAGCGGGCATAGTCTCACGCAATGCACATCCGGATAACGCCACTGATACGAGTGTCAGCATAATTAATTTGTTCATGGGCTCGACATCCTTGTGGGGTCTTGAACAGTCTGTAGACTTAAAAATTGTCAACGATAATTTCCGACACTTCGCCGGTTAACCTGTCGGTAATGACAATGGTCAAGACACCGTCATTATCCTGGAGGTTGATAATAAACGCATCCGTGGTCAGGCTGCCGGTTTCGCCATTCTGAATATTGGTTAATAACTGCGACAACAAACGGGACTCCAACTGAGAGGTGAAGCGCTCCAGCGCCGTCGGCGTATTATTTTTCAGTCTGTCTTCTAATTCGGGATCTTTGTACTTATTTTGGGCTTGAGCATTACCCAGTAAAAAAGAACCGTTTAATGGATTACCGCCAAAGGTCGGATTTATGGGGGTGTAAACCAATTCGCTGGCCTGTAGGGTGACAGTAAAGCAACTGGCAACCAGCCACAGACAAACCGGAGTAGACGTCATTCTGGTCTTCATAATTCATCCCTCTCTAAATCGAATGTATCCTGAAACAGATTTTCCAGCTTCTGCCGCGCCACTTCTTCACGTACTTGATCCGCAGCTAAATGGGCAACCGCCTGCAACTCTGCCGTATTAGGGGCAAGAAAATTACGATAAAGCGTGCGCCCTTCATACTCAACCCACACCAAGCTTCCCCAACGTGCCGAAGGTCGCTCGCGCACCACCAGATTGAAGTCCATCTGGCTCGTATCCCGTAAACGCTCAGTAAAATAACGATAAAATTCATGCCCGACGCGAGAAATACTGTTATCGACGACAAAGCCCATCATCTCGTCTTCGTTCGCGCTAACCGCACTCGACAGTAATAACAGCATGACGCCCATAAGCAGCGTTCGGCTTCCTTTTTGTCTGACGCATTTTTCTTTATCCCTGCACTCGGCCCCAATGTCGATGGCCCCCCCCTGTTCGCCGAAAGCCTCTGAATTGCTGTACGCCTGATGTCTCATCTCGCTTCCCTCATCCTCAATTGACATTCCATTGCACAACCGCGTGGCGGTATTTCAATATGTTAAAAACGATTTTTCCGCTACAAATTGCCAATCCCGATAGCTGCTCATCCCCTCAAACTCACTCCATTGAGCAGGAAAATGAGCCTGCATTAACGGCTTGCTCTGTAGGCGGCTATATACGCCGGCAATACGGCCATCGACAGATAAAATCAATCCCCAGTCGTGGCTGCCGGTCATGGGATCCGGATAGAGACGACGCAAGTGGCGGTAAACTTGGGGAAATCGAGGATCCTCCAGCAAGTCTTCCAACCGTTGTGGGTAAAGAGCAACACCCGGCGAGCTACGGTAATAGCTACGTAACGCCTGCGCATACTGAGTGCCCACCCAGAGCAATTCCCGCTCCTTGGCGCGCTGACTACCCAGTGACCAGAGCTGCCCCGTTCCCGCCAGTGCCAAGCCCATTAACACCACCAGAAATAGCACCCCTATATAGGTAAATCCTTGTTGTGCGCCGATGCCGTTACCATTGTGCATACTGACTTCCATCCCGAGCTTGGCCCGGGGCGCCACTTTTAATATCCCACACCCCATCGCCTTCTGGCGGGGGGACTATGACCCACAAATCACTGCGCTCTATGATGGGATCCTGCGGTAACTTGCGCAGGTAACGCTGCTCGACCAATTGCGCTAAAGAATCCGGATAACGGCCCGTATCACCATAATATTGATCCAGCGCCTCGCGCATCACAGATAAGCTCTGACGGAGCGTCGTTTCCTTCGCCTTTTCCAGACTGGTGAAATAGCGTGGCCCTGCCACCGTCAGCAGCATGGCGATAATGCCCATCACCACCAGCAGCTCGATTAGGGTAAAACCTCGGCTTCGTTTCATAAGTCACCATGCCTGATAAGGAACACCATTGAGCCCTTGCCCTCGAGCCAACGAATAAACATCGAACACATCCTCTCCCGATCTGGGATCTTCTGCTGGGCTATCATAGGCACGCAGCCCCCAGTGTTCGATCGCGGCTCGCTGCTGATCGGCAAAAGGATCTCGCGGTATGCGTCGTAAAAAATAGATTTTCCCACCTTTGACATCCCGCACATCGCGCACGCCTTCAACCAATATTTGCAGAGAAGGCGGATAACCACTTTCGTTCGCCGCCGTTTGGATATACCCCGCAGTTGCCGCCATCTTGTAGGCATCAATGGCATCACGCAGTTGATATAAAGCCGTTCTCAACTCCTGCTCGTGGCCACGACGGATCACAGTTTCTGTCATAGGTAACGCCATGCTGGCAATCAAAGCGACCAGTGCCATGGTAATCACCATTTCGATCAGTGAAAAACCCCTCTCTCCCTGTGACATAACGCCTCCTCACATGCCGGCGAACACTATTCTGTTTCACTGAAAGAGGCCGGTACCACCACGGGCTGCAGCTGAAAATGGCTTTCGGTACCGCTCGCAAACTCCATATCGCTAGGGCTGCGGTATGGCAAGTTACGCACGATGCGCGGCGTAATCGACAACACCAGTTCAGACTTGCCAACGATATCTTGGTTACTGCCAAACAGGCGCCCCAAACCTGGTACATCGCCAAGACCTGGCACCTTATTACCGCTGGAAGAATGATCATTGCGCATCAAACCGGCCAGCAGTTGAGTTTCACCATCGCGTAGTCGCAAAGTAGTGGTCGCATTGCGCGTGTCTATCTGCACCGGAATGGTTCCTGAATTGGTGGGCCGCAGCGGCGTGGCATTACTCACTTCCAGAGATATTTTTATGCCCACCTCATCGTTAAGGTAAATAGTCGGCTGCACGTCTAATTTCAGACCCACATCTAGATAGGTGATACTTTCGGTGATGACAGGGCCCTGTGTGGAGGGGGTAGAGGTGGCACTGACAATGGGTACGCGCTGACCGATATGGATCTTGGCCTGTTCTTTGTTAGTGACACGGATCACCGGACTGGCCAAGGTGTTCACGTCTTTATCCTGCGCATTAATCTTTAACTCAGGAGAAGGTGAGATACTAATGCGTCCCGCATCTATACCGCGCAACTGATCCAAAATCCTGATATCTGAGCCATCAGCATTGAGTACACCAAAGGTATTAGGCCATTGCAGCCCCAGATCCAGAATGCGCTGCTGGGAGATCTCCATCACTTCCAGCTCCAGCACCACTTCAGGACTTGCCTGATCTTGTGCTAGCAACAGCATTTCGGCCATTCGCACCGCCTCTTGCGAATCTCGCATGGTCAGTGTGTTGAGCCGCTCATCGATAAAAACATCACGAGTTTTAAGCATGGTCTTGATTAAATTGAGTGCCGAGTTAGCATCGGTACTGGTCAGATAAAAAGTGCGCATTACCAGTTCTTGGTAATCTTTCAGTTTTTGTGGCGAGTCAGGGTAAATAAGAATGGTGTTATCGTTGACCACCTTCTGATGCAACTGATTCTGTTGTAATAACAGGGCAACGGCATCTTCGATACTCACTTGACGCACAAAGATCGAGGCCTTGATATCCGGTCTGATATCTTTATCAAAGATAAAATTCATGCCCGCCGTACTGGCCAGCACCTCAAAAATCACATTAAGATTAGCGTCTCTGAACTCCAGCGTAACCGGGCGATTTAAACGTGATCGCAACTGGGGATAAGGCGCATAGGTGCGCGCTCTTATGGTCTCAATATTGCGCTGTAATTGCTGTGCACCTTCATGTTTAGGATCCAGCGCGAAAATAGCCCGCACCTGCTGCTCGGCACCACTCACATCACCTCGCCTAAGTGCCGTTTGCCCGTTGCGCAGCATATCGACGATGTAATGCATCTGATCCAACTGGCGTAGCCCTTCTTCGGCTCGAGCGTTATAGGAGTCAAGATTCAATACTCGTTGGTAACCCAGCCGCGCCGCGCTGAAGTTTCGCTCCTGCAGCGCCATATCAGCCTGACTTAATAACGTGGTTAATACTTTTTTTCGCTGGGTAGCCAGCGTGAGCTGCAAGCCCGTGTCCCGAGGTGCACCAGCGGCACTTTTCTCCAGCATCGCCAGCCCATCTTCGTAGCGACCAGATTCAATTAAGGCCACTCCTTCGTGTCCAGCCGAGCCCGCACAGGCAGCCAGCAAAACCAGCATGGGCGCCATCACTAGCCAGTAACGCCACGAAGACCCCACCAGTAACTTCTCCACCCACACCTTGTCACCAGCCACTGCTATCACAGTCGATAACAGCATGCCGGCTAACGTCATTCCGTCGTCATTAACCTTGGCGCTTACTATCATGGTTTGCTCCCCACACTCAGAGACTGAGTCACTTGCAAAGGCAAATAGAGCAATGTCATCCCATCATCGGTGACCCCGTCTACTCGGTAAGTACCGTCAATCACATCCCCCTGACTAACAACATGCACTTTTTCTCCTTGTTGTAAGAAAACGCGTATTTTTTGGCTGTCATCCAGTTTGCCAATAAAGCGAAAAGGTAAAGGCGGAGTCATGGGCTTGGCCGGTGGTGGTGGTAAAGAGACGGGGACCAGGGCGACAGGTGCTCGCTTTGGTGCCACATACCAACTATGTGCGGCAAACAGATCGGCATTGACCGCCCGGTTGTTAGAGATGGCAGCACTTGGTTTGCTGCTCTTTGTCGACTCAGAGCCTGAACGCAATGCGGCCAATGGCCCTTGCTTAGTCATTGATAAATCTGCGGATGATACTGTCGTTGTATCCGTTTCATCCGTAAGAAAATACTCGGGAATAATGGCCACCACGCCGGCCACACTCAAAAAAATTATCCAATACAGCCGTTTGCGGTTATGCATCACAACCTCGACAAATAGAGCGTCATGCGAATTCGGCCCTCGAGTTGAGAGTCGGCAATCTGCTTACGCCTAAACTCCACTTCTTCCAATACCACAGCAGGCAATTCGGCCAATAAGCCATGGAGAAAGCGCCGCAGCTGAGGGTAGCTGCCACTCACCGGCAACACTATCTGGTAGCGTGCCAACTGGGTTTTAGGATCCACTCCCAGTGCATATTCACCACGAGACAGAGCAATGCGCTCTTGCTTGGCAAGCGCGTAGATGCGGTCGATAGCCGCCGTGGCATCCAACTGCGCGGGCAGAGTTTGATAGAAATCATCCACTTGTTGCCCAGGCGCCGCCACTGCTATATCTAATCCTTGATCCAGTCGCAAACGGTATTCAACGGCCTGAGTGGTACGTCGTTCAAGCCCTGCTAGATGTTGCCACTGTGGCAATAACACCAAGGCAGAGTAAGCGAGTGTCAACAGTAACAAGAGACTACCCAGCCAGCCTGGCCGACCTAATCGTTGCCACTGCTCTTGCAGGATCAACTTAGGGATATTCATGATTCACCTCCCAGGTCGCCAGTAGATTAAATCGGATTGGTTGCTCGGCAACGCTCTTGACTATCTCGTGACTGAGCAGAGAAACATCGCTGAGCTCATCGCTTTGTTCCAGCTGACGGTGAAAGGCCAGCATAGCCGGCAGATCACGAGATTCCGCCGAGATCCGCAATTGCCGTTTGTGCGCATCCGGCGCCAGCAGCAACAGAGATACGTTCTCACGTGAAGCCTTTTCAAGCATAGTAAACAATCCTTCCCAAGGACGGTTCATCTGCTCAGAAACACGACGAATTTCTTTCAGTTCTGTCTCCTGAATCACACTTAGGCCAACAGTGCCAACGCCGTTGACCAAGTTAGTCCCCGGTAATGCCTGCTCAACCCTCGCCAATTGCTTTTGCTGCTCGGCGGTGGCCACAGTTAACTGCCATTGATAGAACAGACCCACCATAACGGCGAGTGTACCCAGCACCAGCAGACTCCAACCCAGCGGGCTCGCTTGGGGTTTGGAATGAAAATCGAGTTCGAGTGTACGCATCTCAGACTACCGCCATGGCCATGGTATAGAGGTGATCCTCACTGGCCTCTGATAATGGCCAGCCAAGAGGATAGATAGGGATTCCACAAACGGGGGCGGGTGGCGCCTTGAATCGGTCTGGGGCATGTAAATACACGGGGGCCGCCGACATGCCCTCGAGTTTTTGCAACTCAGTTTCTCGCGCAATCAGGGTCGCCAGCGCCTGATCGGAATCAAGACTCGACAGCGAACGCACATGGACCCAGTGCCCTCCCAGCGCCAGCAACAAGGTACTGCGTTGCGGTTCGGCGAGAATAAATAAGAAATCCTGCTTGGGCAGTGTTTTGGCAAAGTGGTTGAATGCACTCATCAGATAAGGCTGTATCGACCTTAGTCGCCACCCTCTTTCACTCGCGATCTGCTGCAAATTGGCAATCAGCGCCGCTGGCATTGCCGCAGATAACCGCGCTTGGCCGCGGGCTTGGGGGGAAAAACGAAAGTGCCACTCGTTGCCTAAGGAGCCATAGATTTCTTCAAAACAGATACGAGCATAACTCTCCAACTCCCGAGGCGAAGCTATGTGCTCGCTCCAAGGCAGCAGGCAGTAACGGATAAAATGATTGGAAACCAGTATGCAAAGCTCACTTTGGCGCTGACTTGACACCATCCCCAATAAGTCCGTCAGCGCCGCTGTGGCCGCGGGCCAGTTCGAGCGCTCTCCTTCTTTGCTATTCACTCGGCCCAACCACTCTAGGCCATCCTTAGAGCGCCGGCACAGACCCACACCGTCAGCCCCCAAGATGGCGATATAACGTTCAGTCGACAAAAGTGACACGGTTGATCTCCTCCAGAGTGGTTCGCCCCTCACGCACCAGCGCCAATGCCGAACTGCGCAACAAGTGCAGGCCACGGCGGCAGGCAAGTTCTTTGAGCTCGGCTATCGGTTTGCGATCAATAATCAGCTGGCGTAGCTCATCATCTAATTGCAGTAGTTCGGCGATGGCAGTGCGGCCGTAATAACCGGTACCACGGCAATGGCCGCAACCCGCCCCTTGCACGAAATGAAAGTGCTCGACCTTGGCTCGATCCAAGCCTGAAGCCTGCAGCTCGTCATCGCTTGGCATCACTGGAGCGGCGCAAGAGGGGCACACCAAACGCAGCAGGCGTTGCGCGAGTACCGCATTCAGAGCAGACACAAAGCTATAGGGATCCACGGCCATCTGAGTAAAACGGCCAATGACGTCAAACACATTGTTGGCATGAATGGTGGTAAACACCAAGTGGCCGGTCAGTGCGGACTGCACGGCGATTTGCGCGGTATCGGGATCACGAATTTCGCCGACCATGATCTTGTCTGGATCGTGGCGCAAAATAGAGCGCAACCCACGCGCGAAGGTCAGGCCTTTTTTCTCATTAACCGGAATTTGCAACACGCCAGACAATTGATATTCGACCGGATCTTCGATGGTGATGATCTTATCTACACCATGATTAATCTCAGTCAACATAGCGTAAAGAGTGGTGGTTTTTCCGCTGCCGGTGGGGCCTGTTACCAGCACCATGCCATAGGGTTCGGCTGCCAACCGTCGCAGATGCCGCAGGGTAGTTTCTTCAAAACCTAAAGACTCAAGGCGAACGCCCTGTGACTTGTCCGCCAGTTCCTGTTTATCGAGCACCCGCAACACAGCGTCTTCACCAAAAATGCTCGGCATAATAGAGACGCGAAAGTCAACCTGTCGGCCTTTGATGGCAATCTTGAAACGGCCATCTTGAGGCACTCGTTTTTCGCCAATATCTAATTCGGCCATAACCTTAACGCGGGAGATAACCTGTTCCGCAATGTCATTACCTTGCACTCGGTTGATGTTATTCAACACCCCATCGATACGATATTTAATGACCAGCCCTTGGCCTGTCATGCCAATATGAATATCACTGGCGTGTATTTTCAGCGCATCATAGAGAGTGGAGTTAACCAGCTTGACCACCAAACTGGGATCTTCGCTAATACTGGTCAGCGATAAGTTTTCCAATAAACTGTCGCTGTGATCAGCAAGCTCAGTCTCGGTATGTAAGGTATCAACCGCTTGATACGTCTCTTCGTGGCGAGCGAGATAAGCAACCAGCGCTTCTCTGTGAACCAGATACAAAGGAGCCCCGTCTAGGCAAGTGTCAATCCAAGCTAGGCCTACATCATCGAACGGATCGGCAAACACTCCCACGCGCTGCTCTTCCAGCTGGATCATGACAAACTCTCGCTTGAGCGCTTGTGCCAGTGGCACGCGCTCGAAACAAGGTGAGCATGAAAACAAGCATTCGCCATCCAGCACCGAATAATGCAGTGTTTTACCCAAGCGCTGGGTAAATTCATCGCCCGTGAGCTCGGCTAATTCTTCTAGCTCCACCAAGAGCCGGCGCCCACTGGCATCTGACAATACTCGGGCCTGACTTAATAACCCGGCATCGAGACGAGACATGATGCCGGCCGTCGAGGCGGTAAAATTATCTAATTCATGTCCCATCATTAAAGACCGTCTATCCATGACCGTACCTCACATCTTTGTTCGGCAATTATTCTTAAATAACTCCTGTTGCTGGCGGCTTACATCTAAACGCTCATCTTGTTGAGACTGACGTCTATCAACCTGTATCCAAGTGCCGTCATACATCTGTAATGGAAAGTGCTCGTTCTGATGACGTCTACGTTCTGGTGCTAGATCTGACTGAGCGGCCTGTCCCTGCTGGCTGCTATTGATCAAAGTTCGAATTGAACGCATCAGCTCCGCTAACGGAAAGGGTTTAAATAACAGGTGTTTTATACCGTGCTGAGCCGCCAGCTCACTCACTTCACTGCTCGGGTTGCCAGTCATTAGCACACACTGCCCCTGCCAACATGAACCAATTTGATCTAATACCTGCAATCCGCACATATCGGGTAAACGAAAGTCGAGTACGATAATGTCAGGCGTAAAATGTTCCTGTACCAAGTTAATAGCACAGGCTCCGTCTCTGGCAATTCGAATATCAAACTGCTGTGCCTCAAGATAAAGCTGGAGGTTCTGTCCAAAAATAAGCTCATCCTCGACGATCAACACTTTGTTATTCATAAAGGAGAATTCCTATTTGTATGGGATCTTTTCCTGTTAGAAGATCACACCTGCAAACATGAACATGCATACTTCAGGCCAGAAAAAATAGTTAGCTGGGCCGCTATTTCATAGCAATAGCCGAGGTTTTGATAAGATATGGCAAGCGTTTCCCCAAAAGTGAGGAAAAGTCGGGGAAGCTAAGGGGGAATTCCCCAATACTGGGGAATTAATTCACTATCAACGGGACAAGACAACAAGCTCACTATCAGAGCGCAACCGCGTGAGGGCCTCGGCACGCGCTTGGGTGACTTGCTCGGTAGCCAGCTGGCGTTTGATCAGCGCCTTGGCTTCTTGCTCGGGCATGGACACCGCAGGGTGGCGTTGTTCGAGTTTGATCAAATGCCAACCATACTGGGTCAGTATCGGCTCGCTGACGGCTCCGGGTAGCAAAGCAAAGGCCGCCGTTTCAAATGACGGAACCATGTCACCGCGTTGAAAGTTATCCAGCAGACCGCCCTGCTGCGCCGTGCTGTCTTGTGAATAACGGCGCGCCAACGCGGCAAAGTCGGCACCTTGATTTAATTGCTGTTGCAGGCCGATGATCTGCTGACGCACCTCGGCTACAGACTCCTTATCCGACGCAGAGCTGACGTTGAGCAATATGTGTCTGGCCTGTATTTGCTCTGGGCGTTCAAACTGTTTCATGTTCAGCTGATAAAGCCGATCCACTTCTGCGGCTAGTGGCGCAGACACAGGAGTAAGCGCCTCCAGCATCATCATGGCCGCCAGCTCCTGCCCTAAATAATCCGTATAACTTGCTTCGTCAAATCCCTCTTGCGCTAGCCGTCGAGCAAAATTCTCCGGGCTGCCAAAGGCGGCTTTTAATTTTTTCAACGCGGTCTGCACCCGCGCCGGATCCACGTTAAGGCCACGTTTTTGTGCTTCCTGCCACAATAGCTCCTTATCGATCAGCTGCTCCAGCGCCTCTGTCTTGAGCCGCTTATACACATTCGGACTGCGAATGGCGCCCACACTGCGCCCCTGAGCCAACAAATAATCGGCAAAATGACGCTCGAGTCGAAAATTGCTGATCTCGACCCCGTTCACCTTAGCAGCCACGCCCACCGCCTGAGCCCATACGGAGCCAACTTGTGCACAACACCAGAGGATCAATAAGCCTCTTTTAATGTTCTTCATAGCGAGTCCTCTATACGCAGATAAGGCCCGACCGGCCGAAAACGCCGTTGTTCAAGGTCTACCGTCACCACATGAGCGCCGGCAGCACCGACTCGTTTACCGGGTCCAAAATTCAACGCCGGACTCAAGCCTGTATTAAAACCATGAAGCGCTTCCAGTGCCGCTACCAATTTTTTTCGGCTGGCATCACGACCTGCACGCTTAAGGCCTTCACCCAGTAACACAGCAGCACAATAAGCCTGTACCTGCAGTGTGGTAGTTCGGCCACTGAGTTGGCGCTTTTGTCGAATCGCAGCCAGCTCAGCAGCCCCCGCGGGGCTCCAATCACTGGGTAAAAAAGGATAAGCAAGAAACACCTGCTCGGAGAAAGATGCCGGTAGATTAAAGACGTCACCGGCGACCTGAGTCGAAGCGGCAAACAGATAAGGGGCTAGCCCTGACTCATGCCATAGCGCGGCCAAATTAACAAAGTCTGCCGAGGTGCCAATAAAAAATAACGCCTGGTTGGTGGTCGCAGTGGGGAGCGCCGTAATGCCGACTATCTCTTGCTGTTGGCGGCCATCCAACAACTGTACCTCAGGCCAACCAGAGCGGTGCAGCTTGTCTGCCAAAGACTCAGCTAGCTCGCGTTGGTAAGGGACATCCGAATAAGCAATGAAGGCGCTGCGTCCATTGGCGGGCAGCATGTAGCCGGCAAATTCGCCCAAGGTAAGTAATTGGTCACGCAAGCCTGCCAAGGGATGAAAGACCATGGCATTTTGCTGGTACGCCACCTGCGGGCCAAGTGGCCCTATGAGGGGAATGCCCATCGCCGCTGCCCATTCTGCCAACTCCTCGTCCAAAGTCAGCGCCAGTGGTGCGAGCAAGGCAAAAAATGGTCCCTGCTGCTGCAACTCATCTAAGGCCGCTTTGGCACTCACTTGGGTGGCACCGAGATCCATGGTAATCAGCTCCAGCCGACGACCATGAATACCACCATTGTCATTAATCCGCGCCAGTACCTCTTCAAGCACAGCCGCCACTGTGGTGCCCATTTCTGCAAAGCTTCCTGTCAGAGGAAGCAAACTGCCGATCCGCAGTTGTTCATCTTCAAGTCCTAAATCATCGTCTTCTTCCAAGCGTTTCAGATAAGCGGTCAAATTGTTCATATCACGTTGTGACATCACAAATCTCGGCATGGACGGATCCAATTGCTTACCTGCCGAGTCTCGCCCTTCGCTCACTGCACGAGCGAACGTTTGCTCATCATAAGGTGGCCGAGTGCGGCCATGGCTTAGGCGAGCACCATAGGACAAGGTCAAACGCCGCCAGAGAATAGACGGGGGCCGCACGCCCCCCTCCGGTCGGCCCCGCCCGTCTGCGCCATGGCAACTGGCACAAGGCATGACTGACGCTGGCAATAGCGTGCTCGCCGCCCCGACTCGGGCCTGAATGATACTGTCTCCCGCGCCAGTACCGTGCAGGAACAACTGTTTACCAGCCGTTTCTTGCGGGTTCAGTTCAAGGGCGCCAATCTGCCCACTCAGGCACAGAAGACTGACCATTAGCCAGCGCCGATAATCCACAGCGATCAGAGCCTAGGCTCGGTTAACAACTGCAAACGCTGGGCGATTGCCGGTACGGCTGCATCGGGCTGGATCTTGTTCCACCGTTTATTGGCCACATCACCGGCAATCAGCAAAGTAGAATGAGCCTCAGGGCTGGCAATAAAGTGCCCAAGACGCGCCAGCACGAGATCGACATCCGCCTTGTCGCCGGTTAGAAAGGTCCAATTTGGGCTTGCTATTTCATGCTTGCGTATAAAGGCCTGCAGCACTTCCGGTTTATCGTTTAAAGGGTCGCTGGTGATAGAAATAAAGTGCACTTTTTCAGCGGTCTTTTCGTCCATGGCTTCCCGCACCTCCTTCAGCTTACGGGTGATCAAGGGACAAGCATCATCGCAATGGGTAAAGATCACATTGAGCAGCACGACTTTATCTTGTAAGACATCGCTGTAAAAACGCACCGTTTCGCCATGCTGATTCAGCAAGGCCGTATCGGTAAAGTAACTGCGTGCATCTTGGGGCGCGCGCACTTCAACCGGTTTAATCTCAGCCCCCTTACTCTGCCCTGCAATATGAGGAACACCATGGTTTTCATGAGCATAAAGCGGGCCTGTCATCAGGCCCAGCATAACGGCGCTAGCAATAATAAATCTCATGGGTGCGCTCCTGCATGTATAGCCGGATTATGTTGAGCCAGCGAATGACGAGCATGACTGAGCTCGTTAACCTTGGCGACCAAGACTTCGGGGGCAGTAAAGCCATAGAAACGTGACCAGTTATCACTGCGCCCATCACCAACCATGATCAAGGGCGGATGGGCATCATAATCGGCGGCCCAAGCACCCAATCCCTTTAGGGTCTGGTTTATCGATTGCGTGGTGCCGGTGAGCCAGCTCCAGCCGTCACCGGCGTTAAAGCCCTGCGCGTACTGCTGCAATCTAGTTGGGGTGTCACGTAATGGATCCACGCTGATGGACACCAGCTGCACCTCAGATCCAATTCGTTCGCCGAGCTGGTCTTGTACCTGTTTCATTAATCCGGACACTACGGGGCATACGGTGGTGCAACTGGTATAAACAAAGCTCATCACTACCAGTTTATCGGCGACTAAATCCTCTTTAAGGTTAACCGTTTGGCCATGTTGATCTAGCAAGGGCACGGCGGCGAAATGCACAGTGGCATCTGCGGCCTCAGTAGGTTTGGCATGAGCATGTGCGTGTTGTTCTGGAGAATGCGCCTGCACTGATGCACTCAGCAGAGTCAGGCTCAGCAGCGTAAATAATTTAGCGGCTCGGGTGTTGCATCCCTTCATGATCATTACTCCTGTAACGTTAAATCACCTCATCAACGAGACTGTACCGTCTTCAATGCGGCGGCTTGTGTACGTAGGCTCGTATAAGGCAAGTCATTAAATCCCAACCCCAGAGAGGCGGAAGCCAGATGCAAGTAATAGGCTCCCGTTGATTCTAGTTCAATTTTGGCCTCATAGAGGCCCTCACCCACCTCTACCACTGCCACTTCGCGCGGGCGAGAGGAAGGGGCGAGAAAATAACGTAGCCGTAGATCCGCAACGCCACTCAGCGGCTGATTGT
Organism: Oceanisphaera sp. W20_SRM_FM3; assembly: GCF_052119705.1. Classification (NCBI taxonomy): domain Bacteria; kingdom Pseudomonadati; phylum Pseudomonadota; class Gammaproteobacteria; order Aeromonadales; family Aeromonadaceae; genus Oceanisphaera; species Oceanisphaera sp. W20_SRM_FM3. Next base: position 14,808 of record NZ_JBGQOP010000020.1, on the reverse strand, counting down.
CTCGCCCCTGCGTCAACCGCACTCGTATTTTAGCCGGTGAGCCCGCCTGTAAAGGCTTATCCCACAAAAACTCCACTTGGGGTTTTTGTGACTGCTTCACCAAGGCCGGATCCAGAGCCACCTCAGTGCTAAAACAGTGCGTCAGCTCCGGCTGATTGAGCATCAGTGCCACATCAAACTGGCCGGCCGGCGGCAGCTTGACTCGGGTGCTGTAAACTCCGGGTTCTACTTCACGCAGACTACGATCTATCACCTTGGCGGCTCGCGCCGCATGCCCACGATTTAAATAACTGAACATGGGGGCGTTCATCCCCTCGGTGTAGAAGTAGGTGCTGTTGTCCACGGGATTCACCACGAACACGGCGGCGTCTTCTCTGGCAGGAGCCAAGCTGGTGGCGATGGGCAGATCCCCAGCCAGCTTGGGCGCCGCAGGGCCCGCTTCAAAGCTCTGGACTGTGGGTGTTTTTCCTTCGCCCAAAGATACCAAACTAATCATGGAGACTTTGGATGAGGCAAGTCCGCGGATATAAGCATAAGAACGCGTGAATACCAGTTGATAGGGTTCGGCCGCCACCTCGATACTGTGCAGAACCTCGTCGGTTGCCGCGTCTATGACAGTCGCGCTGTCTTCCATGGTGTTGAGCACTATGCCAAAGCGTCCGTTCTGGCTAAACCGCAAGGGCCCGATACCTTGGCCGATTTGCATGACCTTACGCACCTGCAAGCTACGCGCATCGACCACGGTCACAGTACCATCCTTACCATCGCTAACATAAACCGCCTGCGACAAAGGCGAGAAGGCCACCGCCAAGGGATGTGATCCGGTATTAATTTTCGCCACTTCTGTGAGCGTCTCGACATCGAATACCGTCAAGGCACCCGCATCCCGATTGCTGACAAAGGCATAACGAGAGTCGTCGCTAAAGGTAATATCATGATGCCCAGCCCCCGTGATCAGCGTTTTTACCCGCTCCAGACTCTGGGTATCAATAACGGTCACTCCGCCCTGTTCCGCATGGCGGCTGTCGTTACCGACCCACAAATAACGCTGGTCCGGCTGTAATGCCACCCGTACCGGATCGGGGCCGGCGGCTATATTGGTTAATACCTTAAAACTGTTGGTATCTATTACCGCCACTTCTTCAGCATTGGGCATGGAGACATAAAGTCGTTTGTCATCCGTACTCGCCACCCAGTCCATGGGGGCACGTTTGAGTGCGATTCGACTTAGGGTGCTGGTGATGCCCCCCACCGAAATTGACGGGTCTATCACAGTTAAACTGGCATCCTGATTGAGTACCAGCAGATAGTAACTATTAAAGTCAATTAACGGACGCGCTCCCATACGTCCCTTGAGGTAATAACCGATTCTAGACTTACACTGCTGTTGATAGTCCCCCCCTTCTGGCACACTCTGCGCCGCATCGAGCCAAGCGCCGGGTACCTGACCAGAAATGGGTTGACCGGTGGTCGCATCGCGCAACCGGAAACGGACATCGGCAAGTTGGCCTTCTACCAATGCGGTGCCTTTGCCAAGGGGGCGAATTTCAAAATCTATGGTGACGCCATCCCGTTGCCATTGATTGCTGGCCTTAGGCTCAAGCTGAACTGTGCTGACATGACTTGTACTGGCACGAGCTGTACTGGCATGAGGCGCCTCGCTATCCTTAGCCGCCAAAGCCGGATTTTCCTCCAGCCCATACACGCGAGATTGAGTCATCAGCAGCACAAGACAATAAATCACATACAATATCGATGATAATTTCACAGGCGAATCCCTCCCATCAAATAAGCCCGGATTCCATTTCCGGGCTTATGTTGGCTGCTACCTTCTCAGCCGGCCTGGCTGAGGAGCTGGGTTATTTACTGGTGGCGGGGCTACGGGTGCAGCCTGAGGGCTGCTGACCCGCAATATGCCCCATAAGCCGTTGGCATTACCGCCTCCCGCAGAATCCCGGTACAGATAGTCTCCAGACACCGCATTACCACCACCGGCACTCGGAAACATCATGCTGAAGTGGGCAGCCGGCAGAACACTTTCCTGAACACCGGTATAAATATCCAGCGGGTTATAACCAAAGGCCACAGATCCTATCCCTGGATATTTCATCGGATAGCCATTACCGTCCTGTTTCTCGGCTATATAAGGCATGCGCCCCCACACATGGCCCGTCAGCTGGAAGCTTCCCGAGCGACCAGCAGAGCTACTTTGCAGCACATGGGTACGGAACGGCTGGCCAGGAGTCACCGTCAAGACAGGCGTTTCTGGGTCAGCACCGGTTAAGGCATTGCTGTAAGCCATATGAGCGTTAGGAATATCTCCCCAGCCATGACCACCTGCTCGGCCAAAAGGAGCATCAGGTGCCTTGGCAAACCGGTACCAGAGCGGCTCACTCTTATAGTTAATCGCCATGCCAGAGTTATCTTCTGGATCTGCGGGTACTCCAAAGCCTTCCGGTGCCATATTCTCCACCGGTCTGCCATTGGCCCAACGCATATTCAGCCCCCGTTGCCAAAGCAAGGTAAAGTCACGATAGGCGGGTTTGCCCAGAGGCTGTACGGTTGCCGCGGCGCGCATGCCCACATCCTCGGTCCAAGTAGAGCCTAGAGGGCTTATCACCATGGCCGCCGACAAGCCTTTTTGGGGCTGCTTAATGGGATCCGCTTGCATCAGATTCAAACCACCGAACTCGATAGGCTGCGTCATAATGCGATCGAGATTACGTCCCAGGCGGGCAATGGGTCGCCCTTCTCGTTCGTAATGTCCCGCATAGTACTGATAGCTACGGCTCGGATATTCAAGGGCACCCGTGGCACGCGGCGGCACTGTTTGTATCGGGTTAATACCCACGTTGGCACCGTCTCCTTTGGTGATGTCATAAGCCAGCAACTGGGCATGCAGACCCACGTGATTGGATGGGCGCATCAGGTTGTTGTTAAACGCCGTCACGCCTTTACTCGCAAAGCGATCGCGTTTCACCACACTTGGCATCACTGAAAAGTTAGGTAAATCGGGCATCTCCATGGGTAACCGATTTTCCAGTTTGACGTTAACACAATCACCGGCGGCGGCTCTCAGCATCAGCGGCTCAATAGGTACGCCCGCTTTCAGCTTACCGGTCTGAGGATCCAGATCGGACTTATGTACATACATGATGGCGGTGGGATCGTGCAGCGGCCCAGATTGACCACCAATCACGCTGATTTCACCCGTTTCATCATCTATTACCGTCGCCTCGGGTATGCTCACTAGGCGTGAGTTATACACCAAGGTGCCGCCAGCAGAATTAAGCGGGCCGCCCACATGCAAACCGTTACCACTGGGGTCACCTATGGTCAGTCCCAAAGGATTATCCAAGATATCGTTGGCCAGCACCGCCACTACTTCGTAATTGCGCTGCGGTGTGGCTCTGGTGCCAATGCCGCTAGGGTTAGGCCCATATTTCGGGCAGGCACCATCAAAGTCCGCGGTGTTGCGCATCGCCAACGGTTTTTGGTTATTCGGTAAGGGGAGTAAATCACTGCGGCTATTGGTGTAATTACGCATGATCCCCCACATACCATTCCAGTAACCTTCCGCTGATGCACTCATGGAATAAAGGTAATCACCGGTGTCGGCATCCGAGCTTGACAGCATGGCCACGGGAGCTGCAAAACCGAATTGCTCCGATAAGCCCACCATCTGCGAGGCACGCCAGCCGGAGTTAGAGCTAGAGCCGTAACCGGTACCAGTTCGCAGCCATTTAACCCCGTGCAGAGCAACGTTGTGTGCCTCCTCATACCCACCCGCATGTATTCTTAACCGTACATTATCCCCAGAATAGGTACGCAGCAGTGGAGTAAAAGGATCTCCCGGCTGATCGCCACCCGCGTTAATATGAGGCGGGAAGTGGGTCGTACCACCTGTTGGCCCCACCGCCGAAGTAATAGCACTGGGCGCTAGGTTTAATGCCGGTATGGCACGGTCGGTACGGCTTTGCAGCGCATGCGATAAGTCACCCGCCAGTCCTGCAGCCTGCATGCCCGGTTTACCATCGGGCGCCAGCCGTTCTGGATCATAGATACGCAGCCCCAGCGGCTCATTACGATAATTGACAGTGTAAATACCGGGGTCTTCAACCGAGATCGCCTGCGGGCAGGGTCGGCTCGGACAACCGGGTACTTGGCCGCCTTCAACATCCACCACAGATTCCAGTAAAGAACTGGCTGCTTGGCGCACCGGCGGGTTGATGGCATAGCGGAAGCTGTCGCTGGTCGCCGGATAGGCGCCAGGATTAGGCACACCATCAGGGCCCGCGCCAACATAAACACCGGCCTCATAGGCATGTTGGAAATCACTGTACTCCAAGAAAAACTCACGGAAGCTGTCGTTCTTACCATCACCGTTAAGGTCACCGGTGGCAATTACCGCCTGCCATGAAGTAGGCCCGCCATCTTGGCGCGTCGCCGTATCATACAGACGCGCACCCGTCTCAGAGTGAAACCACTCTGAACCTGCCGGCTCAGTTAACACTGTGGCATAAAGCCCCAATTGTTGATGGGTTGAAGGAGCGAAATGGTCATGGGTAAAAATATTGCCCAAGCCGCGATCGATATTATGCACATTCACCACAGGGTCGGCGAACCAACGCTGCATGGTGGTTCTGGCTCCGACCCAGTCGCTGCGATTAAACTGGCCAAAATAAGGATGCACCTTGGCCACGGGGCAGGCATCTGTCCCTTCGCGTGGGTCATTACTCAGGCATTGGTTGTATTCACGAATCGCTGCGATACGCTCAACCACTGTGGTGGGAGACAAAACACCATCTTCATAGTTCCAGCCGTTGGCTGAACCATCGGAGGCCGTCTGATCCCACTTGGGTAAGTGAATATGCTGTCCCATCACATCGGTCGGGGTGCGCACCTGATAGTCGTCCAGCTCGAAAAAGGCGGGGATCAGGTTGGTTTGCTGATACATGGCGCAATCGAAGGTGTTCAATCGCATTACCAGCGGCTCTGGCGGCTGTTGTTTGTTGATAATGGGCCAAGCATCTTCCCACAACGCCAACATTCGTGTTTGCGGATAGTGATACCCCACCTTGTTGAACACCGCATCAATTTGAATATTGGCAGCTTTATAAATACGTGGCTTGTCGGCAGTAAATTGCGATGAGCCAGTAAAAGACATGCCATCCGCCCGCTCACCGCTGACAAATTCACCGGGTCCAGACGTTTGAGTTAAGCGTTTTTGCCGATCATCGATACAAGGTTCAAAGAAAGGAGCCCCAGATACTGGGGGGGAACCGTTAGTCAAGAAAGGCTTCGGCTGTACGTCACCATTTGGCAACACAGAGAAACTGGCGTGGTTAGCCATGGCATGGTATGCCATGGCAGCCTGTTCGACATCTGTGCCTTCTTCGGGGAAGAAAACCGGCTTGGCACGGGTGATGACCTTAGTAAAATCCAGCGCGCTGGTGATCACTTCGGCTTCTCCGCCGCTCGACCACCCTTCCAGCGCGTGACGAGGCAAACCGCCATTCCAACCATCGACCTGTGCTGGGTCTAGCGAAGCCCACAAGCTATTACCGCTGTCCTTTAATGCTTGAGCGGTAGCCGGATCCAACATATCCAAGGGTGGCGTAGGTGCCCGCTGGCCAACAGTGTGCTCAATCCCACCAATCCAGAACGGGAAACCTGGGTTTTTCAGATTACCGTCTGCGTTACGATTGGCCTCGCTACGATCCACTAACGCCACTGAGCCCACAGCGACCGGTTCATCATCATGTTCAGGGTCACTGCCGTACTTGGTCACCACAGTCACCTTACCCGGCATAGGCGGCATTGCTTTGCCTGGTAGAGGCACGATGGCAGGTATAGGCGTACCGGCTATGATTTCACCATCGGGCAAGGCGCGCGCGTTAGCTGCGGGCAGACCACTGCGCAAGGCAAAAGGCTCTGAGTGATAACCATCATCTCCGTCTTCTGAGACCTGGAGACGAGTACCTTCTTCAAACACATCATGTACCCGCCACATGGCCCACATACCTTGAGCAAAATGCGGATAAAAATGGCAATGATAAATGGAGTCACCGGCCGAACGGTTACGGTTACCCGAACCACCATTGGCAATTTCATAGGTATAACCCGATCCTGGGCCTATACCCTGAGCATCTAAGTAATCGGAGTTATCATCATTGGGGTTGAACAGCCACTGGTGGCCATGTAGATGGAAAATATGATTTTCAATACCCGAGTGAGTGTTACGTATTTTGACAAAGTCCCCCTGATAACTGTGACTGACGTTAGAGGGTTCGGCTGGGTACAAGGCCATGCTGGCCTTAATGCCGATATCATTTTTCGACGGTACTTCTCCTGGGCGTATTTGTTCCAGACCCACGTTGGCAGGGACATCCACCAGCATGGCCACATCACCAACGGTATGCGCACTGAGGAAAAATTCCTCGTAAGAACACGACAGACAATCATGCATGGGACCAACACCGAGCCGATTGGCAATCATTTCAGAACCCACGCCACTGGCGCCGTAATTGATCATGAAGGCATCGCGCACCGGCGCCAGCACATGACCGAATACCGGATCGGCCCAATAACCGGGGAATGCCTGCGCGACAGCAGCTTCATCCTGAAAAGCCGCGGTAAAGTCGCGAAATGGCTCTAGTCGATTGGGCAAGGCAGGATTACGTTTGCCGATGCTTTCCAGTGGATAAGTCGCCGGCGGAAAACTGCCGTCGCTATTAGGCCCAACGACGACGGTATCGGTATGGCTGGCAATAATCTCGTTACCGTCAATCAGGTTCAGAATCGGTAATCCGGCCTTGCCTTCGGTCAGCCAAGGTTCCGTCATGGGATAACGGGCTTCGTAGTTGATCACCGGCTGCCCCATCGGTGTTCTGGCGGTGGTGGCTAAGCGCATCTCTTCTTCGGTCAGCGTATTACGATAGATCTTGGCTCTTTTTGGCAACACAATAACTTGCGCAATCAGGCCATTTCCCACGTTACCACTAGTACCCTCACCGCCTAAGGTAGCTCCGTAGCTAGTTGCGGCAAAGGCCCCCTCATGTTCGGCATAAAGCGTATAACTGCGTCTGGCACCGGGGGCAAGCAAGGCGCTGTCGTTACGACCAACATAAGTGGCAATATCGCCAATCGTGTTCACCGCCTGCATACCGGCCACTTCGAATCCGACATGTCGATCGGCGACCTGATCATCAATCTGCAGCTCGGCTACATCGGCATTATTCGGGTTGGATTGATTCGCTAGCAGGTTTTGCAGGTTTACCGTCAAACAGTCACCAGCAGCGACCTTCAACACCAAGGGTCGTGGTCGTTTATCGGCTCTTAAGCTTACAGCTCCGGGCACTGCTGCGCCCCCCATGGCGAGGGGAACATCGTTGTCGTCCACCACATCTCGGCGCAGGGCGAACATCATGCCGTTCACATTCTGTGCCCCCAAGCGGTTAAACATCAGGGGTTGGTCAAGGGCAACAATATTAGCTTCTAGATTACGGGCGCAACTAATACTCGCCTGTGCTTGGTGTGAGAAAAAAAGTAGGGCCGCCGTTAATAATACGTGCCCGGAAATTGAGGTTAAGGACCCCGAAGTTACACTACAGGGAGCTAGGGTATCGGGTGTTTCCGAATGGCTGTTCCGTATCATCATGACAAGCCTCCAATATGCTCATTACCGTCATTCCTATTCTTAGAAGCAAAACGCATACCAACAATTAAATCCTTTAAATACAAAAACTTAATTTAATTTTTACATTTATTGGGGGTTATTCCCCACCCACTTACGGGGCGTCAGCACCACATGCCAATAACAACGTCCATAACAAGCGAGCAAGGGTGGCCACTACAACTCTTCAGCTCATAATTCAAGAAAACGAGTAATCCGGCTCATACACATATTTAAACGCTATTTATGATTCACTTATCAGTTTGGCTGCCGATTGAGTTACCAATTTGGCTACCGATTGAGTTATCTAAATGTGGGGGAAAAGACCCAATAATGGGGAGAAAAAATGGGGGACTCAGTACATCAGGGCCTGTAACTGTTGATAATGTTCGGTTACTTTAGCCACATAATTCTGAGTCTCAGGAAAAGGAGGGATACGGTTGCCACGTGTTTTAACCGCGCCAGGACCCGCGTTATAGGCCGCTAGCACCAAAGAAAGATCATTATCGAACATCTTCATCAGCCGTTTTACATAACGCGCACCGCCGCGGATATTCGACAACGGATCCCAAGCATCAGCAACACCCAATTCTAGCGCCGTGCCTGGCATCAACTGCATCAGGCCAATGGCCCCTTTTGGGGAAAGTGCGGATGGATTGTAGTTAGACTCAGCGCGAATAATGCCATGCAACAAGTTTTCCGGCAGTTTTTGCTCCTGCGCAACCTGAGCAATTAAAGCAGCAAAAGGACGCCCTTGTAGGCTAGGTAAAGGCGCTAATGCAGGCGCAGCTTTGAGCGTGATGGCGGCGGGTTCCCGCCGTAACAAGGTGTAGCCTTGCCCTTTAGCTGGAATATTCGTCAGTGTAATACTGCCGTCACTGGCGGTTCTCAGATAGACATCAGCATGGACCCATGTAGGCAAACTCAAAACCAGCCAAATCAGCATTGATACTCTCATCCTTGATCCTTTCATCCTTGATCCTTTCATCCTTGATCCTCCCCTCCGTGGTGAAGCATGGGTCATGGACATTCCCTGCCATGCCCCATGCTCATCTGCCGATCTAAGCCGTCAATGCGCAAGCAATAAGTAAGCCAACATAAAAAATCAAGATCCCGAGTAACGTGCATAGTTCTTGCATCATGCTCACTATGATTACCGCGCTATGGGTTATCGAGCTGTGGGTTGTCGAGCTGTGGTTAACACATAGATACGTTTCATCGCCAAGGAATGGGGAGAAAAAGAGATGCTAAAACATAGGCAACGAGGTTTTACTCTGTTGGAGCTACTCGTGGTACTCGTGGTGCTCGGCCTACTCGCCGGCATAGTAGCCCCAAAATATTTCGGTCAGTTAGGGCGTTCTGAAGTCAAAGTAGCGCGCGCCCAAATAGAGGGCTTAGCAAAGGCATTGGATCTCTACCGGTTAGATATAGGCCGTTATCCCACCACCGAGCAAGGCTTAGATGCCTTGGTTTTAGCACCGAACAACGAACTTAAATGGGGCGGACCTTATCTACAGAAACAAGTGCCTCAAGACCCATGGGGGTTAAGCTATATCTATCGTTCCCCTGGTGAGTATGGTGACTATGACCTGCTGTCTTTGGGCAAAGATGGCCAGCCCGGTGGTAACGACGAAAGTGCTGATATTGTCAGCTGGTAATAACACTGTGAGGTCATATGCGTTTTCATATCAAAGGGGTTAATAAACAAGCGGCCATTGTTTCCCTGACGCTAGAAGCTGCATCTAAAGCGGATGCCTTGCTACTGGCCGAGCAGCAACAGCTGCGTGTGCTCGCACTTCATTCAGCGCAGCCTTGGTCACTGAAACCTTGGCGTCCCCGCGAGGCTTTTCAGCTACTGTTATTCAGTCAAGAATTGGCCACCTTGCTAAAAGCTGGGCTGGCGCTGATTGATGCGCTAGAAAGCCTAGCGGAGAAAGAATCGGCACCTAGAGCAAACAAGATCCTGTCCGGTCTGGTGCGCCAGCTCTACGAGGGAAAATCATTTTCTTCGGCATTAACACAATTTCCTGTGGAGTTTCCTCCTCTCTATATTGCCTTGATACAATCCAGCGAAAAAACCGGCACCGTCGGTGAATCGTTGGATCGTTATGTCAGTTACCATCGTCGGATGGATGAAATCCGGCAAAAGGTACTCAGTGCCTCACTCTATCCACTGCTATTATTTATTGTCGGTTGCGGAGTCTTGCTGTTTTTAATCGGCTATGTTGTCCCCCGCTTCAGCTTAGTGTTCGAGGGCGTAGGGACTAATCTACCCTGGTTATCACAATTACTGTTGAAATCTGGACTACTTCTTAATCAACACATGATCGTTATTCTGGGTGGCCTACTACTGGTTATTCTGACCTTGGTCGTGCTGCTCAGACAAGAGAAAGTACGACGCGCTCTTATCATTACGATTAATAAAGTGCCCGCCATCCGCCAACGCTTGTTCGCCTATGAGCTGGCGCGTTTTTATCGTTCACTGGGTATTTTGCTGCAAGGGGGTATTCCCATTCTGACGGCCATGGCTATGGTTCGAGATCTGCTTGGCGTCATGTCTCGTCCTCGACTCGATGAGGCCAGACAGAGCATACAAGAAGGGCATGCTTTGTCTGCTGCGCTAGCAGAAAAAGGACTGACCACCTCCGTTGCCCTGCGCATGCTACGCGCAGGTGAACAATCGGGAAAATTAGGGGAAATGATGGAACGTACCGCAGATTTTTATGATGAAGAAAACAATCGATGGGTCGAATGGTTTGTGCGTTTGTTTGAGCCTTTACTGATGACCTTTATCGGCCTGCTAATCGGCGTTATTGTTATTCTGATGTATATGCCCATCTTCGATCTAGCTTCAAGCATTCAGTAAGATTATCGCTAACCAAATGCTACACCGCCGATGGGCTCAATAGTCGGCCTCTTAACGCTCTGGTCGTATCAGGCCAAGCCGCTCTATGCGATAACGTAGCATATCTCGCGTAATACCGAGTAGGCGAGCCGACTTAGTCACGTTCCAGTCTGTCTTGTTCAATGTTTTTATAACTAGAATACGCTCCACTTCTGGAAGATTTTCTTCATGCATCTCCCTTTCAGTAAAGCTAACACTCTCATGATAGACAGGAGCAGCAACAGGCTGGATCGCCAGCTGATTTGGCACTATGATCGCGGCTTGTGTCAGCAACACAGCCTGTTCTAATATGTTACGTAACTCTCGCACGTTACCCGGCCAATGATAGGCTTTGAGTAAAGCCTCTGCATCTGCGGAGAAAGTTAATCCCGATTTGCCATAACGCTTACTGTGCAGATTAAGAAAATAACGTGCCAATAATAATATGTCGTCACCCCGCGATGACAGGCTTGGCACCTTGATAGAAATAATTCGTAGGCGGAAAAACAAATCACGACGAAAGGTCCCCTCTTCTACCATTTGTTCGAGATTGCGATTCGTGGCACTGATAATTCGTAAATTAATTTTTCGCTCTATAATCGAACCGATCCGACGAATGGTACGATCTTCAAGTAATTTAAGGAGTTTGGCCTGCAGAGCCAAATCCATTTCACCCACCTCATCCAAAAATAAAGAGCCTCCATCCGCAGCCTCTACTAATCCTATTCGACGTTCCTTGGCATCGGTGAAAGCGCCTTTTTCATGGCCGAATAATTCAGCTTCCAATAAATGCGCCGGAATTGACGCGCAATTAAATTCGATAAAAGGCTCTTTACGCCGGACACCATCAACATGCAATGCTCTCGCAACGAGTTCTTTGCCGGTTCCCGTATCACCCTCAATCAATACACTGGGCAGATCCGTATCCGTCATGCGGCTTTCCGCATCAAGTAACTGCCGTATAGTCTGCTTGACTTGTAGCATGCCGGATGAATTGCCAAGCATTGCATCCAGCCCGGCACTCTGTACATCTCGACTCTGATAAAAAGACAGCTGATATTCCATACGCTGAGCTGCCAAGGTCTTGTCGAGCAATAATTTAAGCTCGGCCAATATCACAGGCTTGGTCAAATAATGAAAAGCACCCACTTTCATCGCAGTCACAGCATCTTCTATATTGCCAAAGCCGGTCATCATGATGACTTTAAGCTGAGGGTCACTAGAGTGAATGTGTCCAATTAAGTCTATGCCATTCATGCCTGGCAGCGAGTTATCCGTCAATACCACATCTGGATGATGAGTTTTCAGCAACTCAAGTGCCTCTTCGGCCGAGTGACACACCAAGGCTTCAAATTTTTTGAGTTTAAGGTATGCCTGAATATTTTCCGCCAACGTTTGATCGTCTTCGACAATTAATATGCTGTACTCCATGGTTTACCTCCCGTGGCGACCTTGAAACGCAGGCTTACTTTTGTACCTTTCTGCTCACAAGAACTTAGCTCAACCTGCCCGTCAAATCGCTCCATCAGCCGTTTGACCAGCATTAATCCCACGCCAACTCCACCTTGCTTAGTCGTATAGAAAGGTTTAAAAGCCATCATTTCCTGTCGCTTGGTCATTCCTCTTCCGGTGTCACTAATGGTCACATTCAAACAACGCTGGCTAACGTCCTGTTCCGCTACTATGCTCAGCAAGCCGCCATCAGGCATCGCCTCAATAGCATTTGCTATCAAGCTATTTAATACCTGTGTGAGCAATGCTTTTCGGCTGACGACTAAAGAGATCTGTTTTATCTCGCATTCGACTTGAATATTCGAGCGTTTAATTTGCGTCTCAAAAGCAAGCACAGCTTCTCGGATCACAGTCACGGGATCAACAGCTTCACTCTCGCCAGTAAGAGAGGGGGAAGATACCAACAATTCACGTATCCACTGTGACATACGATCAACCTGATTGATGATATCGTTGATATTTTTGTGAATAGGCGGATCGGATAACTCCAGTGTCAGTTCCGCACTCGAGCGAATTGCGGCAAGTGGATTACGCAGACTGTGTGCTATCGCTGACGACATTTCTCCTAATACCACAAAAGTTTCATTGGCAATCAATTGCTGCTGTTGCGAGGCCAGTTGAGCAGATGCCCGATATACGATCCAAAACAGCCCCAGATACATTAGGAAACCACCAAGAGCCACCGCCTGCCAAATCAACACATAACCACGTTGGATACGAGTGTTAAGATCTCTGGGCTCTTTATAAATTTCTACAACGGACAATACGTTTTTATCGACATCAAATAATGGGATATAATTTTCTATATATAAACCTTTGGGTATCCAGTGCAATTGTTTTTCCGACCTATGATCATCGGCATCATAATGACTATTAGCAATATAACGTTTAAGATTAAATGCACCATCAAGCTCTTCATTATTTAAAACTTTCTCACCAATCAACTCTGGATTAGTTGACCAAATAACAACTCTATCGTGTGAGTATATATTAGCCAAGAGTAAGTCTGGCAAATGAGAAATATGATCAAGAAACTCATTCCGCGCTTTATTTATTCGATTATCAGCGACGAAAACTTCATCATAAGAAACTTGATCCAGCGAAGACAAAAATAGCTTACCCATAGTTGCCAGTATCGGCACTCCAGCATGGTCTATTTCTGCCTCCGCAACAGCTTGTATAAACTGTGCGCTCAACATGGAGTCGCGGTCTATGCTTTCTTGCCGTAGAAATTGAGTAGTGATGGCCCCCACACCGATGGCAACCGCCGCAATTAACAAGGCACTGAGTAATGAAAACCAGCGAAGAAAGCTAAACCTTGATGTATGTCGCCCAACACCAAACAGATTTATAATTCTAGTATTTTCAAATAGATGGCTCATAGGACTTCCTGTCCTTAGTTTATTATCAAACCATATTGTTAGTGTTGACCACTGAAAATTTAGTTTAATACAAAAAATTAAAAATCTGGTTTGAAGAGTCAACTAGATGACATATAGTTGACTCTTACTTTGATTCTAGAACAGCTTTATATTTTTGTAAAAAATACTAGTTAAGCTTTTTGATTGTGACTATTTTTATCATTTAAATTATTATTGTGACATCAATCACAAATTAAACACGTAGATATCAATAACGCTAGAGATAAGCAACATCCCCTGTAACTAATAAGATGGAATATTATTTAAATACCGTCTTTATTGCCGCTTCAGCACAAGTCTGATCTAAGTGTCCCCCCGGAGCTCCGCCAACTCCAATACCCGCTACCAGCTGTTCATCAATACGTATAGGTACCCCACCACCTAAGATCAAAATGTCTGAATGCATATCACGCAAACCGGATAAAGCCGGTTTATCTGCAATATTATTTGCCATGTCCGCAGTGTTCACTCCTAGTGATGCAGAGGTAAAAGCTTTCTTACGTGCACTTTCGACCGTATGTGGACCAGCTAATTCATCCCGGCCCAAAGCCTTAAGCACACCAGAACGGTCAACCACAGCTACTGTCACATGATAGCCATCTTTAGCGCATTGCTTGAGGCCTGCGCTCACTAATTGCAGGGCTGTATCTGTATTTAGTGTCATGCTATTCACAGTTTGTGCCTGTGCACTCATGCTGGCAAAAGCCAGTAGTAACAAAGGTGTCTTCATCCATTTATCTCCGTATAAAAGTCATGTTCACTATAGTCATTCTAACGCGCACTTGCCTTTCGTTTAGCTACATCTTTGCGCTAATGAGAAAATTGAATAAAGCTTACATGCTTGAATTATCGACTGAATAATCTAACGACCTCAGCTTTCTCGTGATATTAACTAGTACAAGAAGACACTTATTGAGCAACCTTTATTAGTATAGGCTGAGTATCCTATTCGGGCAGATAACAATAGTCTTTTGACACCGATCAAAGCAGGTGAGTGGTCACCAAATGGTCACGGTTTAGTCACGGTTTGGTCACGGAGGTGGATTTGACAGAGTCAAAATGAAGAGTTTAACGAGGATAAAAAGAAAAAATCCCTGCTCGTTAGCGCAGGGCTTTTGAATGATGGCAGAGTGGTAAATGCGCCGCGTTTGAAGGTTGGCGCGCAGCGACACCATCCCGACTATCCGCGAAGCCATTAAACGAAAAAAACCCAGCATTTCTGCTGGGTTTTTAAGATTAATGGCGGAGTGGACGGGACTCGAACCCGCGACCCCCGGCGTGACAGGCCGGTATTCTAACCAACTGAACTACCACTC
>NZ_JBGQOP010000019.1:0-60646 GCF_052119705.1 Oceanisphaera sp. W20_SRM_FM3 | reverse complement strand
GCCCGGATAGCTCAGTCGGTAGAGCAGGGGATTGAAAATCCCCGTGTCGGCGGTTCGATTCCGTCTCCGGGCACCATTTTGAATATAAGTGTGCAGCAATGCGTATTTAGCCCGGATAGCTCAGTCGGTAGAGCAGAGGATTGAAAATCCTCGTGTCGGCGGTTCGATTCCGTCTCCGGGCACCATATTTGCGTAAAGAGTTAAAGTAGTGATGCAGTAAAAAGTTTAAGCCGGCATAGCTCAGTTGGTAGAGCAACTGACTTGTAATCAGTAGGTCCCGAGTTCGACTCTTGGTGCCGGCACCATATAGCAGTAACAATCAAACCAGTTTCGCTTAACCGCAGACTGGTTTTTTTGTGTCTGGAGTTTAGGCTTAGCCGCCCTACCCGTTATTTTTGATAAAAGCGGTATGCCGCTATTCACAGCACCACTGGAAAATCTAGCCGCCAGACGACAGAATGCGGCCGACTGCAGAGTGATCCGCTAGAGGCGTATCGGACTGAGTGTTATGGTGAAAAAAATCAATAGCATGAGTCAATGACTCGGAGGCAGATGTGCCGCATCAAGATAACGAGTTGGAAAATAAAGAAATAACGGACACTCAAGTTAGTCCAGACGCAGCCGTTAATGCTCGCCAATCTCGCCGTCGACTGCTGACTATAATAGGCGTGGGATTAGCGGGTGCCTATGTCGCGCCCACGCTGTTTAGTTTAGGTCAGGCCCAAGCCGGTGACTGGCGGAACAGCTATTCTCGTCCCCGTTACTCTCGCCCTAGCTATTCACGACCTAGTTATTCAAGACCAAGCTATTCAAGACCGAGCGGTTACGAGCATCGTCACCGTGAACGAGCGCGCGAATACACAGAAGATCCTATCAGCATCTTAGAGGATGCGATTTTTGGCACCAAAAATCGCTACTAATGACAACTGCCGTTGATTTGAGCTTGCCACATTTAGGGCGTTGCTTGCGCATAGAGCAGGCTCTTGATGTGGTTGAGGCGCTTATTCAAGCCATGCCCGGCTGGCCAATAACAGTACAGCCCGCGCAAGGGCCGCTGCCCGATAGATATATTTATCGAGATAAGAAAGGACTATGGCAAGGTTCATTACAGGAGCCTAACGAATTTCACTTGCCCTCGTCTGCTGCTGCGGCTTGCAGTCTAGTGGCCGAGTTAGTCAGCCAACGCATGCTAAATGAGCCAGAGCTGTTAGGGCTGCACTGCGCCAGCGTCGAGATTAATGGCCGTTTAGTGGTGTTTCCAGAAAGCAGTAAGGCGGGTAAAAGCACCTTAGCAGTGGCCTTTTCCGCAGCTGGCTATCGGATATTTGGCGATGATGTTTTAGGCCTCACGGCTCAAGGAAAAGGCGTGGCCATGGGCGTGGCGCCTAGATTGCGCCTCCCCTTGCCTGACAGTTTTTCACCAGCATTCGTCGCTTACGCCAAGCGCCATGCGGGCCCAGAGGACGATCGTTATCGCTTTGTGATCCCAGCCGATAACGGTTTAGCGAATTATAATGAAACCTGCCCAGTAGGTGCCATAGTCCTGCTGGAGCGAGATTTATGCATTAGTGAACCCGAGGTAATTACACTGCCACCGGCAGAGGGTCTATTGCAGCTATTGTGTCAAAACTTTGCCAGCGATACCTCGAGCGCAACGCTACTGACTCGGCTCTTGCCATTGATGCAAGCCGTGCCTTGCTTACTGCTGCGTTATTCAGAACCCTTAGCCGGAGCCCGTTATTTAGCCAAGGTCATAGCTGCCCCTCAGCTGCAAAATGCCAATTGTGCCAGCCTCCTGAACTTAGCCCCCCACGACTCGCAACTCAATGATCTTAGTGCAGCTAAAGCCACACTGAAACTCGTATGGTTCCCAAAACTGGGCGTCACTCACTATTCGCTGGGCGAGGAGTTATTTTTAATTCATACCCTAAGCGGGGCGATTCATCGGCTAAATGCCAGTGGCAAACTCGCTTGGCAGTTACTGCAACAGCAAGCCTTGTCTGGCCATGAGTTAAGCGATGCCATTGCAGACTACTTTCAGGCTCCGCTGGCTGAGGTCACTTTGGATATCGGCACGCTACTGGCAGCATTAGCGCAAGCCGACTTAATAGTACAGCGCAGCTAAAGACCTGAACGGCCCGCGATTGCTCTCTCTTCAAAAAAGGCTGAATTCGGATCACAAAAATCAGCCTTCAATGAACCGTTACAAAGGCCGATATAAGCGAACATCAGCCTCAGCCACTAAGCTGGGGGCCACCTGCTCAAAGTAATCCTTGATGTATGGCTGAGCACAGTGAGCATCAAACACCTCGCGATTAGCCCAGCGTTCCACAAATACACAATCCCAAGGCTCGCCATTAGCCCCCTCGTAAGGCACCTCTTCGGTTAGCTGATACAATAAACATCCCTCTTCTCTGTGAGTCTCGGCGATCAGGGCTTTAAGCGCCGTTTGCAACTCTTCGGCCTTACCTGCACGGGCCTTAAAGCGAGCAACACAATATAATTCGGTCATTTAACTTCCTATTTAACAAACTGATTGATGGCTAACTGCATGCTAATACAGGCCAGTGTTCCTGAATAGCTTAAGCTTTGCGCGCGGGTGCTCATTTCAAGCACAGCTGTGCATTTGACAGTAAAATACCTGTTGACCACCTTCTAGTTACCAGTTAGAGTGAATGCAGCTCGAAAGATATAGTTCTATTTATGTTCTAGTTACGATGTTCTTGTAGTACCTCGTCCTGTATTTCATAAGTTAAATCTGTATTTTTTCAAGCATTCGTATTTTGGTAGATTTGATTACAGGATTTAGGTATGTCTAATATCGTTAAAGGTAAAGTTAAGTTTTTCAACGAGTCAAAAGGTTTTGGCTTCATCGAGCAAGAATCAGGCCCAGATGTATTCGTACATTTCAGCGCGATTCAGAGCCAAGGTTTCAAAACCTTAGCAGAAGGCCAGGCTGTTGAGTTCACAGTAGCTCAAGGTCAGAAAGGTCCTCAAGCTGAGAACGTTGTAGCTCTGTAAGAGTTTACCTCAGCTAAAGAATCTATAAGCCGTGCCCTAGGGCGCGGCTTTTTTTGGCTAAAATTTATTGGCCGTGAGGAGAGAGGCGTAAGGAGTGAGGTGTAAACACACCAACCTGAAGGTTTATCGTCCATCTTCAGCCTTATACTTCCCTTGGTTGTCTTTATACCTAGATCACTCCTTAACAGCGCACTTTCACCTTCACGCCTTTGTTTCGCTTGGCGCTTTAATCTCGCCCCTCTCACGCCTCACTCTTCCCCCTCACGTTTAACCCTCACCCTTAACGAATGCTCACCAGCGCCCTACTGCGCACCATGACAAACCTTTAAGCACCACTGCACCCAGCAAGATACACAAACCTAAGCTATAAGCGGTACTTACACCTAGATAGACCAAAAGTGCGGTTAATAGACCGGCGCTTAACATCTGCAAGGCTCCCGATAAAGCAGCCGCAGCGCCAGCCAATGTATGGTAAGGCTCTAATAAGCGACTCATGGCATTAGGGAACGCCATGCCATTGCCTAATGCTTGAATGAAAATACCGGCAACCAGCCATGCTGGCTGTAACGGCACCAATAATAACCAAGCGCCTGCCGCCAGCTGTAGGTAGGGACTAAAGCGTAACACCTGTTCGGCAGCCACTCTGTGCTGAATACGATTGTTAATCACGCCGCCAAGCAAGAGTCCGAGCGCAGGTAGCAGGGCCCAAGTGCCATATTGTGCTGCCGTCATGCCTATTTGTTGTTGCATGATATAAGGCATCACTGAGATAGAGACAGTCATCAGCGCAAACTGCCCCCATAGCATGCCACCATGGCCTAAGAAATGCCGCAAACTCAGTAAGTGCCGATAGTTAGCGACAATGCTTGCCAGCTGCATCGGTTGACGAACGCCAGAATGAGTCTCTTTAAAGCTGACAAATAACAGCAGCCATAAGGTCAATAGATACAGCAACATGGCCACAAACACGCTACGCCAACCAAAATGATAGCCAATGAGCCCGCTAATGGCAGGCGCGACTATCGGCGTAAACGCCGCCGCCATAGCCACGTAAGACAGCGCATTACGCAGCGCAGGCCCGGCAAAGCTATCGCGAAGCATGGCACGAGACACCACGGCGCCACAGCCCGCTCCTAGCCCTTGTAAGAAACGCCCTAGCAGTAACCATTCAAAAGAAGCATTAGGCACTAAACATAAACCCACACCTAAAATGGCTAAGGCGAGGCCCGCAATCAGCACAGGCCTTCGCCCCTTAGCATCGCTAAGCGGTCCATATAATAATTGCACCGGACCAAAGGCAAATAAATACCCAGAAATAAGCCACTGCACTCGGTTAGGATCTTCAGCCAAACTCTGGCTGATAGCAGGTAATACTGGCAGCAGCAAACCCACACTTAATTGCCCTATGCTGACGATCAAACAGGCAAAGATAAGCCGAGTGTTATTAGTGGTTTTGATAGGCACTGATTTTCCTTTGCTAATCATCCATTGCCTCGCGTATTAAAGTGCGCTTTACTTTGACAAGTCGGGTGCTCATTGAGCACAATCAAACTTGAATAATAACAAACAGGACTGCCTATATGACTGCCCAAACAGCGAATCCCCAATCGCTTCAACAAGCGTTTTCCTTGGGTAACGGACAGGATGCGGCACTGAATTGGCTGCGTAAAAATCAAACGCATTGCGCCATCTTTCTCACCAACGGCATTAAGCTCGAAGGGATGATCAGTGCCTTCGACCAATACAGCATCTTGCTCTCTGATCCTAGAGGCCAGCAACAGCTGATCTATAAAGCGAAGATCTCGACTATATCACCGGCCACTCGCAGACCACCGCGTACCGGCCCTATCATTAGTAAACCGCGCCGTCCGCGTTATGAAAGCCATCAAACACCTCGTGAAGATAGTTATCAGCGCCACGAGGATGAATTTGATACGCCTATTGATGACGAGCAAGGCTAAATTAACGGTCACAGTGCATAAACGTCGATAATAAAAAAGGTCAGCTGCTGCTGACCTTTTTTTATTCAGTGAATAGTGAGGAGTGAATAGTAAGGAGTAAGGTGGATGAGATAAACCACACATAGTACGGCCTTTGCCCTCTCACTCTTTATCTGACTATTAGTCTTCAGCTTCTAGCTTTCAGCTGTCTCTCCCCCCAGTCTAAATTAGACCTAGCTCTGTCATTACGCGGCGAATTTCAGCCTTGCTTGATTCTTGTAGTGGTACCACAGGAATGCGGCAAAACTCACTGGCCAAGCCAAGTAAAGACAGCGCATATTTAGGACCTGCTGGATTTGGCTCTAAAAACAACACCTGATGCAGCGGTAATAACTTGTCTTGTAAGTCTCGGGCTTCTGCCCATTTACCCGCCATCATCAGCTCTTGCAGCTCAGCACACAGACGCGGGGCTATGTTGGCAGTAACCGAGATACAGCCTTGACCGCCACCTACGTTATAAGCCACGGCAGTGCCATCTTCACCCGATAACCAAGCGAATGGCTTATTGATGTGCTTACGCTCAACCCAAGGGCGCAACAGATCACCGGTGGCGTCTTTCACGCCCACTATGCGCGGCAGTTCAGCCATGCGTGCCAAGGTCTCTGGCTTAATATCGACCACGGCGCGTGGGGGAATATTATAGACAATGATCGGCAGCTTAGTGGCGTCGTGCAACATCTTGAAGTGCTCGAATAAACCATCTTGATTAGGGCGATTGTAATAACCGGCCACATGCAAGGTAGCATCGGCACCCACACGCTCGGCGCAGTTGCTGTACTCAATAGCTTCGAGTGGATTATTAGAGCCGGCACCCGCAATCACAGGCACACGACCCGCCGCTTGCTCGACCACAATTTCAATGACTCGGCAATGTTCAGCTGGGGTCAAGGTAGGGCTTTCACCGGTAGTGCCTACGGGCACCAAGCCATGAGTTCCCTCTGCAATGTGCCAATCAACCAAGCGACGCAATGCCGGCTCATCGATACCAGCACCGTCAAAGGGGGTTAATAGGGCAACTAAAGAACCGCGAAACATGGAAACTCCTTCTCCTGGTTAGAGGATGATAAATTTTAAATAAAAACCCCGGCTGCTGTTGCATCACCGGGGTTTGAAAACATCTTGTCTTAAAGAAGATCAGGCATCGGTTACGCAACTGTGGCTAGCGCTTTTCGTTTCAGCGGTTTACCCTGTTTACGTTTCACTATAAAAAGCATGTGCTGCACCTGAAAAGACCTTGAACAGCATCTTTTGCTAATGACCGACAAATGTCAAGAGCACCTTAGGTATGTATAATACCAGATCAAATAATTTACTGTGGAGCCCAAGATGTTTGAGGCCTTAACGCCGGTCAGCGAAATGCTGGCACGTAATTTGGATGTACTTACTGAACAGCCGCTGTTGGTGTGTGGTCTACTCGAAGATAACTTGCCCGGCATGTTGGCTCAAGCCGGTCCGGCGCCGCGCATTTTCACCACCGACTTTAGTTACTTTCAGTGGCAAGAAAAGCAAGGCACCAGCCAAGTTGAGTTTGGCATTCAGCCGACCCAAGCCGCCGCCGGCTTATTATTATTGATGCCTAAAGCCAAAGCCGAAGCCGAATACCTATTGGCTGCCTGTTTACCGCTGCTCGCCCCAGGCGCCCAGCTGTTTATGGCCGGAGACAACAAAGGTGGCGTAAAGTCAGCACCTAAGCTGCTTGCTCCTTATGCGGATCAAGTGAACAAGCTCGACAGCGCGCGCCGTGCCAGCTTGTACCAAGCAGAGCTAGTGCGCCCAGCCGCCCCCTTTAAATTGGCCAACTGGATCAAAGGTTACTATCTAGAGCAAGAGCAATTGCAGATTTGCACCCTGCCTGGGGTGTTTAGCGCTGGTCACTTGGACTCAGGCACCCGTTTATTGCTGGATAATTTAGGCAAGCTGAAAGGCCGCGTACTCGACTTTGGTTGTGGTGCCGGTGTGCTTGGCGCCACCTTGCTTAAGCGCCAGCCTGAATTAGAGTTAGAGTGCATCGACATTAACGCGCTTGCTTTAGAAGCCACGCGTCTGACCTTGGCTGAAAATCAGCTGCAGGCTAAGGTGTATGCCTCGAATGGCTTAAGCCAAGTAAGCGGCACCTTTAATCACATAGTGGCTAACCCGCCGTTTCATGCGGGGCTAAAAACCTTCTTTCACACCACTGAAGCTTTACTGACCTCGGCGAAGGAATACTTAGTGCATGGCGGCTCACTCACCTTAGTGGCGAATGCCTTTTTGCCCTACCCTGAGCTAATTGAAAGAAGTTTTGGTCAGTGCGAAACCCTAGCGGTGAACGGTAAGTTTAAGATTTATCGCGCCGTGCGTCGTTCATAGCGCCTGCGGATCAAAGAACGATAAAAAACCGGCCGCTTACGCCGGTTTTTTTATATTCAGGCGCAGGTTTTATTGACGTTGAGCGAAAAATCTATAGAATTCGCTGGCTTGAGTACGCGAGGGTGGCGGAATTGGTAGACGCGCTAGCTTCAGGTGTTAGTGTCTTAGGATGTGGGGGTTCAAGTCCCCCCCTTCGCACCACTCAGTTACTGAGTGAGAGTGACTCAAAGCAATAAAATGGTGGCTCATTTAAAATAGCTGAATAGTAAAGAATACACAGTTAGATGTGCGAGGGTGGCGGAATTGGTAGACGCGCTAGCTTCAGGTGTTAGTGCCTTCGGGTGTGGGGGTTCAAGTCCCCCCCTTCGCACCATTTATTGTGAATACGCTTAGTAATACTTCCTCTGTTCTGTATACCTCAACACTCGCTCGCCCTTTGCTCACCAATTTCAACTCTTGGTACTTCGCAATGACTATCTATTAAATCGCCTGCTCACTCAGCATCACTGTCATGGCCATGCCTAAACCCGCCAAGCCGCCTACGGGCAACCAATACCAGTGACGACTAACCGACGGCAACACTAATAGCAGTGCGAACAAAGCGAAGCCTGCACTGAGCCAGAGCGTTAATGCCGAACTGGGTACCCACAACACCATCAATAACCAAGTTATTACCAACAGCATCACCATAGCTATTCCTCCTCATCCGTGACGCGAATGATAATAACTATCATTAATAATAGATTCAAGCTTTTCTTCTTCGCCTTCTAAACTTACTCACCCCGCCACGTTAGTAACACCACGGCTTCGACATGCATGGTGTGCGGAAACATATCTACAGGCGTGGCCTGCTCTAATTGAAAGCCGCGCGCCGTTAACCAAGCTAAATCCCGAGCCAAGCTTTTAGGGTTACAAGACACATACACTAAACGGCTCGGCTGCATCTGTATTAACGTCTCAAGCAAGGCCTGATCACAGCCTTTACGCGGCGGATCCACCACCACCAGATCGGCACTTACTCCTTGGGCATAAAGCTTGGGCACCACTTGCTCGGCTGCGCCTTCAAGAAACTCGACATTCGTTAAGTCATTTAACTGAGCGTTAATGCGCGCATCAAGGACCGCCTCGGGCACGATTTCGATGCCATAAACCTGACGAGCATGGCGCGCCAAAAACAGACTTATAGTGCCAATACCACAATAAAGATCGAACGCTACCTCATCAGCTTTGGGTGCCGCTAAACGCAGTGCTTCTTGATATAAGGCTTCGGTCTGCTTGGGGTTGATCTGATAAAAAGACTGCGCAGAAATAGCAAACTGTAAACCAGCTAACGTGTCCATTATGACTTCTTTGCCCCACAGCAAGCGAGTATCTGGCCCCAACACTCGATTACCTTGATAGCTGTTGATATTTAGCATAATGCTGGTTAGGCCCTCAATAACACTGAGATCCTTCACCAAATGCACTAAATCTTCTGCGGCGGGCTCTGCAGCCACCACCAACACCACCATCAGCTCACTGGTATTAACGCCATTGCGCACCATAAGGTGGCGAACACTGCCTTGCTGGCTGAGTTCGTTATAAGCCGTGATCTTATGCGCTTGCATCCAAGTGCGTACTTGCGCCACTACCTCTGTGGTAACCGGCGCTTGTGCCCGACACTCTTTAACCTCGACCAACTGATGGCTGTATTTGGCATAAAAGCCAAGCTGGGGCTCAGCGTGTTCCCCTGGGCGCACCGCATACTGCGCCTTATTGCGATAGTGAAAAGGGTCGCTCATGCCTAAGGTGTCGGCCACCGCACACTCAAGGCCTTTGGCTTGCAATGCCTCCTGCAATAGCTGGCGTTTAAGCCGCAACTGCTCTGCATAATCCATCACCCGTAACTGGCAGCCACCACAGGCGGTATAGACACAAAAGTCAGCGCGTCTGGCGGCAGAGGGCTCTCGCACCTGTAGCAGCTTACCTTGGGCGAAATGGGGCTTAACCACAGTCAGCAACACCTCTACCTGCTCGCCAGGTAAGGTGCCTTCCACGTACAAGGGTTTGCCATTAAGGCGGCCAATGCCGTCCCCTTTATCGGTGAGTTCTTCTATGGTGGCACTGATCTGCTGACCGAGTTTAAACATGCAATACACTCTACGGATAAGGCTAAACAGCGCGATCAATACCACATACAGAAGTACTCAAGACGCCATCAGCTAACGAGGACAATAATGGCCACAGCTTCGCGGCCAAAAACACAACAAGTGGCCATTCTACTTGATAGTAGGGTCGACACCAATAACGCAAACTTGGGCTTTCTGCTCAGGCGACGGCCCAACTCTTGCCCATAAAAAATCCCGCAACGGCGGGATCTTTAAGCAACACTAATTGGCTTGTGCGTGTATTACGCCTTAGGCTGTTCAGGATCCTTATTTAGTGCATCACGGATTTCTCGCAGCAACTGAATATCTTCTGGCGTAGCCGTAGGTGTAACTGTGGCCGTCTCTGCTTCGCGTTGTAATGACTCGCGCATGCGGTTGATCATCTTCACCATGATAAACACCACCAACGCCAGCAACACGAAGTTAATAAACACAGTCACAAAACTACCCCAATACAAGACCACGGCGCCCACGGCACTCAGTGCCTCTTGCGTGTGTGGCCCGCTGTAACCTTCAGGCGCGCGCAGCACCAGCAACTTGTTAGAGAAATCAACATCGCCGCCCAAGATAAAGTTAATGACCGGCATAAACACATCACGCACTAAAGAGTCGATGATCTTACTGAAAGCTCCGCCTATGATCACACCCACCGCCAGATCAATCATGTTGCCCTTTACTGCAAACTGACGAAATTCAGTAATAAAACCCGTTTTTTTAGTCATTACAGTCTTCCTGTGTAAAATAACCATATAAATCGGGCTAATGTAGCACCGAATAGCGTTAAGGCGGCTCGTATATTCACCAAGGTTAAGGCTAGAGCCTTACCAATCCCCTCATATAAACCGCGCCACACCTGAGTTTGAGAGCAGTAGTGGAAAGAAACGACGAAACTCTACTGTGGTACTGCGTAACTTAGAAAATTTCCTATCCCTAGGCACAATGCGGTCTCAGCTGATTTTGGGGGTTAGTGCATATTTAGATTGTGCAGCTAACATGACGCGATCTGCTATTAAAATGAGGGGATTACTAAGGGCTAGAGCATAATGTATATCTGGCAATTAGCGTCAAGGAACAGCCATGACTTTTGATATTATCAGCTGGGTAAACGAGACTAATCTCGCACACCAAAAACAACGCCATAGCTGCCAACAACTGAGCGCACACTTTACCGGTTTTTTTAGCATTGAGTTACTTAAGCAGGCGAGCTTTGTGATCACGAATGAGCTGCCCTGCCCACCGGCAACCGTGGTCTCACAACTGGGTTTAAGCCAGTTGTTGAGCCCAACTGCGGTAGGCATCACGCTTAATGATATCTATTATTTAAAACCTCAGGTGGCAGGTCAGCTTAGGGTGCACTTTCATGAACTAATTCACGTTTTACAATGGCAAGCTTTAGGGCCAGAATTTTTTATTAAACGTTACATGAGCGAAGTTATAAAGTACAGTTATCGCCAGGCGCCATTAGAAGTAACGGCTTACAATTTTGAAGATAAATTTATCGCCGATCCTAACAGTCCGTTTTTGATCGTGGCAAAAGATACCATTTAATGATGGACTTTAATTTCAATATGTTATTTTTCACTTATTAACAACGTTAATTAATAATTTTAAATAATAATGAAGCATATATAAATTATTAGCTTTATCACTTTGTTAAAAGTAATTTTTAAATGTGCGAGATGAACATACGGCACACTAATGTGTGCCGTATTTAATTAATAAATATTAGAATACAAAATTAAGCTGGCGGTTTTCATCAAGCGTAAGCGTACGATTTTGCGTCAACTCTTGATACTTAATTTTCACGTTATACACTCCTGGATCTAGCATTATCGATAAAGGCGTAGACCCATAAGGCTTATTATTGATATAAACCTGATCACCATATTTATTACTACGCACAATCAAAGATGTTGACTGGGCCTCGCATAGATCAGCTGATGCTTTTAGCAATGAACAAGCCATCATTTTGCGCGAAACGATACTGGCACGAATCTCAACCTCAGCTGAGACAGAGCCATCTAAGTTCATGCTGGCTCCAGTAAAATTATGATTCGTCTGTGTTGAATACCAATCTGAACTTAATCTTATTGCACCTATTTTTTCAGCGAGTTCATTAGACAAAGCGATTTGGTAATGCTCTCGTACCCCATTTTGGATTATGGAGTCGAGCGGATAGTCATTTAAACAGGCAGCAAGACTCTTAGTCGTTGAGCACTTAAAAGAAATGTGTTCACTGAAACTCAGGTCACGGTCAAGAAAACGAGTAATTTCTTGTACACGCAGAATATCTTGTTCGCGCTGCTGCGCAGCATAGAGTGTGCGCATTCTTTCCAAGTCACGATTGGCTTGAATTAATAACGATTTATGTGCGGACAGCTTTTCTTCAAGTTGAGTGACTTGTTTAACGACTTCTTTTTCGTTTTTAGACAGACTTTCATGTTGGCTAAGTAGCTCATCTAAACGTTCGCGCGGTGAACCATTTAACAGAACCTCATCCATTTCTAAACGAATCGTTTTTTTACTGTCATCAATGCGAATTTTCATCGCATCATATTTGTTACGTTCGATGCGCCATGCATTATCTAGTTGTGACTTCTTTTCATCCAACTCCCCAACACGACTAACTAGCTCCTCAATACCCTCGTTACTGATCAAGCCTAGCCTAGCTGTTGAGGTGTAATTTTGGGCAGATAATGCCTTATCGTCTGTTAAGGGTGCACTACTTACTACGTCTTGGGCGAAGGCATATTGAAAAGCAAGCAGGCTCGCAATAAAAAAAACACTCGTTACTACATAGGTTATTGGGCGTCTTAAGATACCTAACAAGCTTTTTATGCGCATGTGGCTCTCTATGCCTTCCCAATAATTTATTTGAATTCCCATATTCGAACTCGCCTATTCATGTATTGATGTGTGAGTTTGACATGCTTAAAAGCACAAGTGCTCAAGAGATGTAATGTCGTTTTATTTGTTATTCATTTTGCTGAGAACACTCTATGTATCCTAAGTGCTTAGCACTACGCCGAGAGCCGTAAATAGCTATATTAGCCTTAGTCAATAGGGCATTATCATGTATACCCAATGCCAAAGCAAACCACTTATTAGCCTCTGATAATGAGTCTTGATACTAAGTAATGATGCGCCGGCATCCTAGCCACGCAGCTACCCGACTGCAAACCTTCTAATATTGCCTCTAATAGAGGTTGAATACACATGCTGTGTCGGCAACAAGCAACTCAAATTTTGTACCACTACTTGCCAGATTTGTGATGAAATAATGACCTGACCTAGTTGTTAGATAATGATGCCCATGACTTTATTCACCAGGTATTTAATCGTTCACCGCCCTGCTCTGCCATTATGAGCCCGACCCAATCTAGCTGCAGATATAGTCATCACTATGTCTAGGGTTTGCTACTGAGGAGGAAACTTATCCCAAGGAGTGACGGGAAAAATAAGAGGTGTAAAGTCTATTTATATCCGTTCCAGAATACAGAATGTTGCACGCTATAAAATAAATTATGCGGATACCTTATGTACCGGAGAATACAGTTGTAACAGGGAATAGGGCAGGGAACGCTTCATACACCAGAAACGAAAAAACCGCCCATAAGGCGGTTTTCTCTATAATTTGGTAGCGGTGGGCGGACTTGAACCGCCACGCCCGAAGGCAACGGATTTTGAATCCGTCGTGTATACCAATTTCACCACACCGCCAAATTCTACTTCTTATCTTTTGCTGCCTAGGTAAGCTACTTAGATAAGTAAGTTACTTCGCCTTGGGAACGAGTGGAATTATACGTATCCACAGCCGCACCGCAAGTAGATTATTAACTTAACGACACCGACTGCGCAAAAATTACTCAATCGCCCATTACTTAACCGTAATGCGTACAAAAATAACCATGCGCCTTAGGGTTTGCTAGAATGAGCCACCTTAACAATTAGTAACATGGCGGTAATCTAGTAGTGGCTTCTTATTCTGATTATGTAGGTTTAGAGCGAGCAGGATTGATGCGTCGCTTCGCGGCTTGGTTGTATGACCTGCTGGTCGTGGTGTCATTGCTGATGGTGGCCGGCTTTATCTACTTTAGTTTAACGGCATTGGCGTTGGAGCTGGGCTGGATAAGCTTAGGCGAGCATCAAGACATGGCAGCTATGTTAGGCGCCAGTTACTGGTATCAACTGTGCTTGCTAGCTGTAGCCTTGTTTTTTTATTGTTGGTTTTGGCGTACCAGTGGCCAAACCATCGGCATGCGCGCTTGGCGGTTGCGGGTACAAAATACCGATGGCAGTCGCTTACGCTTGGCGCAATGCGTAATGCGTGCCGCCAGCGCCTTGCTCGGCTTAGGTAATCTATGGTTGCTGTTTAACCCACGCACTAAGTTAGCGCTGCAAGATAAGATTGCCGATTGTGAGGTGATAGTAATGAGCAAACAGCTCAATAAGCAGTTGTTGGACAAAAAACCAGCGCCGAGCGCCTAGCACCCGGCGCCAAGCACAACATAAAACACCACACTATGTTTAGCTGGGCGCCGGGCGCTTGCCGCTGTATTTAAGCTCTACGATTGAGCAGCACCAGCGCAATACCAATAAACAATAAACTGGGGCCCAGCGCCCCTATAATTGGCGGCACTTGGTAGACCAAACTAATGGGACCAAACACTTGATTAGAAACATAAAAACCAAAGCCAAATAGAATCCCCAATAGCAAGCGGGCCCCCATACTCACGCTACGCAAGGCACCAAACACAAACGAAGACGCTAACAGTACCATGGCAATCACCATAATGGGCTGCAGTGCTTTGCGCCAAAACTCCAACGCATAGTTACCTGCGTCTTGACCGTTATCCGCTAAATAACCCTGATATTCCCATAAGCCGCGCATCGACAGCTCATCCGGATCTATGGCAACCACACCAAGCTTCTCCGGCGTTAGGCTAGTTTGCCAATCCCGAGTGTCTTGATGCTGGGTTTCAATAGATACACCTGCATTAAATACGGTGTCGGTAACGTTAGTTAAACGCCAATAATGCTCTTGGTAAATAGCACTTTCGGCCTGACTAATACGCTTAAGGCGAGTGTTATCGTCAAAGTAATAGAGCGTAACATCCCCTAAAGTGCCGTCACGCTTTGCTTGTCCGATATTAATGTACGCCTCATTATCTTTAGCCCACACCCCATAGATAGATTGCACCACTTGGCCGCCAGATTTAGCTTGGCTACGCAAGTCATCGGAAGCAAGCTTGGTAGCTGGTGCTACGTATTCCCCGACCAACATAACCAGCAACATTAAAGGCAAGGTGGTTTTCAGAGCGCTTACCACAATATTAAACCGCGAACGCCCTGCAGCTTGCATCACCACCAGCTCGCTGTTGCTGGCCATTTGTCCTAAGCCAATTAACCCACCGAGTAAGGCAGCAATCGGGAAGAACAGCACCACTTCTTGTGGCATCGACAGCAACACAAAATAAAACGCCGACAGCAGCGTATAGGTTCCCTCACCCACGCTTCTAAGTTGCTCCACGTAGCGGATAACCGCCGACAAGCCCACCAAGGTCAGTTCGCACAGCAAGATGGCCATTAACACGGTACGGCCAATATAACGATCAAAAATAGTGAACATTAGGCAGCCTTGTTACGTTTAAATTTTTCGCGAGTCTGACTCCACCATGCCGTTTCTCGTAAATTGAGCGGGACCCCCACCAACAACAAGAAGACAATAGGTACGGTATACAACCCAGGATAAAGGGGCAGGCTGCCGGACTCAACGGCAGAACGCGAAGCACTGAGCAATAGAAAGTACGCCAGATAAAGCAAGATAGCCGGTAATAATTTTGCGTACCGCCCCTGGCGTGGATTAATCACCGCCAGCGGTACCACTAACAGCACCAATACCAACATGGATAACGGCAAAGCCAACCGCCATTGCAACTCAACTCTATCTAACAAATCGGTTGAATGACTCAAGGTGCGCGTTTCGACTGCCGACTCTTTGCGCTCCACTTCACCGAGTTCGCTGGGGCGAATAAAAGCGCTATATTCCTTAAATTCGGCCACATCAAAAGCACGAGAACCGGGCACACCGCTATAGCGGCGGCCCTCATCCAGCGTCAACCACTGGCCGCCATCGCGCTCGTTAAGGTAGCCACTATCGGCCACCACTATACTGGGAGCCTGCTGAGTTTTACCCCGTTGCACCACGAAGACGCGATTAAGATTACTATTGTCACCGTCACTATTGAGTCGCTCTATGTAAGCGACGACGCGCCCGCCATCTAGACTCATAAAACGCGCCTGACGTAAGAGCGCAAGACCGGGGTCTGCCTTGACCTCTTCTCTAATCTGATGCACTTGGGCTTTTGACCAAGGCGTCAGCCATAAAGAGTTAGCCAAGGCGACTAGGGTCCACAAGAGGGCTAACACCAAAGTTATACCCATTATTTTGCTAGGACCTATGCCCACAGCCCGCATCACCGTCATCTCGCTATCGGCATAAAGCTTGCCATGCGCAAACAATATGCCCAAAAAAAGACTGATAGGTAGCATCAAGGTGCCCATATCTGGCATGTTAAGCAGCAACAATTTGCCAACTAAGCCGACGGGTATGGTGCCGCTGGCGGCACCGGCTAATACCTCAATAAAATTCTGGCTGACAAAAATCAGCAACAGCACGAATAACACAGCAAGCTGCGTTTTGAAGGTTTCCCAAAACAAATAACGAAATGCAATCACCGTAAATCCCAGTGTTAACTTGTCTTTTCAATGGAAACGCTTAAGAATAAGCGTAAAATCACGATTTTCGCACCTAAAGTGTACGAAAATCTGCATGTTTTTGCGACGATCATCATTATCCTTGATCTAACGCTCATTGTCTTCAAGCGGTAGGAGAATCCATGGAGTTCAGTGTTAAAAGTGGTAGCCCCGAGAAACAGCGTAGTGCCTGTATCGTGGTCGGCGTGTTTGAACCCCGTCGTCTGTCTCCGGTCGCCGAGCAGCTGGATAAAATCAGCGACGGTTACTTGAGTGCCCTGCTGCGCCGCGGCGATTTGGAAGGCAAAGCCGGCCAAATGTTATTGCTGCATCAAGTCCCTGGCGTGCTCAGCGAGCGCGTATTGCTGGTCGGTTGTGGCAAAGAGCGTGAGCTTGATGAACGTCAGTATAAACAAATTATTCGCAACACTATCAATACACTCAACGACACAGGCTCAATGGAAGCAGTGTGCTTTTTAACTGAGTTGCACGTCAAGGGCCGTGACACCTATTGGAAAGTCCGCCAAGCGGTTGAAACTACCAAAGCCAGTCTGTATAGCTTCGATCAGTTTAAGACTAATAAGGCCGAACCGCGCCGTCCGTTGCGCAAAATGGTATTCAATGTGCCCACACGTCGCGAGCTGCCCATTGGCGAGCGCGCCGTGGTGCACGGCTTGGCGGTGGCCCGTGGCGTAAGAGTGTGTCGTGATGTGGCGAATATGCCGCCTAACGTCTGTAACCCTGCCTATCTTGCTTCACAGGCACGTCAGCTGGCCGATGCCTGGGACAATATCAGCACTCGCGTGATTGGCGAAGAAGAAATGGCTGAGCTCGGCATGAACTCCTATCTGGCCGTGGCCCGGGGCTCTCGCAACGAAGCCATGATGGCGGTGATTGAATATAAAGGTCATCCCGACGCCGATGCACGCCCAATCGTCTTGGTAGGCAAGGGCCTCACCTTCGATGCTGGCGGTATTTCACTCAAGCCTGGTGAGGGCATGGATGAAATGAAATACGACATGGGCGGTGCCGCTGCCGTGCTAGGCACAATGCGAGCACTGGCCGAGCTGCAACTGCCGATCAACGTGGTGGCTGTGTTAGCTGGCTGTGAAAATATGCCCGACGGTAATGCCTATCGTCCGGGTGATATTCTGACCAGCATGTCTGGCCAAACCATAGAAGTATTAAATACAGACGCCGAAGGCCGTTTGGTATTGTGCGACGCCCTGACCTTTGTCGAGCGCTACGACCCAGAAGTAGTGGTGGATATTGCGACGTTAACCGGCGCCAGTATTATTGCGCTGGGCCACCATACCTCAGCCTTGATGGCCAACCATAACCCGCTGGCTCATGAACTGCTGAATGCCTCCGAGCAAGCCGGCGATCGTGCTTGGCGTCTGCCGATGGGTGATGAATATAACGAGCAACTGGAAAGCCCGTTTGCCGATATGGCGAACATTGGCGGTCGCCCTGCAGGTGCCATTACTGCGGCTTGTTTCTTGGCTCGCTTTACCAAAAAGTACCAGTGGGCACACTTAGATGTGGCGGGTACGGCTTGGATAAGTGGCAAGAATAAAGGCGCTACCGGCCGTCCGGTGCCCTTGTTGACCCAGTTTTTACTGAACCGGGCCGGCGTTAATAATATCGAAGAGTGAGCATGAGCCAAGGCTGTTTTTATTTGCTGCCAGCATCCGCGACGCCCGAGTCGACGGTGGCGTGGGTGTGTGAACTCACCACCGACTTCTACCGCCAAGGGTTGGGTGTGTTTATTCACGCTCAAGATAAGATCCAAGCAGAGGCACTTGACGAGGCGCTTTGGCAACTGCCCAGTGACGGTTTTATTGCCCATAACCTGCAAGGCGAAGGCCCCCCGCAAGGCGCACAAGTCGTCATCGGCTGGCAGCCCCCTAAAAATGGCCGTGCGGTATTAATCAATCTGGCGCCCACGGCGCCGGACTTTGCGCGCCGTTTTAAGCAACTAGTGGATTTTGTGCCCTCGGATGACGAGGGCAAGCAAGCAGCTCGCGAGCGCTTTAAAGTGTATCGTCAGGCCGGTTTTACGCTTATTACCGCCCCCGTCCCTTCCCAAACTCAAGACGAATAACATCATGGAAAAAACATTTAATCCCACGGCTATCGAACAAGCCATGTATCAGCAATGGGAAAACAAGGGCTATTTTAAGCCTCATGGCGACACCACTAAACCCGCTTACAGCATTATGATACCGCCACCGAACGTGACCGGTAGCCTGCACATGGGCCATGCGTTTCAAGACACCATAATGGACACCCTGATTCGTTATCAGCGTATGCAGGGCAAAAACACCTTATGGCAGGTGGGCACCGACCACGCAGGCATCGCCACGCAAATGGTAGTTGAGCGCAAGATTGCCGCAGAAGAAGACAAAACCCGCCACGATTACGGCCGTGAAGCCTTTATCGAAAAGATTTGGGACTGGAAAAAAGAGTCTGGCGGCACCATTACTCAGCAGCTGCGCCGCCTTGGTACCTCTGTGGATTGGGAGCGTGAGCGCTTCACCATGGATGACGGCCTGTCGAACGCGGTAAAAGAAGTGTTCGTGCAGTTATATGAAGAAGATCTGATTTATCGCGGTAAGCGCCTGGTGAACTGGGATCCAAAACTCAATACTGCCATCTCAGACCTCGAAGTTGAAAACCGCGAAATGAAAGGCCATATGTGGCACTTTCGCTATCCATTAGCCGATGGCGCTACCACTGCTGACGGTAAAAACTACTTGGTGGTGGCCACTACTCGTCCGGAAACCATGCTCGGCGATACCGCCGTGGCGGTGAATCCGAAAGACTCGCGCTATCAGAGCCTGATTGGTAAGTTTATCGACTTACCGCTGGTGGGCCGTCGTATTCCGATTGTAGGCGACGATCACGCCGACATGGAAAAAGGCACGGGTTGCGTAAAAATCACCCCCGCGCACGATTTTAATGATGCGGAAGTGGGCAAGCGCCATCAGCTGCCGCTGATCAATATTCTGACCTTAGATGCTCATATCCGCGACTTGGCAGAAGTGTTCACTACCAAAGGCGAAGTGAGTAATGTTTACTCCGATGCACTGCCTGCTGAGTTTCACGGTCTTGAGCGCTATGCGGCCCGTAAAGCCATCGTTAGCGCGTTAGACGAGTTAGGTTTGCTGGATAGCGTAAAAGATCACGACTTAACCGTGCCTTACGGCGATCGCGGTGGCGTGCCTATCGAGCCGATGCTGACCGACCAATGGTATGTACGCGCGGCTCCTTTAGCCAAAGTCGCCACGCAGGCGGTAGAAGACGGTGAAATTGAATTTGTGCCTAAGCAATACGAGAACATGTATTTCTCGTGGATGCGTGATGTACAAGATTGGTGTATATCTCGCCAACTGTGGTGGGGCCACCGCATTCCCGCTTGGTACGATGCCGATGGCAAAGTCTATGTGGGCCGCGACGAAAAAGAGGTGCGCGCCACTTATAAGCTGGGCGCTGAGGTTGCACTGAATCAAGATGAAGACGTGCTCGATACTTGGTTTAGCTCGGCACTGTGGACCTTCTCTACTCAGGGCTGGCCAGAAAAGACGCCTGACTTGGCCACCTTCCATCCAAGTAGCGTGTTAGTTACCGGCTTTGATATTATTTTCTTCTGGGTGGCGCGCATGATCATGATGACCATGCACTTCATTAAAGATGAAAACGGCAAGCCGCAGGTGCCCTTTAAAACCGTGTACGTGACGGGTCTGATCCGTGATGAAAACGGCGATAAAATGTCAAAGTCTAAGGGTAACGTGCTAGATCCGTTAGATATGATTGACGGTATCGATCTTGAGTCTTTGGTGACCAAGCGCACCGGCAATATGATGCAGCCTAAGCTTGCCGCCAAGATTGAAAAAGATACCCGCACTACCTTCGCCGATGGCATTGAAGCCCACGGTACCGATGCACTGCGCTTTACGCTGGCAGCCATGGCCTCCACCGGTCGTGACATTAACTGGGACATGCGCCGCTTAGACGGTTATCGCAGCTTCTGTAATAAGCTGTGGAACGCCTCCCGCTACGTGCTGATGAACACAGAAGAACAAGATTGTGGTCAGAATGCCGGTGAGAGTGCCGATGAGCTCAGCTACTCGTTGGCGGATCGTTGGATCCAAGCCCAGCTGCAAGTGACCATCAAGGATGTGCGCGAAGCGCTGGACGGCTATCGCTTCGACCGTGCCGCCAACGCCTTGTATGAATTCATTTGGAATCAGTTCTGTGACTGGTATCTCGAGCTGACCAAGCCAGTACTGTGGCACGGCTCAGAGTCTGAGCAGCGCGCAACCCGCAAAACCTTGATTGAAGTGTTAGAAACCCTGCTGCGCTTAGCGCACCCGATTATGCCCTACATCACCGAAGAAATTTGGCAGCGTGTGGCACCTCTGGCTAACCGTGCCGGTGACAGCATTATGCTGGCCGCTTATCCAGAAGCCGATGCGTCCTTGGAAGATGCAGATGCCATGGCAGATCTGGAATGGGTGAAGCGCTTTATTACCTCGATTCGTAACCTGCGTACCGAGATGAATATAGCGCCGAGCAAGGCTTTGTCAGTCTTAATACGCCCAGCCGGTGACGATGGCCGCCGTGCCCACGACAACGAAGCCTTCTTAAAGGCCATGGCTAAGCTCGATGCCATTACGCACTTAAGCGCGGACGAAGAAGCCCCAACCTCTACCAAGCAGTTGATTGGTGAGACAGAATTACTGCTGCCCATGGCCGGCTTAATCGATAAAGACGCCGAATTAGCCCGCTTAGCCAAAGAGTTAGATAAGACTCAAGGCGAAATTAAGCGTATCGAGGGCAAGCTGAATAACGCAGGCTTCGTGGCTAAAGCACCGGCCGCCGTAGTCGCGGTTGAGCAAGGCAAACTGGACGATTACCAAGCCGCCTTGGCTAAGCTAATCGCCCAGCAAGAGCAGATTGCGAGCCTGTAATGAGTGAGGCGTAAGATGTGAGGAGTGAGGTGTAAACCTCAAAGGCTTTACGGCACCAAGAACAACGCCCATAAAAAAACCGACCTGTGAAGGTCGGTTTTTTTATGGCTGCGCTAGCCGGTGTTCGGTTGAGATATTGTCTTAATTTACAGATCAAAGCTTACTGCTTCCCAAAGGGGCTTATTTTACCCCTCACACTTACCACCTCACTCCTTACAGAGCTTAAGAAAGTTCGGCTACCGCATCTTGTACCGCCAATGCCCCTTGCTGAATTTCCGCCATTATGGCTTCAACGTCTAACACCTGCTGTTTGCCCTGCTCGGCCACTACCGTCACAGCACCAATGGCCGTCGATACCTGCACGGTCAAGGCGCGGTTTTGAGCTACCACTTGCCCAATCTCTGTGGTGGCAAGGCTAGTGCGCCCCGCCAGCTTTCGCACCTCATCGGCAACCACCGCAAAGCCACGACCTTGCTCACCGGCACGAGCCGCTTCTATTGCAGCATTCAAGGCTAACAGGTTGGTTTGATCGGCCACACTGCTGATAGTGGCCACTATCTCTTCTATCTGGCGCGCTTGTTCATTCAAACTCTGAATAACTGTCATCGATTGCTCAAGATCATCAGCAATTTGGCTCGAAATTGATACAGAGTCTTCAAGCAAACAGTAACCACGGTCGGCAATGCTGGCGGTTTGAATAGCGGTCACGCTGGCCACTTCAGCTGCCGCTCTGGCTTGCTGAGCCTTTTGTACTCGCGCCGTTATATCACTGGCAAACTTCATTACCCGTACTACCTTGCCCGATGCATCGAGTATCGGGTTGTAGCTGGCTTCTAACCAGACTTCTTGGCCCTGAGCACCCAAGCGTTTAAAACGTCCGGCCTTATACTCACCCTTGGCCAGCTCCTGCCAAAAATAGGGTTGCTGTTGATAAAACTCCGGCTCACAAAATAACTTGTGCGCCTGGCCGTTAAGCTGCTCTTGGCGATAACCCATAGTGCTTAAAAAATTGCTATTGGCGGTAATAATATCGCCATCGGGCGTAAATTCGATAATAGCCGATGATAACTGCAAGGCATTAAGCACGGCTTGCTGGCTAGCTGACTGTTGCTCAGTGGCAGTTACATCTTTCACCAGGCTCAGTACCTTTACTACTCGGCCTTGTTCATCAAGCACGGGCATAAAATCCGTTGCCAGCCAAACCGACTCGCCTTGGCCATTAATACTTAAATAAGTGCCACTCTGCGCTTGGCCTTGTTTTAAGTCGGCCCACAGCATTTGATACGCTCGCGATTTAACCCATTCGGCCGCACCAAGCACACTGTGTTGTTCACCTTGGAGTTTTGCTGCTAGCTCAGCATCATTAAAGCCCATTACAGCCAACCAAGTCGCATTGGCGGTAATAATGTGGCCATCAGGTGTTAACTCGAGCACCGCAAGATGTGCACGCAGCGCCTGCTGCTCGGCTTGCATTGATTGGTATTGCTGGCGAGCGATGTCAAGTTCACGCTGTAATTTGCGGTTAAAGAGCATGCAGTTTTCTCCTGCTTGGGAGCTAAGATTGATATCACGGATAGAAGACCGTAAGCCGATTATTTACTTTCATTTTAAATTGAATTTTTGCTCTAATTTTGAAAATAATTTTTTATTCGGCTCAAAAGTGTAACGGCTACAGGATGGATGTTAGGAAGAAAAGCAGTAAAGATAAGTGTAACTAGCAATGAGAATGAATAGCAATTAAGCAATTTAAAACAAGGCTCACCTGTTAATTAAAAAACTACTTCATTATGATTTCTATAAAAAATAAAAGTCAAAAGATGACTTATAAAAAACAATGTAGCCGGAAAATAATTAATAAACTAAAAAGGCACATTTAAATAAACATGCCTTTTCTATCACTAATAAACTATCGCTAATAAAAGTTAGCGGTTATTTATTTTTACCCACTTGGTTACCAATTACACCACCCACTACGGCTCCACCTACGGTACCCATAGTGCTACCGCCGGTTAATACAGAACCTGCCACACCACCCGCACCGGCACCAATGGCCGTGTTACGGTCTCGGTCCGACATATTGCTACACGCAGTTAAGCCAAGCACTAAGGTGGAAGCCAGTATCATGGTTGATATCTTTTTGCTGTTAGTCATAGTGATTACCTCTGTGCAGTGAACGTTACATTAACGCTATCTTAAGCAGTTTACTCCCTTTAACACAAAACCACTGCCTTTATGGTGTTCCTTGTGTCTGGGCCTGTCGTGGTGTGATCGTTTACGCTAACGCGTCCAGCCATAGCCTGTGGATCACGAGTACGTTTGCTATGCTGACCAACAACAAAAAGCTTACGTAAGTCATTACCATATATCGAAAATAATTATGCTTGCTGTGATTCAGTAAGCCTTGTAGTTCTTGATGTTGGCGATGGGCCGCGGCAATCTTGGCAAATAAAGTCAGTTCAAAATGCATCAGCACTAAGGTAATCAGCGTCAGCATGCTACCCAGTAAAGGGGCTATCAGGATCCAACTGCCTAATACTTGGCTAATTTCTGGTTTAAGGTAAGGCACAGCACCCAATACCACCACGGCGATAGTAATTTGAAATAATTTTTGCCAGATGTGATCGTGACGATATTTATATTCATCCCACAGCAAGACGTAGGGATCGGGATTATGAGGGGGATACATGTAAGCGTTCCTTGGCTCTAATTTTATTCACTATAGCATGAGTTATGTATCGTCAGACTAGTGGCCAAAGCACGCTTAGCTCATAATTGTAGCCTTATTTGCTTACCCTTATTTTTAGGAGAAAGTCCTATGACTCTCTATGCTCAGTCGATTGATATATACCCGCCCCTTTCTTGTCGCTTGCGCGCACTGACTGGCGAGTATGATGCGCCGCTGGCGAGCGTCATTCGTACCGTATCTGCTGAATATGGCTTAACCGCAGACAAGGGCTACAGCGTAGCCGACCCGCAATTAGACGGCTTAAGTCAACTGTATCAAACGCCAGACACCGGATATTTTCTATTAATAACTGAAGATGGCGAGCTAATGGGCGGAGCAGGCTTTGCACCTGTGCCAGAGCATGAAGGAGTCTGTGAGCTACAAAAGATGTATTTACTGGCCAGCGCCCGCGGCAAAGGGTTAGGCCGACAGTTGGCAGAAAAAATATTTGCAGAGGCACGCTTACGGGGTTATCAACACTGTTACCTTGAAACTACGCCGCTCTTGCCCGAGGCGCTACATTTGTATCGGAAACTGGGTTTCACACCCTGCCCCCGCTTAGGCAACTCGGGGCATGATGATTGCGAGATTACGCTAATGTTGGGATTGTGAAGGGTCAAGTGGACAACACAAAAACCAAATATAACGCTATTTCTTACCACGGCATACACGGAAGTAAAACCGAAACTTCGCCTTTTTTAATACCAGATCAAGCATAAATTAGTCTTAAGTGAGCACTTTTCCGTGCAATTCCGTGTATTCCGTGGCGAAGAAGTTTTTATTCTTCGAAGTAAGTGCCCCAACCGTCGTATTCGAGGCCGTATTTTTGAGCGATAGGCAGTAACTCTTTGATCTGCTCCATAATGGCTTCAACTTCAAGCGGGCCGTCTGTGATGGCATCAAAGCTCAATAAGGTCTGCCCTGTTTCCAGTTCTATCTCTTCTGCATCCGTCACTTCATATTCTAATTTAAAGCAATCAAGCGCGGCTTTTTCGAGCTTATCGAAGTCTTGGCCAGAAAAATGATGCTCTAAGGTATATAAAGCGTCGGGCTTACTGCCATCTTCTAATAGCGAGGCAATAATCTCATTCGTTTCATCTTGCCACTGTTGTAACTCACTCATAGCAGGCTCCTTGGCCAGTAAAAATTGTAAGGGGTGAGGCGTAAAGTGGGAGGCGTAGATATAAGCTCCCAACGTTTGGCGCTATGGGGTAACCCTTCACGCCTCACTCTTCACTCCTCACTATAATTCAGGGACGTCGTGCTTCCAGATCCAGTTCGGCAATGCGTTCGCTCAAAATACGGCGGCTGTGTTTGAGCAGATCTCTAATTTCCTTAGGCTCATAGCCCTCCACCGAAATCGGCGGCATAATCTCGACGATCAACTCACCGTTATCCCAACGATTTAAATCTACCTGGCCAAAGTAGCTGGAGCAGGCAATGGGCACGAGCGGCACCTGAGCTTGTAAGGCAATATGAAAGGCGCCAGTTTTAAAGGGCAATAAGCCTTTGCCTTTACTGCGTGTGCCTTCAGGAAACATCCAGATCGACATATTACGCTGGCGGATCTTATCCACCACAGTACCGATAGTGCTGGCCGCCTTGGCCTTGTTTTCACGATTGATCAACAAGTTACCACTCAACCAAAATAATTGCCCGAACAGGGGGATCCAAAACAAGCTGCTCTTGCCGATAGCCACGGTGCGCGGCATCACGGCACCTGTCAGCGCAATAATGTCCCAGTTACTTTGGTGATTCGCGATATAAACCGCCGATTGTAAACCGTTAACATGCTCATAGCCGCGAAAGGTGACCTTCAAGCCCACCAAAATACAAGCCTTGTTAAATAAGCGGCCTAGCACATAGACATTATTAGGATGGCGTGGGCGCAATACGCAAACTAGCGTACCTAGGATAAACACCAATACCATGGCCAGTGCCAGTAAGATGATTCGCAACAGCTTTAACATCGGAAAACCTCGTATTTTCAGAGTCGGCAGTATACTGAGCAGCCCTGATCTGAACAAGCCCAGTGGTGAATGTTCACGACTGGGCTTGATTTTATGGCTGACTAAAGTGCTTAAGTACCGGACAAAAACGCGCGTTTAGCGCCGATATCGCGCACCTGGACTCTCTGACTCTAATTTAAAGCCTTGCACCAGTTGCTGTAAGCCTGACGCCAACTCGGTAAGCTCGCGGCTGGCGCTGGCGGTTTGAGTGGCACCGGCGGCGGTTTCATCACCCATCTCATGAATACCGGTCAAGTTACGGCTGATGTCTTCGGTGACGGTCGCTTGCTCTTCCACCGCAGTGGCTATTTGGGTGTTCATGTCATGAATCGTGTGCACCGCCTCACTGATCAACTCTAAGGCTTGTTCGGCCTCTTGGGCCTGACCCACCGTCAGCTCTGCCTGCTGACGACCACCGGCCATGGCCGCCATGGCCTGTTTGGCATCTTCCTGCAACTTGGCAATAGTAGTCACTATCTCTTGTGATGAATGCTGGGTTTGCTCGGCCAGATTTCGCACCTCTGAAGCCACGACCGCAAAACCACGACCTTGCTCACCGGCGCGGGCCGCTTCAATGGCGGCGTTCAATGCTAGTAGGTTAGTACGATCGGCAATGTCTTGGATCACTTGTACCACTGAGCTAATTTGAGTACTGCTGTCGGCGAGCGATTGCACCACTCTGCCCGTCGCAGTTACGTCGTCAGCCAAACGGCTAATAGAGGTAACCGTTTGCTGGACCACCAGTTTACCTTGCTCGGCGGCCTCATTCGCAGAGCGCGCAGAAGAGGCGGCTAAGCTGGTGTTCTGTGACACTTCTTGCACGGTAGCCGACATTTGGTTAATGGCCGCGGCTACTTGATCTGTGTCTTGTTGCTGGCGGCTAAGGTTGGCGCTGGTTTGCAATGACACGGCTGACGTTTCTTCTGCTGCCGCCGATAAGCTGTTGCTCGACTCATGGATGTGACCAATCAGCTCGCGCAGATTGTTATTCATATACTGTAACTTACCGTATACGCCGGTGGCATTAGCGGCAAACTGTGAGCTTAAATCACCGTTGGCAATGGCGTTGGCGACCCGCTCCATTTCACTGGGCTCAGCACCCAAGGGCATCAAGACCATGCGCTGTAATGCCCAGCCGAGTAATAAGCTAAAGGCCACTAACAACACCACTATCAACACCATAATGGTCACCATAGTGCTATTACGCTGTTCTTCTTGAGCCAGAGTGCCAAACAGGCGTTCTAGAAGCAGGGTAATAAATTCATCCGCTGTGGCCACATTTTCTAAACGCGCGCTGTCGTATTCCGCACTGAGCACCAGCTTCTGTGCCTGCTCTTGACGGCCCGACTGCATCAATTCAATGGCTCGCTTTTCCAGCTCATCCATCACTCCGACTGCTTTTTGCCCTCTGTCTAAGGTATTACGCTCGGCGGGCGTCATATTCATACCCGCTAACATTTCTTTATCAGACATAGTGCTGCCATCAACGCGAATCGCACGTCCCTCGGTAACGTCGTTAACTTTTTTATAAACACTCAGCTGCGCTGCATTGCCGGTCACCACATAGTCACGAATAGCGGTAGATTTTTCCGTAGAATAAAGACGCACCATGCCTGCTTTATTAAAATAATCGAAGCGATCATTTTGCGCTTGATGCACAGCAGCTTGTGATTGCAACAGCAAATACAAACTACCACCTAAGATCAGTGCCAACGTCAGCACCACCAGAAATACCAGACGGATCACCGTCTTTAAGGTTAAATTTTTATACATTGCAGGGCTCAATTTATCTAGGAGGGGGTTATATTCGGGGCTGGCATTATATCAATGATTCATTATCTAATAGAGCTAAATTTGAGTCTGTAGTCAGGTTAATTGTATATCAAATGCAAGGAAAGGCTCTTATCTTCACGTAAAAACAACAACCGTAACAAGCTGTAAATACAACTCCTTTTATTTTCACATTTTTTCCGTGGTTCGAAGCTCGAGCCTTGATCTAAATGGCCATAAAAAAAGCCTTTACCGTTAACGGTAAAGGCTTAATAAATGCCGAATTAAATATCGCTAAGAGAAAAGTTACCCGGCTTTAATTGCGTAACGAGCCCAAACGAAAACCTTGTACCAGTTGCTGTAAACCAGACGCCAGTTCAGACAACTCTCGGCTGGCACTGGCCGTTTGCTCTGCTCCCGTCGCGGTTTCCTCACCCACACCTTGGATAGTGGTCAGGTTACGACTGATGTCCTCCGTTACCGTGGCCTGCTCTTCGACTGCGGTGGCGATTTGGGTGTTCATATCATTGATGGTTTGTACCGCATGGCTGATCAGTGCCAACGCTTGCTCGGCTTCTTGCGCTTGGCTCACCGTCAACTCTGCTTGTTCACGACCATTGCTCATAGCCGCCATCGCCTGCTTGGCATCATTTTGGAGCTTGGCAATGGTGGTAACTATTACCTGTGAAGACTTTTGGGTTTGCTCCGCAAGATCGCGCACCTCAGAAGCCACCACCGCAAAGCCGCGACCTTGGTCGCCGGCACGCGCCGCTTCAATGGCCGCGTTGAGTGCCAATAAGTTAGTGCGGTCGGCTATGTCTTGGATTACTTGCACTACTGTACTGATCTGCTGGCTGCTATCCGCCAAAGATTGCACCACACGCCCGGTCGCCGAGACATCGTCTGCCAGTCGAGCAATAGACTGCACGGTTTGCTGTACCACGACTTTGCCCTGCTCGGCCGCGTCATTCGCTGAGCGTGCCGACGACGCCGCCAAGCTAGTGTTATGAGATACCTCTTGCACAGTGGCCGACATTTCATTAACAGCGGCGGCAACTTGCTCGGTATCTTGCTGCTGACGGCTTAAGTTAGCGCTAGTCTGCAAAGAGATAGCCGA
The DNA here is from genome assembly GCF_052119705.1 of Oceanisphaera sp. W20_SRM_FM3. Taxonomy (NCBI): domain Bacteria; kingdom Pseudomonadati; phylum Pseudomonadota; class Gammaproteobacteria; order Aeromonadales; family Aeromonadaceae; genus Oceanisphaera; species Oceanisphaera sp. W20_SRM_FM3. Next base: position 31,779 of record NZ_JBGQOP010000019.1, on the reverse strand, counting down.
GGTTTCTTCCGCCGCCGCCGATAGGCTATGGCTATGGCTAGATTGATGAATATGACCTATCACTTCACGTAACTTTTCGGTCATGTGCTGCAGCTTGGCATAGACACCCGTGGCATTGGCATCAAAAGTCAGACTTAAATCCCCTTCACTGATAGCGGAAGCCACCCGCTCCATTTCACTAGGCTCGGCGCCCAATGGCAGTAACACCATGCGCTTGAGGGTCCAGCCCAACACTAAGCTTAATAGTACTAATGAAGATACCAGCACTATCATCAAGATGACCATCTGCTCATTGCGCGCATTTGCCTGCGCCAGTTGCGTCGCTTGGCGGCCTAATAATTCGCTAATGGCCGCATTTACCGAATCGCCCATCAGCTGGCGGCCCGCATCGTACTCGGGGCCAAACACCAAGGGGATGGCCTCTTGGCTACGACCGGCTTTCACCAAGGCGATGGCCTTATCTTCCAGCTCACCCATCACTACCGTGCCTTGGCGACCCTTTTCTAATAACGTTTGCTCAGTCGCCGTTAACGGCAGCTCTGCCAGCATGGCTTCATTGGAGATAGTGCGGCCGCTATGGCGAGGCGCCTTACCAGAGGTGATGGCCATAGTATCAAGATAATGATCTAGCCTTTTCGCATTACCCGTGACCACATAGTTGCGAATATCGTTGGATAATTCGAGGGAATACATGCGCACCATATTACTGGCGTTAAAAGACTCATAACGTATCTCTTGAGTACGACTCACATTTTGTTGCGACTGCAATAAAAAATATAAAGCACCGCCAAACACTAGCGCCACCGCTAACACCACCAAGAACACCAAGCGGATCAACGCTTTCAAGGTTAAATTATTCAAATTAGCACTCCATTTGCCAGATCAATAAGAACTCTATTTCGCGCGTATCATATAGACAAGTTGCGCAAATTACAGACAAATAAATTCACCATACAATAATTATTCTTTCTCGGCAAATGAGAGGTCACTATTAACAAACAAGCAATTTCTAACGCGACCAATAAAAAAGCCCCCACCGTTAACAGTGGGAGCTTAATAAGCTTAGTTAAATCTAGTTCTGTAAATAAACCTAACTGGCTAATAATAGATAATTAGCACTGTGATTAGATTAATAGTGAGCGCGTTTTATGGATTCTAAACGAAACCCTTGCACCAGTTGTTGCAGCCCCGCCGCTAGTTCTGATAACTCACGACTCGCACTGGCTGTTTGCTCGGCACCAGTGGCGGTTTCTTCGCCTACACCTTGGATTAAAGTGAGGTTACGGCTGATATCTTCCGTTACCGTGGCCTGCTCTTCTACTGCTGTAGCAATTTGGGTATTCATGTCGTTGATAGTTTGCACTGCCGCGCTAATGAGTTCGAGGGCTCGTTCAGCTTCTTGCGCCTGCCCTACCGTAAGCTCTGCCTGCTTGCGACCATGATCCATGGCTTTTAGCGCCTGTTCGGCATCGCCCTGCAGCTTGGCAATCATAGTTACTATTTCTTGAGATGACTTTTGGGTTTGCCCTGCGAGCTGACGTACTTCATCGGCTACCACTGCAAAACCACGGCCTTGCTCACCGGCGCGCGCAGCTTCAATGGCGGCATTTAGGGCTAAAAGATTAGTTCTGTCGGCAATATCTTGGATAACCTGCACCACAGTACTGATTTGGGTACTACTATCGGCCAGAGACTGCACAACCCGACCGGTCGAAATAACGTCGTCTGCCAGCTGGCTGATGGAAACCACAGTCTGCTGTACTACTTTCTTCCCCTGCTCTGCCGCATCATTGGCCGAACGGGCGGAGGCCGCCGCTAGGCTAGTATTTTGCGAGACTTCATTTACCGTCGCCGCCATTTCATTGATAGCAGCGGCGACCTGATCCGTGTCTTGTTGCTGACGACTTAAATTGGCGCTGGTCTGCAAAGAAACGGCTGACGTTTCTTCTGCCGCCGCCGATAGACTGCTACTAGACTGATGGATATGGCCAATAACTTCACGTAGCTTTTCGGTCATATGCTGCAACTTGCCATATACTCCTGAACTATTAGCAGCAAAGTTCAAACTCAGATCACCATCAGCAATCGAGCCCGCCACTCGCTCCATTTCGCTTGGCTCAGCACCCAAGGGTTGCAATACCATGCGTCGTAGGATCATGCCCAGTAACAGGCTCAAGACGACTAGCAGGACGACCAAAGATGCCATCAACACCACCATCTGATGGTTGCGTGCTTCTTGCGTCTGCAAACTCTTCGACTGACGAGCAAGCAGCATAGAGACAAATTGATCCACCGAATGACTGAGCGTTTTGCGCGCCTGATCATATTCAGTACCCAATACCTGTTGCTGAGCCAGTTCTTTTTGCCCCATGGCCATCAGCCGCAGAGCTTCCTTTTCCAGAGTGGTCATGGTGACGGTTGCCTGACGTCCCTGCTCCAACAGTGTCATTTCACTGGAGGTCAGATCCATCTGCGACACCATGTCTTCATTAGATATTATGAGTCCATTAACCCTAGGAGCTTGTCCCTCGGTAATAGCCAGTACCTCGCGATAGGCATTCAGCTTTTCCTGATTATCGGTGACCACGTAATTACGAATATGGGTCGATAGCTCACTCGAGTACATGCGCATCATATTGCTGGCATTAAAATAGTTAAAACGCTCTTGGTGAGCCTTTCCCACATTCTGCTGAGACTGCAACAAAAAATAGAGGGCAAGGCCCAACACCAGCGCCAGTGATAACACCACTAAGAAAATCAGGCGAATCAATGACCTCAGGGTCAAATTTTTATACATTCGGGCACTCCAATTGCCAAATACTACGAAAAATTATTGGCGATATTATATGCTATTTATTTGATAGAGCGCATAGATTTCAAATAAAAACACTGCTAATGGCATATATTATATTGCTGTTTTACGCCCATAAAAAAACCGCCCTCGCGGGCGGCTTTCGGTAGCAGCTTTCGGTAGCAGCAATGAGTGTCTTAACTCAGTTTACCGTGACACTGCTTGTACTTTTTACCTGAACCACAGGGGCAAGCATCGTTACGGCCAATTTTTTGACCATCACGGACGAAAGGCACCGCCTCGGCTTCTGCTGCGGCCTGAGACTCCTCTTCGAGTAAGCTATCGCCCGATGCATGGCTATAGCTCTGAGGCTGACTCTCGGCTGCGGCACGACGCTGTTCTTCCACTGCCTCTATTTCTTCTTGGCTCTGCACCTTAACACGGCTCAGTATGCTCACTACTTCGCGTTTGAGGTTTTCTAACAGCTGGGTAAACAACTCATAAGACTCGCGCTTATATTCTTGCTTAGGATTCTTTTGTGCATAACCGCGCAAATGAATGCCTTGGCGCAAATGATCCATGGCCGCTAAGTGCTCTTTCCACAGCGTGTCTAAGGTTTGCAGCATCACCGAGCTTTCAAACTGACGGATCACCTCAGGCCCTACTACCGTTTCTTTATTTACATAGGCTTGGTCGGCAATGGCCAAAATTTGCTCGCGAATTTGATCGTCGTGCAGCTTATCGTTTTCTTTTAACCAAGTGCTCACCGGCACTTCAAGACCGAAGTCGGCCAGCAGACGGTGTTCAAGGCCCGGTACATCCCACATTTCTTCCAGTGACTGAGCGGGAATATATTCATCGACGATGCCATTGATCACGTCTTCACGGATCACGGTAATGGTTTCGCTGATGTCGGTGGCATCCAGCAACTCATTACGCTGTTCATAAATCACTTTACGTTGATCGTTAGCTACATCATCAAATTCGAGCAAATTCTTACGAATATCGAAGTTGCGGGTTTCTACCTTGCGCTGGGCGTTTTCGATAGCGCGGCTCACCCAAGGATGCTCTATAGCCTCCCCCTCTTCCATGCCTAATTTCTTCATCATGCCGGTCACACGATCTGAGGCAAAAATTCGCATCAAGGCATCTTCCATCGACAGATAGAAACGACTCGAACCCGCATCACCCTGACGACCCGCACGACCGCGCAGCTGGTTATCGATACGGCGTGATTCATGACGCTCAGTACCCACAATATGCAAACCACCGGAAGCAACAACAGTATCGTGGCGCACTTTCCAGGCCGCCTTAATATCGGCAATTTGCTCCGTGGTGGGCGCTGCTAACTTATCGATTTCTGACTGCCAGTTACCGCCTAAAACGATATCGGTACCCCGACCCGCCATGTTGGTGGCAATGGTCACCACGCCGGACTGACCCGCTTCGGCAATAATTTCCGCTTCACTTTCGTGGAATTTGGCGTTCAACACCCGATGTGCTATGCCTTCTTTGTCCAAAATACCGGATAACAGCTCAGAGTTTTCAATGGAAACTGTGCCCACGAGCACCGGCTGACCACGCTCAACGCAGCCTTTAATGTCTTCCACTATGGCGAGATATTTCTCAGCCGCAGTCAAATACACCAAATCACCCATGTCGTTACGTACCATGGGCTTGTTGGTGGGAATAACAACCGTATCTAGGCCATAGATATGTTGAAATTCAAAGGCTTCGGTGTCGGCGGTACCCGTCATGCCGGCCAGCTTTTCATACAATCTAAAGAAGTTCTGGAAGGTAATGGAAGCCAAAGTTTGGTTCTCGTTTTGGATCTTTACCCCTTCACGAGCTTCCACTGCCTGATGCAGGCCTTCTGACCAACGACGCCCCGGCATAGTACGGCCGGTGTGCTCGTCCACTATGATGACTTCGTCATCTTTGACTATGTAGTCGACGTCGCGCTCAAATAAGGTGTGGGCGCGCAGGCCCGCATTCACGTGAGCCAACAGCGTAATATTGCTGGCCGAGAACAGAGAATCATCTTCTTCGATCAGGCCCATGCGCTTGAGTTCGTCTTCGACGAAGATCTGGCCGTTTTCGGTCAGTAGTGCCTGCTTGTTTTTTTCGTCCACCGTATAGTGGCCATCACCTGTGTATTCTTCGGTGTCTTCTTTGTCTTGCTTCACCAATTTCGGGATCAAGGTGTTGATGCGAATATACAGCTCAGAGCTGTCTTCGGCGGGGCCAGAAATAATCAATGGCGTACGCGCTTCATCGATTAATACCGAGTCCACTTCATCGATCAGGGCGTAATACAGTGGGCGCTGTACGCGTTGCTGCGGTGAAAACGCCATGTTGTCACGCAGATAATCGAAACCAAATTCGTTATTGGTGCCGTAAGTAATATCTGCCGCATAGGCTGCATGCTTTTCTGATGAGTCCATGCCGGCTAAGTTGCAATCCACCGTCATGCCTAAAAATTCATACAAAGGACGGTTGGCTTCGGCATCGCGGCGCGCCAAGTAATCGTTGACCGTGATCACGTGTACGCCACGACCGGTGAGCGCATTCAAATACACGGGCAAAGTACCGGTTAGGGTTTTACCTTCACCGGTTTTCATTTCGGCGATTTTATTGTTGTGCAATACCATGCCGCCAATCATCTGCATATCGAAGTGGCGCATCTCAAACACCCGACGCGAGGCTTCTCGTACCGTAGCGAAGGCTTCGGGCAGCAACTGGTCTAGGGTTTCACCTTGCTCTAGGCGCTGGCGAAACTCGGCGGTTTTAGCCTGCAGCTCACTATCGGATAAGGCTTCAAACTTAGGCTCCATGGCATTGATTTCATCTACAATCTTGCGCAGTCGCTTAAGTGTTCTGTCGTTACGGCTACCAACTAGCATGGTAAAAAATTTAGTGATCATGTTTGGCCAATTATGCTGATGAAAGAGAAAGCCCCTGAGGGGACCGAGATCTAATTAGGTATAAACCGCGCTGGATTAAGCTGTCTATTGCCTTTTAATACTTCGTAATGCAAATGAACACCGGTTGCACGTCCGGTACGCCCCATGTGGGCGATAAGTTGCCCTTGCTCAACATGCTCACCCACTTCGACTAATTGCGAGTCTAAATGCGCGTAGCGAGTGATCCAACCTTGGCCATGGTTTATCTCCACCATATTGCCAAAATCAGGATGACGCTCCGACAAACTGACCACACCTGCAGCCGTCGCGGCGATAGGCTCACCTATCTTACCCCTAAAGTCTAAGCCTCGGTGCCAGCGAGCACGACCGCTAAAAGGATCGCGGCGCTGGCCAAAGCCTGAGCTCATTTCACTATACCCAGGTACTGGGTGACCCTGAATTTGAGTTATTTCATTGATATGGAGATTCAGAAGCATAGATTCAAGTGCTACCAGCGTGATGCCGTACTCTTGGGTTTGGCTCATCACCAGCGCCAAGGTCTGATTAAGATCGGCAAAACCGTTAAAGGGGCGCTGTAACAGATTACTGTCAATGCGCGGCACCGGCAGTTCATCCACTAAATCATAATTACTCACCAGACGATTGCCCATCAAACTCACTTGCGCTAACTCGGCTTGCAACTGTCCTAAGCGTTGACCTATGCGGCCTAATTCCCGCTGTTGCAGACGCTTTTGTTGTTCGAGCTGTGCACTTAGCAGCAGTTGCTGGCGCTGACTACTTTGCCATTGGCTATAAAAAAATACGACCGCAAACAGAGAAATCAGCACCAGCAGCAGTGACCAGCGAGATTGTGACCAAAGGGTAGACCAAAAAAAGTGGTTAGTGGGAGCAATAAGGGGGGATTTTTGCATCGTTTTTTTTTGCATAGCGGCGTTTTGCATAGGGGCTTTTTACATAGGAGAGTAGCGACTGAAAAGAAAAAAACACGTCAGCAGGGGCTGGCGTGTTTTTTATATCAGCTTAAGCGGGGCTGAAGGCGGTGTCGTAGTAACGAATAGGCGACTCGGCACCTTGTTCATCAAAGGTGACCATCTCCCAAGCTTGGGCATCCGCTAACATGGCGCGCAGCAAGGTATTGTTTAGCGCGTGGCCAGTTTTGTAGGCGCAAAACTCACCCAAGATACTGTGATTACACATATACAGATCACCAATGGCGTCCAGCATCTTGTGTTTAACGAACTCGTTTGGATAACGTAATCCGTCTTCGTTCAGCACCTTGTACTCATCGAGCACCACGGCGTTTTCTAAACTGCCGCCCAGTGCCAAGTTTTGCGAGTGCAAGTACTCGATGTCGCGCATAAAACCAAAGGTGCGGGCTCGGCTCAGCTCTTTCACGAAGGCGGCACCGGAGAAGTCCAAGACCAAATGCTGACTTTCACCAACAAAAGCGGGGTGATCAAAGTCTATGGTCAAGTCCATCTTAAAGCCGGCATTATAGGGTCTAAATTCCGCCCACTTATCGCCGTCTTCTACGCGTACCGTCTTCTTAATGCGAATAAAGCGCTTTAACGCGTTGAGCTCGCGAATACCACCGGACTGTAACAGATAAATAAACGGATGAGAGCTACCATCCATTACCGGTACTTCAGGTGCATCCACTTCGATAAACAAGTTATCTATGCCAAGGCCAGCTAGCGCCGCAGATAAGTGTTCTATGGTCGACACCCGCACGCCGTTCTCATTAACGAGTGCGGTGCACAGCATGGTGTCTTTTACCAAGGCCGCATCGGCCTTGATTTCGACCTGCGGGCTCAGATCGGTACGACGAAACACTATACCTGTGTTAGCCGGCGCAGGAATAAAGGTCATTTGTACCTTATGGCCGGAGTGCAGCCCTATTCCTGTGGCTTGCACGGTATTCTTTAACGTTCGTTGTCTAATCATAAGATTGTCCGCCAGTAGCTTATCTGCCTACGAGTCTGCACTTAAGGCCAGATCCGAACCGAATTCAAGTGGTCCAATATGTTAGCACAATAATCCGCCACCGCAAATTACACCATTTTTTGCAGGCTAAAAGTTTGTCTGCTAATAGCTAAATGGCCAATTGTTAGTCCGCTTGCTTGCGCAAAAACGCCGGAATATCCAGGTAGTCCATATCTGACTTCGCCTGAGTCGCGTCTGCGTTCACCACCATCTTGCCAGGTTGTTCTTCACGGGTGCCTTCCATTTGACGAATGCCGTTGTCATCGCGATTGCTAGAACCTGATTTCACTAGCGTGATATCGGGCTTACGCTCGGCACCAATACCTGTGGCCACTACCGTCACGCGCATTTCATCGGTGATCTCGGGATCCAGTACTGTACCCACGACTACGGTGGCATTTTCTGAAGCGAAGGCCTTAACGGCATTGCCCACAGTTTCAAACTCTTCAATAGTCATGTCGAGGCCGGCGGTAATATTTACCAAGATGCCACGCGCACCTGCCAAGTCCACATCTTCCAACAGCGGGCTAGAAATCGCTTTTTCAGCCGCTTCTTCGGCGCGGTCTTCACCTGTGGCGGTGCCGGTACCCATCATAGCGGTACCCATTTCGCGCATGACGGTACGCACGTCGGCGAAGTCGACGTTCATCAGACCTGGGCGCGTGATCAGCTCGGCTATGCCTTGTACTGCACCCAGTAATACATCGTTGGCGGCTTTAAAGGCGTCCAACAAAGAAATACCACGACCCAATACTTTCAATAATTTATCGTTAGGGATAGTGATCAAGGAGTCGACGTGTTTTACCAGCTCATTGATGCCCTGTTGCGCGTAGTTCATGCGCTTCTTGCCTTCAAAAGCAAACGGCTTAGTAACGACGGCGACGGTTAAAATACCCAACTCTTTAGCAATTTGCGCCACCACAGGCGCCGCACCAGTACCGGTACCGCCACCCATACCGGCGGCGATAAAGACCATGTCGGCACCTTGCAGCAATTCGCGAATGGCGTCTATGTCTTCCAGTGCGGCGTCGCGACCTACTTCAGGATTAGCGCCCGCGCCTAAACCTTTAGTGATCTCGCCACCAATTTGCAGCGTGCTATCGGCGCTGGAGTTACGCAACGCCTGTGCATCGGTATTGATGGTTAAAAACTCTACGCCTTGCAGTTTTTCGCGCACCATGTGCTCGACAGCATTACCGCCGCCGCCGCCCACGCCGACCACTTTAATTACTGCTTCTTCATCGTGATCATTCATCAGTTCAAACATAAGAGTCTCTCCGCTTGTACTTGGGACCTTACCCCTTAGGGTGCATCCGCAAGCTTAAAATTCGCCACGCAACCAGTTGCCCATGCGTTTAAACAAGGAGCCAAAACTGGATTTGCCGTTATAGTCCTGTTGAGGCATTGATTGGTGCTCCTTACCGTAATGCAGCAAACCCACTGCGGTGGAGTACACGGGTGTCTCAACGTAATCTGACAATCCTTTCACACCAGCGGGTTGGCCGATACGTACCTGACACTGAAAAATCTGCTCGGCACACTCAACCAAACCTTCTATTTGTGCAGCGCCCCCAGTTAATACCAAGCCCGCCGCCAATTGATGCTTAACACCGGCTTTTTTCAGCTCACCTTGAACCTTGCTCAACTCTTGGTTGATCATGCCTAACAGTTCGCTGTAGCGCGGCTCTATTACTTCCGCCAAGGTTTGGCGTTGTAGGCTGCGCGCCGGCCGTCCGCCCACACTCGGCACCTCTATGGTGTCTTCTTTGCTCACCAATTTACTAAAGGCGCTGCCGTGGCGTATTTTAATGGCTTCGGCATCCAAAGGCGGAGTACCAAAAGCATAGGCGATGTCGCTGGTGACCGTACTACCCGCATACGGGATCACCTTAGTGTGGCGCAGCGCACCACCGGTAAACACCGCCATATCCATGGTGCCGCCGCCAATATCGACCACGCACACCCCGAGCTCTTTTTCATCGTCGGTTAATACCGCATAGCTAGAAGCTAGCGCACTAAAGATCAACTGGTCTACACGTAGCCCTAAGCGCTCCACACATTTTTCGATATTACGTGCCATATCGTTATGGCAGGTAATTAAATGCACTTTGGCATGCATGCGCACGCCCGACAGACCAATGGGGTTTTTTATGCCCTCTTGAAAGTCGATTGAGTATTCTTGGGGCAATACATGCAGCACCCTGTGCTCGTCTGATAAGCGCACCGACTTGGCGGTGTGGATGACGCTATCTACGTCTTCCTGGGTCACTTCTTCATCAGAAATGGGCACCATACCTGTTTCGTTACGACACTCGATATGCTTACCCGATAGGCCAAGGTACACAGAGGTAATTTGGCAATCAGCCATCATCTCTGCTTCGTCCACGGCGCGTTTCAGTGATTTAACCACTGATTCGAGATCGTTAACGCCGCCTTTATCCATTCCCTTTGAAGAATGGCTACCAATACCGATAACATTTAAATCGCCATCTGGTAGTAATTCACCTACCAGGGCCGTGACCTTAGCCGTGCCGATATCAAGCCCGACGATCAGATTTCTTTCCGTGCTTTTGGTCATTATCCGTCTCTTCGTCCTGCTTCCATCCCACTGCCAGCCCAGTATCGTAGCGCAAATCGAGATATGCTACTCGCTCGCGCTGATCAATATCTGGATAGACATCTACAAATCGTTGTAACCGAGCCGTGATATCTTCACGACCCAGCAATAAAGTTATGCCGCCATCAAGCGTTAATTCCCAAGACAGGCGAGGCGTTAAATTAATCTGCTCTATCTCGTAACCCTTGGGCTGTAAATATTTTTTTATCTTCTTATATTCGGCCAATACCCGCGCCGCTTCTTCATCGGGCCCAGATAAAGACACCAGATCTAACTGTTCAGATGTGGCCTGAAACACCTCACCGTGCACATTAAGCATGGCGTTATAGTTCCATTGGGCCACCGGCTGCTGCTCGACTATATAGACTCGCACCGTGTCCGGCCATTGTTTGCGCACCGAAGCTTGATAGACCCAAGGCAGCGCCTGCAGCTGTTGTTGTACCTGATCCACTTCCAGGGCAAAGAAATTACCGACCCCAGGTAGCTCAAGTACCGAATCGCGTACCGCCTCGCGACTTAAATAATGATGCTCACCTTGGATCATCAGATTATTTACTGGCACTTGATTGGCTGCCGTCATCCAGACAAACACCTGCCACAACCCCCACAGCAGCGCCGAGAGCACGACCAAGAAAACGGACAAACCGCCAAGAAAGGCGAGTCTGGTACGAGTTGCGGCAGACGCCATATTAGTGTGCCTGCTCCAATACCGTCATCACTAACTGCTCAAACGTTAAGCCTGCCACCTTGGCCGCTTTGGGCACTAAACTGGTTTCAGTCATACCCGGTACCGTATTCACTTCCAGCAAACACCAATGACCATTTTTGTCGCGCATCACATCCACCCGGCCCCAACCGCTAGCGCCCACCGCTTTAAACGCGGCAACACAGAGCTCGCCCAACCTTTGTTCGTCTGCCTCGTTTAAGCCACAAGGACACAGATATTCGGTGTCGCCAGACTGATACTTGGCTGAATAGTCGTAAAAATCATGAGTAGTGCGCAGGCGAATGGCTGGCAGCGCTTTCTCACCCAAGATGCTGACCGTGTATTCGTCACCGTCGATAAAACGCTCGAGCAAGACTTCGGCGTCAAATTTAAAGGCTTCTTCGATGGCCGCTATGAGCGTAGGCGCGTCAACGGCCTTGGTCATGCCGATACTTGAGCCTTCATTGGCCGGTTTAACGAAAATAGGACCATCAAATTTAGTCAGCAAAGCGCTGGCATCTTCGGCCTTAAATTGCCCTCTGTGCACCACGCTAAATTCTGCCGTCGGTAAGCCTAAGGTTTTCCACACTTGTTTGGTGCGAATTTTATCCATGGCCAGTGCCGAACCCAACACCCGAGAACCAGTATAGGGCAAGCCTAAATGCTCTAATGCCCCTTGCAAGGCGCCGTCTTCACCGCCACGGCCGTGCACCACGATAAAGGCGCGGTCAAAGCCATCGGCCTTAAGTTGGGCTAGCGGATAATCTTGGGTATCTATGCCATGGGCATCGACGCCGGCTCTTTGTAAGCCGCTTAATACCGCAGCTCCCGAGCGCAAGGATACTGCTCGCTCCGCCGCATGGCCGCCAAACAATACCGCAACTTTACCGAATGATGTCATGCCTGCTCTCCTTGCTGCATAGCAGCTATCGATAATTGTAATTGGCTTAAGGTGCGCGCTAAGCCGCCGACGTTACCGGCGCCTTGAGTTAGCACTAAATCGCCGTCTTGCAGCAACTCAGCCAAAATCTGTGGCACCTCATCTGGGCTGGCCACATAAATAGGTTCCATTTTGCCACGGCTGCGAATGGAGCGGCATAAAGCACGACTATCGGCTCCCGGAATCGGCGTTTCGCCGGCACTGTACACCTCAAGCAAGATCAGTACATCGGTTTTCGATAATACATCGACAAAATCTTCATAAAGATCTCGGGTGCGGCTGTATCTGTGCGGCTGGTAAATGGTCACCAACCGCCGCTCTGGCCAACCGGCCCGGACCGCATTTTGGGTGGCACGTACTTCGCTGGGGTGATGACCATAGTCATCGACTAGCTTGGCATGGCCTCGGCCGGTCTCATATTCACCGTATTGCTGAAAACGACGACCCACGCCTTCAAACTTGATCAGCGCCGCCAAAATAGCCTCATCGGTCACGCCATCTTCACAGGCCACGGCGATGGCGGCGGTGGCATTTTGCGCGTTATGGCGGCCGGGTAAATTCAATTGCACGACCAAGCTGCTACCATCGGGACGACACACAGTAAACTGACAATTATCACGCTGCTGGCTAAAGTCGGTAATGCGATAATCCGCATCATCCACAAAGCCATAGGTCACGCATTGGCGACTGATGCGTGGCATCAGATCCCGCACCACTTGATCGTCCACACACAATACGGCTAAGCCATAAAACGGCAGATTATGTAAGAAATCGACGAAGGTGGCTTCCAGCTTGCTGAAGTCGCCGCCATAAGTGTCCATGTGATCCGCTTCGATATTGGTAACAATCGAGACCATAGGCTGCAGATGCAAGAAGGAGGCGTCGCTCTCATCGGCTTCAGCAATCAAGTAACGACTGCTGCCTAAACGCGCATTACAACCGGCACTATTGAGCAAGCCGCCAATCACGAAGGTAGGATCGCGCCCCGCTTCACCGTAAATGCTGGCAATCAAGCTGGTGGTGGTGGTTTTACCGTGAGTACCGGCTACCGCCACCCCGTGGCGAAAGCGCATCAATTCCGCCAGCATTTCTGCACGGCGCACCACAGGAATACGCAGCTCTCTTGCTGCCATCAATTCTGGATTATCTTCTCGAATGGCGGTCGAGGTCACCACCACACTGACATCTGCCACCTGCTGTGCTGCGTGACCTAAGTAAATTTTTGCGCCCATGGCCAGCAAACGATCGGTCACCGGGTTATGGGCGATATCTGAGCCAGAAATAACATAACCTTCATTGGCCAGCACTTCGGCAATGCCGCCCATACCGGCGCCACCTATGCCGATAAAATGAATACGACGCACCCGTCTCATCTCGGGAACCGTACTTCTCAATTTTGCTAGTTCAACTTTGGTCATGCCATTCTCTCGTTTATTTAGCTTAAGGCGCGCAGGTTTTCGACCACTCGCTCGGCCGCGTCTATGATCGCCTGCTTACGTGCAAGCTGAGCCATGGTCAGCAAGCGCGCTCTGTTGTTCGTTAATCGCTGCAGCTGGTCGGCCAAGTGGCGTGCCGTTAACTCAGACTGAGGCAGCAAAAGTGCCGCTTCATGCTCAGAAAGCACGCGGGCATTTTTCGTTTGGTGGTCGTCTACCGCGTGCGGCAGCGGCACAAAGATGGCGCCTACACCTGCGGCGGCAATTTCTGACACCGTTAAAGCACCGGCGCGGCACACCACAAGATCCGCCGCCGCATAAGCGCCTGCCATGTCGTCGATAAAATCGCTGACGTCAGCTTCAACGCCCAGATCTTGATAGGCGGCACGCACGGCTTCGCTGTTACCCTTGCCGGTTTGATGACGAACCTTAATATTGCCAGCCAACGCCACCGCGTGTGGCACCACTTCATTTAAAATTTTGGCGCCTAAGCTGCCACCCACCACCAGCAAGCGCAGCGGTTGCGGATCCAGTGAGATACGGGTCTCGGGCGAGAGCAAAGCCAAGACCTCGGCGCGCACCGGATTGCCCACCAGCTGGGTGTTTTTAAAGCTATCAAACGGACCAGCAAAGGCGATCAGTACTCGCTTGGCGAGGCGCGCCAATAACTTATTAGTCATACCGGCGGCGGCATTTTGCTCATGCAACACCAAGGGAATGCCTGCCAACCAAGCTGCCACGCCACCGGGGCCGGAAGCAAAGCCACCCATACCCAACACCACATCTGGCTTAATCTGTTTTAAGATGCCGCGGGCTTGCCAAGTGGCACGCAAAATATGCAGTGGCGCCAGCAACTTACGTTTTAGACCATTACCGCGTACCCCGGCGATGGCTATGGTGTGCAAAGGGTAGCCGTGTTGCGGAACCAATTGAGCCTCCATGCGCTCTGCGGTACCCAGCCAATGAATATCCCAGCCTTGATTGCGCAGCAGCGCGGCTACCGCAAGACCGGGGAACACATGGCCACCGGTGCCACCAGCCATCACTAATAAGGTTTTGGTAGACTGAGCCTGCTTATCTACTGACATTAACCCAGCTCCCTTTGTCTGGCCTGCATATTATCGCGCCGCCATTCGAAGTCGATGCGCAGCAAAATCGCCACCGCCGTGCTCATTACCAATAAACTGGAGCCACCGTAGCTGACCAAAGGCAAGGTTAGGCCTTTGGTAGGCAGCATGCCCGAGGCCGCGCCCACGTTCACTACGGTTTGAAAGCTAAACCAAATACCGATACCCATGGCCAGATAACCCTCGTATTGACGGCCACCTAATAATACTTTTTGACCAATATGCAGCGCCTTAAAGGCTAACCAAGCTTGCAGCAAGAGCACGGCGATCACGCCGGTATAGCCCAACTCTTCGCCCAAAATCGCAAACACGAAGTCGGTATGCGCTTCCGGTAAATATTCTAATTTTTGAATCGAATTACCCAAACCCTCACCAAACCAGCCACCGCGCCCGAAGGCCATTAAAGATTGGGTTAGCTGATAGCCACTGCCGAACGGGTCTTCCCACGGATTCAAAAACGAGGTGACGCGGCGCATCCGATACGGCGCGCTCAAGATCAGAAACACCAACAAGCCCACCCCTAAGCCCACTAGACTCAAGAACTGACTCAAACGGGCGCCGGCCAAAAATAACATGCCGAGCGTCGTCACAAACAGCACCACCACCGAGCCTAAGTCGGGCTGTTTTAATAACAGCAAAGACACTATGCCCATCACCGCCAGCGGCTTGAGAAAGCCTTTCCACTGGCCGCGCACTTCATCTTGACGGCGTACAAGATAACCCGCCAAGAAGGTAAACAGCGCCAACTTAGCAACTTCAGCGGGTTGCAGATTTAAAAAACCCAGCGGTAACCAACGCTGGCTGCCGTTAATTTCACGCCCTACTATCAACACCAGCACCAGCAATACAATCGCGAAAATCAAAAAAGCGGTGTTAAATTGCTGCCAGCGCTCCATGGGCACCTGCAACATAAAGGCGCTAACAATCAAGCAGATCACTAAAAAGACGCCATGGCGCTTCACGAAGTGAAAGGCGTCATTGCCGACATTAATGCCTTCGGCGATAGACGCCGACGACACTATGATGAGGCCTATGATCATCAGGCTCAGCGCCAAAATCACCAATTGGCGGTCGTAAATTAAGCCTTGCGAGGGGCGCAGCAACCAGTTGCTACCAAAGGTTGGCCATTTCATAGGGCTTTCACCAAGCTAATAAAGTGCTCACCGCGCAGTTGATAGTTGCCATACATATCGAAGCTGGCACACGCCGGCGCAAACAGGACTGTATCGCCTGCCGATGCCTGTGCCGCACACCAAGCCACGGCTTGCTCTAAGTCTGGTACTTCTTCGGTATTGCTCGCCAAAGCCAATAGCTGTTGGCGGTCTTGACCAAAACAGACCATGGCTGCCAGCTTGTTTTTTAGTAAGGGGATAAGCGGAGAAAAGTCCTGCCCCTTGCCCTGCCCACCGGCGATCAGCCATAAGCGCCCGCTTGCTTGTTTAGCCGTGTCGGCACCACTCGCCAGACCATCAATCGCCGCTAAGGTAGCGCCGACATTGGTGGCCTTGCTGTCATTTATCCAGCGTACGCCATTCTTATCCGCGACAAATTGGCAACGGTGTTTTAAACCGCTGAAACGGCGCAGCACAGTAATTTGTGCCCACTGTGGAATAGCGGCTTTATCGGCCAGTGCCATGGCGGCTAAGGCGTTGAGCTGGTTATGGCTGCCTAAAATCTTTAACTCGGACACCGGCATTAGCGGCTGACCTTCGCGACTCAACCACAGCTGGCCATCATGCTCGATGCGGCCATAGGCTTGGTCATCTAAGCCAAAGCTGCTGGTTGGTACTGTGTTGGTGGCCAACAAAACTGAGGGCCACGTTTGGTCGTCTTCGCGATTAAATACCGCCAGCTCCGTATTACGATAGATGCCGAGTTTGGTATCACGGTAATGGCTCAAGGAGTCATAACGGTCGAGATGATCTTCGCTGATATTGAGCACAGTCGCGGCGCGGGCGGCTAAGCTCGGCGTGGTTTCTAGCTGAAAGCTCGATAGCTCCAATACCACTAACTCAAGTTCTGTGGACAATAAATCCAGTGCAGGGATGCCTATGTTGCCACCCACGCCCACCTTAATGCCTGCTTCGGCTGCCATCTCGCCCACTAAGGTGGTGACTGTGCTCTTACCGTTAGAGCCTGTGATGGCAATAATCGGCACCTGCTTATCGCCTCTAGCGCAGTCCCGCACTAATAACTCGATATCACCGATAATCTCTACGCCAGCACTCAGCGCTTGTTGTAATTCAGGGGTAGCCAAAGGCACACCTGGGCTGGCAATAATCAGCTCGGCTGCCAATAAAGGCGCCAACGGCAGACCGCCCTGCCCTAGTTCACCAAAGTAGTGCTCAATAGTGTCAGGTAATTGGTCGGCACCCGGCGGGTAGCTACGGGTATCCATCACCACAGGCGTAATGCCACGGGCTAGACAATAGTTAAGCACAGACAGTCCAGTCTGCCCTAAGCCAAGGATCAGGATACGCTCAGGCAACATGCTTTATCTTACCTTTAAGGTGGCGAGGCCAACCAAGACTAATACCAGACTAATAATCCAGAAACGGACGATAACTCTGGGCTCGGGCCAGCCTTTCAATTCGTAATGGTGATGAATGGGCGCCATGCGAAAAATACGCTGGCCGCGCAGCTTATAAGATCCCACTTGCAAGATAACCGACAAGGTTTCAATCACGAAAATCCCGCCCATGATCACCAGCAAAAACTCTTGGCGTACCAGTACCGCTATCACGCCTAAGGTCGCGCCCAAGGCTAATGAACCCACATCACCCATAAACACTTGTGCTGGATAGGTGTTAAACCACAAAAAACCTAAACCAGCACCGACGATGGCGGTACAAAATACCATTAGCTCACCCGCATGAGCCACATAGGGAATATGCAGATAAGCGGCGAAATTCACATTACCGGTTGCCCAGGCGACTAAGGCAAAGCCCGCCGATACCATCACCACCGGCATGATGGCCAAGCCATCTAAGCCATCGGTGAGGTTAACCGCATTGCTTGAGCCAACAATGACGAAGTAGCTAAAGATGATGAAAAATAAGCCCAGTTGCGGCATCACATCTTTAAAAAATGGCACCACTAGCTGAGTTTGTGCCGGATCGTGCGCCACCGCATAAGCGGCCACGGCGGCGGCTAGGGCGGCGGCAGACTGCCAAAAATACTTCCAGCGCGCCACCAGCCCATCTGTATTCTTGCGCACCACCTTGCGATAGTCATCGACGAAGCCAATAGTGCCAAAAGCACCCAGCACAAACAGCACTATCCACACATAGGGATTATCTAAACGCGCCCATAACAAGACGGTGACAAAGATGGAGATCAATATCATCAAGCCGCCCATGGTAGGCGTACCGGCCTTGCTAAAATGGGACTCGGGGCCATCGTTACGCACCACTTGGCCTATTTGTAGGCTTTGTAAGTGGCGAATTAAGTGCGGACCCAACCACAAGCAAATCACTAAACCGGTTAAAATCGCGATCACGGCTCTAAAGGTCAGATACGAAAACACGTTAAAAAAGCTGAAATAAGGGGTCAGCCACTCCGCCAGCCAAACTAGCATTGACCTTCCTCCTGAATCGCTCGCACTATGTCTTCCATGCGAGCACTGCGTGCGCCCTTGATCAAAACCACTACCTTATGCTGTTGTGCCAGCGTCTCAAATAAGACAGGCGTTAATTGTTTTTTATCGGCAAAGTGCTTGCCCAGCGCGGCCTGCGCCGTGAATTGGCTGTCTTTGCCTACCGTCAGCACGCAATCGATACCGAGTTTTTTAGCATGCTCACCCACTTGAATGTGCATCTCTTTGCTATAAGTACCCAGCTCGGCCATGTCGCCAAACACGAAGATACGAAAACCCGGCAGACTGGCTAACGTATCCAGCCCCGCTAAGACTGACGCCACGCTGGCGTTATATGTATCATCTAGCACAGTCAAACCCGGTCGCGTCCACACCTGTAAACGGCCATGAGACGACACAACTTGACTTAAACCTTCGGCAATTTCACCTAAACTGGCTCCTAAGGCTTCGGTACCGGCGGCGGCGGCCAAGGCATTGGCTACGTTATGCTTGCCCGGCACGGTTAACTTAATCGCTACCTCGCCTTGGGGCGTGAGTAGTCGAAACTGAGCGCAGCCGGCTTTATCCAGCTGAATATCGCGCGCCTGATAATCTTTATGGTCGCCAAAATAAACTAAGTCGTGCTGTTCTTTCCACAGCTTGCAAAACGGGCTGTCGCCGTTAGCGATGGCCACGCCACCTTCTACCAGTCCAGAATAGATTTCGCCCTTAGCTTGGGCGACACCTTCCAGCGAACCAAATCCTTCAAGATGCGAGGCTTCGACGTTATTGATAATGGCCACATGAGGCTGAGTTAACGAACTGGTCCAGGCGATTTCGCCCACGTGATTGGCACCAAGCTCCACTACCGCATAGTCGGTATCTGTGGTCAGCTCACACAAGGTCAGCGGCACGCCTATTTCATTATTCAAATTGCCTTTGGTGGCTAGCACAGTGCCTTTTTGGCGCAAGATGGAGGCAGCCATTTCTTTGACCGAGGTCTTGCCGCAGCTGCCGGTAATGGCCAACACCTTGGCCGAGCTCAGCTCCCGTACTAAGCCGCCCAATACGCCAAGTGCGAGACGGGTATCGGCCACCTTGATTTGAACCACGCTTGCTGTTGGTTCTGTATCAAGCCAGCGTTCCACCAATAAGGCGCTGGCACCTTGGGCTACGGCCGCTTCCGCAAAATCATGGCCATCGAAGTTCTCACCCGCTAGCGCTACAAACAAACCGCCTTTCTGCAAGGATTTGCGGCTATCGGTAGTGACGTGAGTGATCTGGCCATCCAACCCGCGCAGCTCACCGCCCGAGGCGTCGGCTAATTGACTTAAATTAAGCGTTATCATGCGTTTAGTCCCAAGAGAGCGGCCACTGTTTCTCGGTCGCTGTAATGCATTTTTTCGCTACCCACTATCTGGTAGTCCTCATGGCCTTTGCCTGCCACTAAAATAATATCGTCGGCGCCCGCTTGTGCAATAGCATATTGAATGGCATCGCGCCGGTTGTGCACCACCTGCACGGCATCAGGGGCAATTAAGCCTTGGCGCATGTCATCAATAATGGCGCTGGCGGATTCGGTGCGCGGATTATCGTCGGTTAACACCAATACATCCGCACCAAGCTCTGCGGCAGCCGCCATTAACGGCCGCTTGCCTTTATCCCTATCTCCACCACAGCCGACCAAGCACCATAAACGGCCTTTGCAATGCTGGCGCAACGCTTCGAGTACCTGCTCCAGCGCATCCGGGGTGTGCGCATAATCCACCACCACTAAGGGTTTTTCGGGTGCACTAAAGGGCTCCATTCGCCCATCAACACCAGATAACAGCGGTGCCGTAGCCAGCAAACGCTCAAAGGGTTCGCCGAGCGCCAACAAGGCGCCCATGGCCGCCAATAAGTTAGCCACATTGAATCGCCCCATTAGGGGTGCGGATAATACACCATTCCCCCAGTCGGAGTTAATGGTCACTTGCACGCCATCAGCATAAAAGTGCACGGTTTCGGCGATTAATTGCCGACCGGTAAAGTCGCTGAGTCGGCCATGTAGGCTGTAAGCAATAGCGTCGGTATAGCGGCTCAACCAACGACGCCCCACGGCATCGTCGGCATTAATCACATGCGCCTGCTGACACAAGTCAAATAATTGCCGCTTAGCCTCGCCGTATTCCGCCATGGTGGCATGATAATCCAGATGATCGCGACTGAGATTGGTAAATACCGCCACCTTAAAGTGCAACGCTGCCACGCGCTGCTGGTGCAAACCATGAGAGGAAACTTCCATGGCAATACGCTTCGCACCCAGCGCCTGTTGACGGGCCAATTCTTCTTGTACTGCCAGCGCCGAGCCTGTGGTGTTGATGGCAGGCTGCAATTGGCCATAAAGCCCATTGCCAAGTGTGCCCATCACGCCGGCAGGCTGGCCGAGCAAACCGCTCCAGTTAGCGATTAACTGGCTAACTGTGCTCTTACCATTGGTGCCGGTCACGCCGATGAGCGGCACGGTTGCCGAGGTATCGCCATAAAAAAGACCGGCTAGCAGCGACAAGTATTTAGGCAGCTGATAGACATTCAGCAAACGGTGGTCGTGCTGCACTAAGCCCGATTGCTGGGGGGTGTCGACCTCCACCAATACGGCGGCGGCGCCCTTTTCCAGCGCGGCTTCAATAAACTGACGACCATCTTGGGCATGGCCTTGTACGGCAATAAACAGACAGCCAGGCGTCACGGCTCGGCTATCTAGCGTCAAACTGGTAATGGCAATGGCCGGCGCAGACAGGCCCAGCGGTACCGCTAAATCTCTAAGTGTGAGGGACACGATTTGCCTCCTGAACGACCAGATTAAATTGCTCTTGTTTCGCGCCGTCGGGGCGAATATTCATGAGTTGCAGCGCGCCACTCATCACTTCGGCAAATACCGGTGCCGACACTTGGCCACCATAATACTGTTCACCTTGGGGTTCGTTCATGACCACCACCATGGCTAAACGGGGGTTGCTAATCGGTGCCACACCGGCAAACAAACCCACATAATCCTTGCCATAACCGCCGGCGACCGCCTTACGTGCGGTACCGGTTTTACCGCCGACTCTATAGCCAGGAATGGCCCCATTGCCTGCGGTTCCACCCGGGCCCACCACAGCTTCTAACATATGCAACACTGCATCTGCATGCTGCTTAGCGATCACTTGCTCGCCCCTTGGCGGCTGGTCGCGCTTGATAATACTTAAGGGATAACGCACGCCCCCGTTGGCAATTACCGCATAGGCTTGCGCCAATTGCAGCGGCGTCACCGTTAAGCCATAGCCAAACGACAGAGTGGCTTTTTCAATATCAGACCAACGGCGGCGTTGTGGTACTAAACCGGGACTTTCGCCCACTAGGCCAGAGCCTGTGTCTATGCCTAAACCAAAGCGATATAAGGTATCGATCAGCTGCTCTGGGGTTTCTTGCAAAGCCATGCGCACCATGCCCATATTGGAGGAGCGCATCAGCACCATTTGCACGCTGATAGGACCGAGATTTCGGGTATCTGAAACTCGCTTACCGCCGAGGCGTAACCAGCCGGGGCTGGTATCAATAATGGAATCCGGCTGTACTATGCCATTTTCCAGCGCGCTGACCACGATCAAGGGCTTTAAGGTTGAACCCGGTTCGTAAGCATCGGTAGCGGCACGGTTACGCGCACGAAAGCTTTGATATTGGCCGCGATTATTGGGGTTAAAAGAGGGCGTGTTAACCATAGCCAATACTTCACCGCTTTTTACATCGATAAGCACTAACGAGGCGGACGTGGCGCGATGGTATTCACTGGCGCGCTTTAACGATCGATAGGCCAGCGCCTGAATGCGCTGATCAATACTGAGGTGAATATTGTTGGCTTGGCGCGCTTCTGAAACCACGCCTAGGTCTTCAATAATACGCCCCATGCGGTCCTTGCGCACCCGACGCTCGCCAGCCTGCGCGGTCAGCCAATCGTTATAGCTGCGCTCTATGCCCTCGGTGCCGTGACCGTCGATATTGGTCATGCCCACCATGTGGGCATTAATTTCACCGGTTGGATAAAAGCGACGCTCTTCTGGGCGCAAATGCACACCGGGCAGGCGTAGCTTACGAATATATTCGGCTACCGCGGGCGTTACTTGGCGCTGTAAATAAACGAAACGACGTTTGGGATTTTCCACTTGTTTCAGTAACTTATCTCGCGGCTCGCCCAACACATCGGCGAGCGCCTGCCAAGCCTGCTCTTTTTGCAAACTCAGCTCTGCATGTATTTGCTTGGGATCCGCCCACACCGCTTGTACCGGTACCGACACCGCCAGCTCTTCACCATGGCGGTCCATGACCATGCCGCGCGTGGTGCTGGTCACGGCGGTGCGCAAAGAACGCATATCGCCTTCCATGCGCAACCTATCGGGAGACACCACTTGGATCCAAGCGGCACGGGCAAATAAAGAGCCAAACGCCAATAAGATCACCCCACACACGGTGAGAAAGCGCCAGCTAACGAGTAGCGGCTCTTTTTTTGTTTGCTTGCGCCGTCTCATTTTTGCATCACCAGTTTTTCCTCGGCCGGAGCGGGTCGCTTCATGCCGAGTTTATCTCGGGCCAACAGTTCAATCCGGCTATGTTCCATTAGGGTGTTTTGTTCTAATAAAAGGTGGCGCCACTCGATATCTAATCTATCTTGCTCGGCCATTAATTCGTTGTATTCACTGGTCAGTTGACGCGTGCCTTGGGTGGTCACTATCACTAACAGGGCGGAGCAAACGGTAACAATGACTAGCAGCAGCAGCCATTTATAGCGCAGTAAATCTTGGCCAATTTCTTTGGCGAGATTAAAACGCCCATCTCTCACAGCTCGCTGTCCAAGCGCTGTGCGACGCGCAGTACTGAGCTACGCGATCTAGGGTTAGCCTCTACTTCGGCCGCGGTCGGCTTTTGCGCCTTACCCATGCTTTTCAATAAGCGTCCGCCAGATAACTGAGCTTCGGTTAGTGGCAAGCCCGGTGGCACTTCAGGCCCCTGCTCATGCTTGCGAATAAAGCGCTTCACTATGCGGTCTTCCAGAGAGTGAAAACTGATCACCGACAGGCGGCCGCCGGTGGCCAGCACCTCTAACGCGCCATCTAACGCTTGTTCAATTTCATCCAGCTCACCGTTGATATGAATACGGATCGCTTGAAAGCTGCGGGTAGCCGCGTGCTTATGTTTATCTTTGCTGGGGCTGACACGCGCTATCATTTGCGCCAAAGCGCGGGTGCGGGTGTAGGGCTCGGTGGCGCGATCAAAAACAATGGCACGGGCAATTTTACGGGCAAATTTTTCTTCGCCGTAATTTTTCAACACCCAAGTGATGTCGTCCTCACTGGCCGTGGCCAACCATTCGGCAGCACTTTGGCCGGTCGTGGTGTCCATGCGCATATCCAGTGGGCCGTCTTTTTGAAAGCTAAAGCCACGCTCGGCTTCATCGAGCTGCGGCGAAGACACGCCTAAATCCAGCAAGACGCCGTCGATTTGCTTGGTTAACCCCAGCTCCGCCATCATGGCGGCCAGCTGTGAGAAGGGGCCGTGTAAAATTTGAAAGCGCGGGTCGGTAATGGTAGCGGCTTCGGCTATGGCTTGCGGATCGCGGTCGATAGCATACAAGCGGCCTTCGGGGCCGAGCTGAGATAAGATATGCCGCGAATGACCACCGCGACCAAAAGTACCATCGACGTAAATACCGTTGGGCTTGATGTTTAAGCCATCTACAGCTTCATGCAGCAGTACCGTTATGTGTGCTGGGGGCTGTGTTAAAGACCCAGCCAAAGGCTGGTCAGAATGTTCGCTCGTGTGTTGGCTCATGTTATAATCCAAAATCCCGCAGTCGTGCCGATGAACCCCAGTCTTCATGAGGAAGAGCCTGCAAGTCATCGTTAATTTGTTGTTGCCAGCGCGACGCATCCCAAATTTCAAATTTATTGAGTTGTCCCACCAGCATAATTTTTTTCTCAAGTCCCGCATGTTGGCGCAAGGTACTGGGCAATAACACACGGCCTTGCCCGTCCAGCTCACATTCGGCTGCATGACCCAGTAATACTCGCTGTATGCGACGCTCTTGCGGGTCCATACGAGAAAAAGAACGGAGCTTTTTTTCTATCAGCTCCCATTCCGTTAGCGGATATAACAGCAGACAAGGCTCAAATATATCGACGGTGCACACCAGAATACCGTCAGCATCGTCACGACACTGATCGCGAAAGCGAGTCGGTATCGCCAATCGCCCCTTAGCATCCAGGCTGATGGAGTGTGTACCACGCAGCATTATGAGTCCTTAACGAGCAAATTGTTCCACAAAAAACCACTTTCCCCCACCGCGCTTGATTGTAAGGAGCCAAGGAGCCCTTTTCAAGCAAACCGTACAGAAAAAGACCATGAACCCACTAAGCTCACCGCCTTTAATGAAGAGCGCCTGAAAAAGACGCTATCGAGAGAATGCGGTGCTTGAGTCGCGCTAACGAAAAAACGCAGCCGAAGCTGCGTTTTTAAAGTAGGTGGAGTTGGCCTGTAAGCCGGGTTTTGTATCGAGCAAGCTCGATAGATAATCATTCCTCTAGGCCAGCAATCGCTCACTGGCTCAAGCAACCTACCCGCCTCCAGCGCGGGCCGCGCCCATGGAGGCCTATTTGGTCTTGCTCCGGGTGGAGTTTACCGTGCCACGAACTGTTGCCAGTCGCGCGGTGCGCTCTTACCGCACCCTTTCACCCTTACCTGTGCCCTAAGGCCATCGGCGGTTTGCTCTCTGTTGCACTGGTCGTGAGCTCGCGCTCCCCAGGCGTTACCTGGCACCCTGCCCTATGGAGCCCGGACTTTCCTCCCCTCCGCCCGTATGCCCGAGGGCACAACGACGAAGCAGCGATTATCCGGCCAACTCCGCCGCAGATTGTACACCAGCGCCGCTTTGATACCAATGTTGAATGCTGAATTTTTAATGTTAAATGCAAAGACAAAGCATCAAACCTAAAGGCCTAGATCTTTTTCGCCACGGAATCCACGGAAGAACACGGAAAAATAGTGATCAGATCTGAAAAAGCTAGAGCTAAGATAAAAGTTTTAAGGGGTAAGGGCTAAACACCCTGTTTGGAGTGGCGAGCCCTTACCATTAAAGATCTTAAGTTCTTGTCGCTTGTGAACTACGTCCGTGCTTTGCGTGTTCTTCCGTTGCAAAAAATTTTGTTTTAGGCTTTTTAGCTCTTAATTCAACATTAAAAATTCAACACTCAACATTATCTCTAGTGGCTAAAGCCCATTCTCCAAGCCGTACTTGTACAAGGCATTTTTCTTGGAGCCATGAATATCGGCGGTCAGTGCTGCCGCCTTCTTTAAGGGCAACTCACTGCACAGCAAGTTCAGGGTGCGCAACACCTCGGCCGACAGCTCGTCCTCTGAGCTTGGTCGATAGCCCGCCACCATCAACACGATTTCGCCGCGGCTGCGGTTGGTATCTTCACCTAGCCACTGCAACATTTCACCGGCGGGCAGACTATGAATCGACTCGAAGGTCTTGGTGATTTCTCGCGCCACGACTAACTGGCGATCTTCGCCCAGCACTTCTACGATTGCGGCCACACTGTGCAGCAAGCGCCGAGGAGACTCATAAAAAATTAAGGTGCGCGGTTCGTCTTTTAATTGTTCGATTTTATCGAGCCGCGCTTTTTCTTTGCTCGGCAAGAAACCCTCAAAAGCAAAGCGGTCAGTGGGCAAGCCCGCGGCCGACAAAGCAGTGATAGCGGCACAAGGGCCAGGCAAGGCGATGACTTGAATACCCGCTTCACGGCAGCGGTTAACCAAGTGATAGCCGGGGTCACTGATCAAAGGCGTGCCAGCATCCGATACCAGAGCTACACTTTGTCCGCCCACTAGACGTGCTACGAGTTGGTCGGACTTATATTGCTCATTGTGGTCGTGTAATGCCCAAGTCGTGGTATTAATCTGGTAATGGGATAGCAGTTTCGCCGTATGACGGGTATCTTCACAGGCTATTAAATCAACCTCTTGTAATGTATCCAGTGCACGCTGGCTGATATCATTCAGGTTTCCGATGGGGGTTGGCACTATATAAAGTGCAGCGGCTTGGCTCATGAGAACTCCTGTCGAGCAATTGTTTCACCGTCATGGCCCTATTAGAATTAGGACTAGAATGACACAGCTTGGGATTAAAGGGATTGGCAACATTACAGCAAAGCAAGAGTGTAACACGGCTATTATGCACCTTGGTGCTTTCATATTTACTACTAGCCTGTAACTCAGGAATCATGTCGCAGCGACTGTCTGATACACCGCCAGACATGTTCAGCACCATAGAGCACAGTGGCGAGCAATACCTCAAACAAGCACGCGACGCAAAACCCGCCGATGCGTTTAGTTGGCAGGTATTAGCGGTTCGCGCTTGGCTACAAGAAAATAATGTGCTGGCAGCCAAAAACCTGCTGACTCAACTACAAAAAGTCGCCAGTCCAGAACAGCGGCCCATAGTGAGCTTGTTAGACGCAGAGCAGGCGCTATTAACCGGCCACGACAAGCTCGCCGAGCAGCAATTGGCAAGCATTAAGCGCGAGAGCTTAGCGCCCAATGCCTTGAGCTATTATCTGTTGTTGCAAGCCAACCGCTTAGAGCAACAAGGACTGCCCATTGCCGCTGCCGACATGTTAACCCAGCGTCATCAAAATTTATCCGGCTCGGCTCAGCAGGCCAATCTGGAGCGCATTTATGCGCTGTTAGCGCCTATCTCCAGCGATACGCTACGCGGCGCGCTGGCAGAAAATTATCAGCCCGACACCCAAGCCTGGTTGCGGTTAATGGCCATTTTAAACAGCCAACATGCCAGTGATGAGCAGCGTAATTGGCAGCTCAACTCTTGGCGCAATAGCTACCCTCAGCATGCCGCTAACTATTACCTGCCTGAAGGTTTGGCAGAGAGCAGCCTACTGGCACTCAATAGCTATCAGCCCAACCACATTGCGGTGTTATTGCCGTTAACCGGACAATTAGCCACGCAAACGGCGGCCATTCGCCACGGCATAGAGCGCGCCCATCAAGGCCAAAGCTCGCGCTTAAGCTTTTTTGATACTCAGGCCAACGACATGGCTAAGATTTATCAACAAATCCAAGCCGCCGGTGCCGACTTTATTATTGGGCCTTTGGTGAAAGGTGATATCGCCGCCTTGGCTAATTTAGATCCTGCTATGCCGCAGTTGGCGTTAAATATGCCGCCAAACAGCCAAAGCTCGGCCCATCACTATTACTTTGCCCTGTCACCGGAAAGTGAAGCTGCCGATGCCGCTCAGCATATGTGGGAGCAAGGCCATCAACAGCCATTGGTGTTTGTGCCGGGTAATGAACTGGGCAAGCGCAGCGCCACCGAATTTAATCGCGTTTGGCAACAACTGAGTGGACATAGCACACGTATCGCCTACTTTAGCAGCCAGCAAGCCATAGAAAGCGACGTGCGTCGCGCACTGAACACGGCCGGCGGCAGCGGCCCCATCGACTCGGTGTTTATGGCCTCTAACGCCACCGAAACCCGTTTTATCTTGCCTTACTTTGATTTTGTACGTGACGCTCGTGCCAAGCGCTTCCCCACTTATGTCACCTCGCGCAGTTTTATACCTGGCGGTTCGGCGCCCATCAGTGAGCTTACCGGGCTCCATTTGGCAGACATGCCTTGGTTATTTGGCAGTGATCCACAGCTCATGAGCCAAGTAGAGCAGCAGTGGCCTAATAGCAGCAGCACTTGGTTGCGCTTGTATGCGTTCGGTTACGACGCCGTGAACCTGATCCCACAACTGCCTGACTTGCGCCAAGGCACGGCGGCCGTTTCGGGTTTAAGCGGTGAGCTGAACGTAAATCAGCAAGGCTTGGTCGAACGACGCTTGCAATGGATGGAGTATCAGGATGGTGACTGGCAAACCGAAGGCTATCAAGCCACTCCTGACTCGATTGAAGGACTTAATCTCGAGCGCGAGCAAGAGCTTGAGCGTGCGTTTGAGCGAGAGTTTGAGTAATAAGACTAAGCCCTCCACCGCTCAGGTGGCTCGCGGCGCAACACAAGACCAAGGCGAAAAATTTGAACGCCACGCCGAGCAGTTTTTACTGAGTCAGGGCCTGACTCTGGCGGCGCGCAACTACTGGTGCAAGCTGGGCGAAATTGATTTAATCATGTATAGCGGTCAAACCTTAGTATTTGTGGAGGTACGCTATCGCCGTCATGGTTATTTTGGCGGCGCAGCCGCATCGGTCACCTTAGCCAAACAACAGAAACTACGCCGCGCCGCCTTATGTTATTTGCAAGCACAGGGGCTTAATGAAGCGCAACAGCCCTGTCGTTTTGATTTAATTGCCTTTGAAGGCTCTGAACTTCATTGGCTAGAGAATGCTTTTTAAGGAACAGCAATGCAGGATGAAATAAAAGCCAGTTTTACCGAAAGTATTCAAACTAAAATTGCCGCTGCCGAAGCGCTGCCCGATGATATTTTAGCGGCGGCGCAGATGATGGTGATGTGTTTATTAAACGGTAATAAGTTACTGGTATGCGGCAATGGTGGCTCTAATGCGTTGGGGCAATTATTTGTTAGTGAGTTAATGAATCGCTACGAAACCGAACGCCCCGCCCTGCCCGCCATTTGCTTAACGCTCGATACCAGCAGCATCAGTGCTATTGCCGTGGATCAACACTTTGATGAAGCCTATGGCCGACAAATTCGTGCGCTTGGTCAAGAAGGCGATGTGTTGGTCGTGATCTCCACTAGCGGTAATAGTCGCAACCTGATTAAGGCAGCAGAAGCCGCACTGAGCCGCGACATGACCATAGTCGCGCTCAGCGGCAAAGATGGCGGCGAGCTGGCGGGTTTACTCGGCCCTAATGACGTGGAAATTCGCGTGCCGGCGCTGCGCGCACCTCGCATTCACGAGGTGAATTTGCTCACCTTGCATTGTTTGTGTGACCTGATTGACCGCACCTTGTTCCCTCAGGAGGAAACCGACTGATGAATCCTAAAATTATCGCCTTATTATCCGCAACCCTGCTGCTGCAAGGCTGCGCGGGAGTGCTGTTCGCCGGTGCTGGCACCGGCATCGCCTCTGTGACCGATCGCAGAACCGTATCCACTCAAATCAGCGATCAAGCCATAGATGTGCGTGCCACCCATAGATTAGGCACCTCTAAGCCGCTGTGGGAGCAAAGCCGGGTGGTGGTGATCACCACTAATGGTAAGAGTTTATTAATTGGCCAAACCCCGACTCAAGCTTTTAGCCAACAAGCCGAGGCGATTGTCAAAGGCGTGCCCGGTGTGACTGAAGCGTTTAATGAGTTGCGGATCATGGCGCCACTCGACATAACAGCGCGCAGTCAGGATTCTTGGATCACCTCTAAGGTAAAAAGCACCTTATTGGCCGAAAAAAATATCGATGGCAGCAAAGTTAAAGTGGTGACCGAAAATAGCGAAGTATTCTTAATCGGCTTAGTCACGCAAAGAGAAGCGGATATTTCCGTGCAATTGGCCCGCAACATAGCCGGTGTAAAACGCGTCATTACTGTCTTCGAATTTATTCAAGCGGCTCCCTAAACAGCCCTAACGCAAAGGCCCTGCATACTTTTATTAGCCAAGGCTGCCTTGCCTACTCGCTGATAAAGGGATGCAGCTGCTATTGCGCGCTAGCTGCTGTACTTATCTAGGTGTTTATTAACGCTACGCTGCTCTTTTACTGATATTAAGGTTTGCTTTAGCTAAGCCCCGATATATGCTGCTTAGCTAACAAAATAGTGCTGTAAGTTAATGTGGTTATTAACCACTAGGCCGATGAGACTCTTAGGCACGTTAGGCGTGGATGCTTAGCTCGCTTTTATCAGTACATTTTGTCAGCCACATAGGGTTAAGACAGGGAGTTTTATATGACATCTCAGGCGCCGCTTACCGGCAGAGAAAGGACCATAGACAGTGCAGCTGTACTGATCTCCAGCACAGATCTGGCAGGAAAAGTCACTTTTTGTAACGAGCAACTATATCAATTTACCGGCTACCCCAAAGAGCAGGTGATAGGTGAGTTGCAGATGCATTTAGGCGCCGGCGGCGTGCCCAGTTCGATTTTCACCGATCTCTATAGCTCGCTGCAGGCGGGTAAAGCCTATATCGCCGTCTTAAAAAATCGCTGTCACAACGGCGACCATTATTGGGCCGACGTTTATTTCACTCCTAAATACGATGGCGACAAGTTAGCCGGTATCGACTCTATTCGTACCCAGCCCAGCCCTGAGTGCGTGGCGCGAGCCAAAAAAGCCTACCCCAAACTAACCAGCGCTAAGAAACCCAGCTTCAGCTTACGAAACTGGTGGGCGGGCTTGAGTTTGCATAGCAAGTTTAGCGGCATAAGCGGCCTGTGTTGTGCGGCAAGCTTAGCCCTACTGGCAACCTTATTACCGCAGGCAACGCTGGCTCTAACGGGGGTCTTCGCGATCCTTTGGCTAGGCTTAGTCTTGAGTGGCTATGCACTGACCGCAGGCTTGCGCCAATTAGAACACAGCTCGCGTCAGGTCATCGACAATAAGCTAGCCACCTTGATTTATACCGGCCGCCAAGATGAAGTGGGCCAACTGCAGCTCACCATACAGGTGTTGCAAGCCAAGCTTAAGACGGCACTGGGTCGGGTGGGTGATGCCGCCGATGACTTAGTCACCCAAGCCTATCAAGCGGAGCAAGCCATTAGTTCAACCCAGGCAGAAATCAGCCGCCAAGAGTTAGACATAGACCAAATAGCCGCGGCCATGGATGAAATGACGTCGACCGTGTCCGAAATTGCCCGCAATACCACTAACGCCTCCAACAGCGCCGGTAAGGCCCATGAAGTGGCCCGAGAAGGCCGCATCAACGTGCATCACACCAGCCAACAGATAGCGACGCTGGCCCAAAACGTGCGGCAATCCACGACTGTCATAGAGTCACTGGAAAAAGACAGCCACGAGATCAGCGACGTACTCACAGTGATCCGCAACATTGCCGAGCAAACTAATCTACTTGCACTCAACGCCGCCATTGAAGCCGCCCGCGCCGGAGAGCAAGGTCGCGGCTTTGCGGTGGTGGCCGATGAGGTGCGTAGCCTTGCTGGGCGCACTCAAGGCTCAATTGCCGACATAGAGCAAACCATAGCGCGGCTGCAAGCCACCACCCGTGAGGCGGTCGCCGTGATGGCGGAGAGTTTAGCGCTGGCCAACCATGGCGTGGCTCAAACTGAAACCTCAGAAACCTCCATCGAAGAGATCAGTCAGCAAATTAGCGTAATGAATGACTTAAATATGATGATTGCCAGTGCCGCCGAAGAGCAGTCTTGCGTGTCCGCCGAAATCACCAACAAGGTGCGTCTGATCAGCCAATCTGCCCAAAGCACGTCGGGACATGCCCAAAATAATATGCAAACCAGCTATGAAACGGCCCAACTCACGCAGCACCTAAAAGACATTATCGATAGCTTTAGCGTACGCAAGCGTGAAGCGTGAAGCGTGAAGCGTGAAGCGTGAAGCGTGAAGCGTGAAGCGTGAAGCGTGAAGCGTGAAGCGTGAAATAATACAAATGGAATGGCCCGACTAAAGTAGACACCAGTTTAAGCAGCATTAAGTTGCTGCGCATATGCGTTGGGGGTTAATCCT
>NZ_JBGQOP010000018.1:0-62662 GCF_052119705.1 Oceanisphaera sp. W20_SRM_FM3 | reverse complement strand
GCGATGCATTGAGCTAACCAATACTAATTACCCGTGCGGCTTAACCATACAACACCCAAGAAGTGTGAGACCTTGCGTAACAAGGCAACTACAAAATTATTTCAGAAGACATCAGCTTCCAGATTACAATTTATGCCTGGCGGCCATAGCGCTGTGGAACCACCTGAACCCATGCCGAACTCAGTAGTGAAACGCAGCCGCGCCGATGATAGTGTGGCAGATGCCATGTGAAAGTAGGTCACTGCCAGGCGCCAAATTTAGCTGATATAGCTCAGTTGGTAGAGCGCACCCTTGGTAAGGGTGAGGTCCCCAGTTCGAATCCGGGTATCAGCACCAGTTAGTAAAAGTTTTGTTTGACTGCCATAGTGCTGTGGAACCACCTGATCCCATGCCGAACTCAGAAGTGAAACGCAGTTACGCCGATGATAGTGTGGCAGATGCCATGTGAAAGTAGGTCACAGTCAAGCGCCAATTTAAAAGCCCCGCTCATCGAGCGGGGCTTTTTACTTTCTAAAATGTAGTTATGCGTGAAATTTCACGCCTCACGCCTCACATATTCGCATTTGATGATCGCTATCATGGTCTTTGATTGTGGCAATGCTTATCATGATGCCATGGACTGCAAGGACGAGTCTTGAGATAGAAAAAGGTGAGCTAAGTCACCTTTTTCTCCGACGCTTTACTGCAAAATGTGTCATAACTCGTATTTTATCTGCATGTTAATGATCAGTAGTTAATTATTAACAATCAACAGCTAGCAATCAGCAATTAACAACCAATAATTAACAGTGATTCCTATTTTGTTAAGCAGGTAATTTTGTCGCAAGCAGTCAGAATAACAATGTGAGCAAAATGAATAATAAACAACAGCAAATAGACGTTAAAGACGTTACCCCAGCCGTGCGTTCGCATCGTCCCACTGATGATGGCCATATTTATGTTCGTGCGCAAACAGGACAATGGCAGAAGCTGCGTAAGTACTTAGGCTGGGTATTGATGCTAGTTTTCGCTGCCGGCCCTTGGATGACCTGGAATGGCCGTCAGGCGCTACTGTTTGATGTCGAGCAACAACGCTTTCAGATTTTTGCCGCTACCATCTGGCCGCAAGACCTTACTTTACTTGCCCTGTTATTAATGATCTCCGCAGTGGCGCTGTTTTTCGTCACCACCTTCTTAGGTCGAGTGTGGTGCGGCTACGTGTGCCCGCAGACCATATGGACCTTTATTTTTATTTGGTTTGAAGAAAAGCTTGAAGGTACCGCAAACAAGCGTCGCGCCTTAGATAAGGCGCCTTGGGGGGTTAATAAAATTTGGCGAAAAACAGCCAAGCATATAGCTTGGCTGGCGGTGTCGCTACTAACCGGCTTTACCTTTATTGCTTATTTTATACCTGCTAAAGAACTGCTGTTAGAGGTGTTGACCTTTACCACTAGCTTCTGGGTAGGGTTTTGGGTTTGGTTTTTTGCCTTTTGTACCTACGGCAACGCGGGCTGGATGCGCACTATTATGTGTACGCATATCTGCCCTTATTCGCGCTTTCAGTCTGCCATGTTCGATAAAGACACTTTTACCGTTAGCTACGACGCGGCTCGCGGCGAAGCGCGGGGTCCTCGGCCGCGTAAGGCAGATCCTAAAGAGCTAGGCCTTGGTGATTGCATCGACTGTGATTTGTGTGTGCAAGTGTGCCCAGCAGGTATCGATATTCGCGATGGTCTGCAGTATGAGTGTATTAACTGTGGCGCTTGTGTAGATGCCTGTGACCAAACCATGGATCGTATGGGCTATGAACCAGGCCTTATCAGCTATACCACAGAGCATAAACTGCAGCATGGCGTGACTCATGTAGCCCGGCCTAAGCTGATTGGTTATGGCGTAGTCATTACAGTGATGACGGGTGTGTTCTTATATATGGCTGCTAATATTATGCCAATGGGTATAGAGATCATACGTGACCGAAATCAGCTGTATCGCGAAACCGGTGAAGGCTTAATCGAAAATACCTACACTATGAAAATTATGAACAAGACGTTAAGCCCGCAAGTTTACCACTTGGAGGTGGAAGGCTTGAAAGACGTGGATTGGATTGGCCCTAAAGAAGTTAAGGTGAATGGCGGTGAGATTTTGAGCTTACCGATTAGCTTAGCTACCGACCCTTACTTATTATCATCACCGGTGAGTGACATCACCTTCGTGCTGACTAATACTGGGCTTGAAGAAGGCGACAAGAAAGCGACCTTACGAAACAAGAGTAAGTTCTTTAGTTCGTTTAACTGATAGACTCAGTTGCCTAAATTTAATACCAAAGACCGTAGCTTTAGCTACGGTCTTTTTTTGGAGCCTTATGAATTATTACGCACTCACACCTGACGTAATCGTCGATGCCATGATGAGTATTGGTCTCCACGTGGACTCAGGCCTAATGGCGTTAAACAGCTATGAAAACCGCGTCTATCGCTTTAAAAGTGATCAAGACGGCACCTTAGTCGCTAAGTTTTATCGGCCGGGTCGCTGGAGTCAAATTCAGATCCAAGAGGAGCATGATTTTCTGTTTGCCTTAGCTAAGGCAAAGGTACGGGTGGCCTTGCCCTTGGTGCGTGAACAGCAGAGTGTATTTGAGTTTAATGGTATCTTGTTTGCGGTCTGGCCAGCGGTGGCGGCGCGCCAGTTTGAAGCCGATAACCTAGATCAACTGGAAGCCTTAGGTGAACAGTTAGCACTATTACATCAAGTGGGAGAACATCTTAACTTAGCGCACAGGCCTACATTGAGCACAGAAGATTATTTGCTGCGTGCCCGTCAAGTTTTGGCGGAAGAAGCACAGATCCCTACTAAGTTAAAAGCTGAGTTTTTTAGCCGCTTAGATGCGCTGATTGCCCGCACCTGTGTACTTTATCAGCCAAGGCAGCTGATCACGCTGCACGGCGATTGCCATGCCAGCAATATTCTGTGGCATGATGGGCCTTGGTTGTTGGACTTTGATGATTGTCGTCGCGGGCCTGCGGTACAAGACTTATGGATGATGTTGAGCGGCAGCCGCCAAGAGCAATTACTGCAATTAGATACGCTGTTATCCGGTTACGAGAGTGTGCGTGAATTCGATAACAGTGAGCTGGCACTGATTGAGCCACTGCGCGCCATGCGTATGGTTAACTATATGGCTTGGCTGGCAGCCCGCTGGTCAGATCCGGCTTTTCCTGCTAACTTCCCATGGTTTAATACACCTGATTATTGGCAGCAACAGATTGGTGTGCTCACTGAGCAATTACAGAACCTAGAAGTACCACCCCTATCCTTGAATTCTTGGGGCTGATAACTTAACTTAAACTGGCATTTCTTAAATGGGATTTACTATGAAAAAGTACATTTTTATCGTGTTGGCCCTACTAATGGCTCCGTTGGCTAATGCGGCGAGTGAGTTTAAGGAAGGCGTTGAGTATAAGACAGTGCAAGAGGTAGCTAGCAGTGAGCCCGTGGTGCTGGAGTTTTTCTCGTACGTTTGTCCACATTGCGATAGCTTTGAGCCCTTAATGGCCAAGCTTGAGCAGCGTATCCCTGAATTAAAGCTGAAGAAAAACCCAGTGGCATTCTTAGGTGGTGACATGGGGCCTGTGTTGCAGCGCGCCTATGCCGCCGCTGTATTATTAAAAGTGGAAGATAAATTAACACCCGTGTTGTTTGATGCCATGATCCGCGCTAACAAAAAGCCTAAAAACATGGCAGATATTAAAGACTTATTTTTGGCAAATGGTATAACAGAGCAAAAATTTGATAGTGTGATTAATAGCTTCGTACTCAATGGCAAGGTTAGCCAATACGATAAAGCGACGGCTCGCTTTCAGGTCAGCAGTACGCCAACTATTATCGTAAAAAATAAGTATGAGCTAGATATGAGCGAAATTGGTTCAGAAGAGCGATTTTATCAAGTTGTAAAATACTTACTCGCCAAAGATTAATAACCACCAAAATAGCGTAACTATCTACAATCACCAATAATAAGCCCATGATGCTCGCATCATGGGCTTATTTTTTATTAAGCTTGGCGTTGAGAGATGGTGTGCACGTTGTAAAAAATATCTTCTTGGTAATGTTCATCTTGTTGTTGCCAGTAGACAGTTGGCAATTGAAATAAATAAAATTTATCTCTATGAGCCCCCGCAACAAACCCCATCCCTTTTAGCGTTAATTCATAATGTATATCCGCCACAAATGCTTGGTTGAAATGTTGTCGGTAAGATAAATTAGTGATGTCTTCTCTGCTCAAATGAACGCCAGCAGGGGCGTCTTTAAAGTGATCGTATAACCAGGCTGCAAACTCCTTTGCACTTTTCATGATGTACTCCTTATCATTTAGGCCTCAGCTTTAGTTATAGCAGCTTAAAACTGTAGCTGCTGTAAAAGCCTGTCCATGGCTCTATAACCTAAGGCTTCAATTAAGTGCTGACGGTTAATATCTGTTTTATGCTCTAAGTCCGCTATGGTGCGTGCCACGCGGATTAACTTATGCCAAGCGCGAATTGAGAGTTTCATGCGATGCAGGGCTTGTTCGAGAAATTGAGCATCTTCTTGGCTTAACGGACAATAGCGTTCTAGTTCTGCGGCGCTGAGTCTGGCGTTAGTTTTGCCGGCGCGTTTCAGCTGTCGCTCGCGAGCGGCCAGTACTCGCTTGCGAACATCAAGCGATGACTCGGCTTTGGCTCTGGGTTGACTCAATTCACCGGGCGGCAGCAAAGACACCTCTACGGATAAATCGAAGCGGTCTAAGAAGGGGCCAGAAATCTTATTGAGGTAGCGCAAAATTTGCTCTGGCGAGCTGCGACTGTAGCCTTCTTGATAATGGCCGCAAGGGCTGGGGTTCATGGCAGCGATTAATTGAAAGCAAGCGGGAAAAGTCACACTGCGGGCGGCGCGGGCAATCGAAATCACATGGGTTTCGAGAGGCTCACGTAGCGCATCTAACACTCGGCGTTCAAATTCGGTGAGTTCATCTAAAAATAACACTCCATTGTGCGCCAGTGATATTTCTCCGGGCCGAGGAGAACTGCCGCCGCCAACCAGCGCCACGGCAGATGAAGAATGATGGGGTTGGCGAAAGGCGCGTAACCGCCAAGTGTGTGGCTCAAGGTTTACGCCACAGATAGAGCGAATGGCGGCGATTTCTAACGCTTCTTCTTCATTCATGGTCGGCAGTAGGCCGGGTAGACGGCTGGCGAGCATGCTTTTCCCAGTACCCGGCGGGCCTAACAGCAGCAAATTATGCTGGCCGGCGGCGGCAATCTCCAATGCGCGCTTGCCACCTGCTTGGCCTATCACATCACACAGGTCACTTATCTGCTCTGGTTCTTGTTCCTCGATGGCGCTGGGCGTGATTAGTTCTGCTTCTTGGCGCAACCAAGCGGTGATGGTTAACAGATGGCTGGCCAACAGTGCGGGGCTGGGTTGGATCATGCCCGCTTCATCACCATTATCTAGAGGTAGTATGATGACGCGTTGATTATCGCGAGCCGCCAATACTGCGGGTAGCGCGCCTTTGATGGGCCGCAAGGCGCCGGTGAGCGCCAGTTCTCCTAGAAATTCTAGTTTGCCCAAATTAACGGTGGGGATTTGCCCCGATGCCGCCAACACCGCCATGGCGATGGGTAAGTCGAAGCGACCGCCTTCTTTAGGTAAGTCTGCTGGAGCCAAGTTAACTGTGATCCGCCGTGCTGGGAATTCAAAGCCAGAATTGAGTAAGGCGCTGCGTACTCGGTCGCGGGCCTCTTTAACCGTGGTTTCAGGTAGACCCACGATATTGAAGGCAGGCAAGCCATTGGCAAGGTGAGCTTCAACCGTGACCAAGGGCGCGGCGATACCTAAGCTAGCGCGAGCAAAAACCACTGCGAGTGACATCCTAGTCTCCCTATATTTTATTTTTGATAATTAAATATTTACAGTTTTTTTAACTGGCTTTTCCCTGGCCGTGAGCGGGCTTTTTTCGGCGGTTTGGTCAAGAAAGTCTTGTTTAGTCTAGTTCATCATGCTAGTTCTATAGGCCTGCTTGAGTAGATGGTTCTGGCTCGGCACCCTATTGAGAGAACGGTGAGATGAATTTTCTGGCTTATTTCGTCAACATTATTGTGGTCCTAGTGGTGATTATTAAATCTCCGCTCGGGGTACTTTGGTCTGACGAAAAATAACTTCACCAACAGACGAAACGTAAAACCCCCGAGCTAACCGCTCGGGGGTTTTTTTTTAACCGGCTTTGGCACTAACCAGATGGATTGCATTAACATGAATGGCGCACAGTATATTGTTCAAACTTTAAAACAGCAGGGAGTAACCCAAATCTTCGGTTATCCCGGCGGCGCTATCATGCCGCTTTACGACGCACTGTACGATGGTGGCGTAGACCATCTACTGTGCCGCCATGAGCAGGCAGCTGCGTTGGCCGCAGTGGGTTATGCCAGAGCCAGTGGTCAGGTAGGTGTGTGTATGGCCACCTCAGGCCCTGGCGCTACTAACCTGATCACCGGTCTGGCCGATGCCATGCTCGATTCGATCCCGTTAGTGGCCATTACCGGCCAAGTTCCTATGTCCGCTATTGGTACAGATGCCTTCCAAGAAGTCGACGTATTAGGCATGTCGCTGTCGTGCACTAAGCATTCTTATTTAGTGGAAAATGTGGAAGACCTAGGTGCCATTATTGCCGAGGCATTTGAAGTGGCACGCTCTGGACGCCCGGGGCCTGTGCTTATCGATGTACCAAAAAATATCCAAGTCGCCTTAGTTGAACCTAAAACTACACCGGTTTTTAATACAGATCCGAATCCATTAGATGAGCAAGCCTTAGCCGAGGCGCAGCAGTTATTGGCCAATGCTAAGCTGCCTGTTTTATACGTAGGCGGTGGTGTGGGCATGGCCAATGCGGTGGATGAATTGCGTGCTTTTGCCAAGCGCACAGGGATTCCTATGGTGACCACGCTCAAGGGAATTGGCACGCTTGATCCCGATGACGAATTGTTTTTAGGCATGCTGGGCATGCACGGAACAAAAGCCGCAAATATTGCCGTTCAGCAGAGTGATCTACTGTTGGTGGTGGGCGCACGTTTTGATGATAGGGTGACGGGTAAACTGGATGCCTTCGCCATTAATGCCAAAGTTATTCATCTAGATAAAGACGCCTCCGAGTTTGGTAAGGTGCGCCATGCAGAAGTTACTCTTAATGCTGAACTTTGCACCGTGCTCCCTTTGCTCGCTAATGATAAAATAGCCAGCAATAAGCTGGCCATTGACGACTGGCGCGAACATTGTAAGACGCTGAAAGCCGATAATCCGTGGCGCTATGACCATCCCGGCGAAGCCATTTATGCGCCTTTGGTGTTAAGCCAATTGAGTGCGGCATTAGACGACAGCGCCATGGTGAGCTGTGATGTAGGCCAGCACCAAATGTGGGTGGCACAACACATGCGCTTTACCAGCCCGCGCAATCACCTGAGCAGCTCAGGCCTTGGCACTATGGGCTTTGGTTTACCTGCCGCCATAGGCGCTAAGTTGGCGCGGCCGCAAGATCAGTCGGTATTGGTGTCTGGCGATGGTTCTTTTATGATGAACGTACAAGAGCTAGGCACACTGAAACGCGCGCAACTGTCGGTAAAAATGGTGTTAATGGATAATCAGCGTTTAGGTATGGTGCGCCAGTGGCAAGAGCTATTCTTCGACGGTCGTTATAGCGAAACCATTTTGACCGACAATCCTGATTTTGTGGCCATGGCCGCCGCCTTTAATATTCCGGGTGAAACTATTACCCGTAAGGCCGACGTCGAGCCCGCCATACAACGCATGTTAGCCGCAGATACTGCCTATTTATTGCATGTGCGTATTTGTGAGCAAGAGAACGTTTGGCCTTTGGTGCCGCCGGGTGTTGCCAACGACCAGATGATGGAGAAAAAAGCATGAACCAATATCAATTGCAGGTAACTGCCCACTTTCGCCCTGAAGTGCTAGAGCGTGTATTACGCCTGACTCGCCATCGCGGTTTTCGCATCACACAGATGGATATGAACACCCAAGATGCGCAGCTAGTCATTAATATGCTGGTCGAGAGCGAGCGCGCCATAGAGCTGCTCAGTCGCCAGTTAGAAAAACTGTTAGACGTGACCCAAGTTCAAGTACAAGAGCTGGCCAACGCACTAAAAAAAATAGCGTAACTGATAGCTAGCAGCTGTAAGCCGTCAGTTAAGAAAAACCGTCGTACGGCGGTTGTTCATCTTTAGCTTCAAGCTTACCGCTGATCGCTTAAAGCTATATCGTAAATATTAGAGATAGGCGTTGCTTCGTCGATGGCGCCTGTATTACTCACCTTGTTAGGAATTTAAGAATGCCAAAGTATCGTTCCGCCACCACTACTCACGGCCGTAACATGGCCGGTGCTCGCGCCTTGTGGCGTGCCACAGGCATGACCGAAGAAGACTTCGGCAAGCCAATTATTGCGGTAGTGAATTCCTTTACCCAGTTTGTACCGGGCCATGTGCATTTGAAAGACATGGGCCAGTTAGTGGCGCGTGAAATTGAAGCTGCCGGCGGTGTCGCTAAAGAATTCAACACCATAGCCGTGGATGATGGCATCGCCATGGGTCATGGCGGCATGCTGTACAGCCTGCCGAGCCGTGACCTGATTGCCGACTCAGTGGAATACATGGTTAACGCTCACTGTGCCGATGCTATGGTGTGTATTTCTAACTGTGACAAAATCACCCCCGGCATGTTGATGGCGGCATTGCGGGTGAATATTCCGGTGATCTTCGTCTCAGGCGGCCCGATGGAAGCCGGTAAAACTAAGCTGTCTGATCAAATCATCAAGCTAGACTTGGTTGATGCCATGATCCAAGGCGCCGATCCGACCGTAAGTGATGCCCAGAGCCAGCAAACTGAGCGTAGCGCTTGCCCAACCTGCGGCTCTTGCTCAGGCATGTTTACTGCCAACTCCATGAACTGCTTAACCGAAGCCTTAGGCTTATCTCAGCCTGCCAACGGTTCTTTGCTGGCCACCCACGCGGATCGCGAGCAGCTATTTAAATCCGCCGGTCATCGTATTGTTGAGCTGACCAAGCGTTACTACGAGCAAGATGACGCTTCTGCTTTGCCGCGTAGCATTGCCACCAAAGCGGCTTTTGAAAACGCCATGGTATTAGACGTAGCCATGGGCGGCTCTACCAATACAGTACTGCATTTGTTGGCTGCCGCTCACGAAGCGGGCGTGGATTTCACCATGGCCGATATCGATCAGCTGTCTCGTAAAGTGCCGCAGCTGTGTAAAGTTGCTCCTTCTACTCCTAAATATCATATGGAAGACGTGCATCGCGCCGGTGGCGTTATGGGCATTTTGGGTGAGTTGGCCCGTGCCGGTTTACTGCACACCGAACTGCCAACCGTAATGGGCATGACCTTGGCCGAGCAATTGGCCAAGTACGACATTATGGTGACCAAAGACGAAGCGGTAAAAACCATGTTCCGCGCCGGCCCAGCCGGTATCCGTACCGTGAAAGCCTTCAGCCAAGATTGCCGCTGGCCAACACTGGACGACGACCGCGCCGAAGGTTGTATCCGCAGCCTGGAGCATGCCTACAGCTTAGAAGGTGGCTTAGCGGTTCTGTCTGGCAACT
This sequence comes from Oceanisphaera sp. W20_SRM_FM3, assembly GCF_052119705.1. Taxonomy (NCBI): domain Bacteria; kingdom Pseudomonadati; phylum Pseudomonadota; class Gammaproteobacteria; order Aeromonadales; family Aeromonadaceae; genus Oceanisphaera; species Oceanisphaera sp. W20_SRM_FM3. The sequence goes on along the minus strand of NZ_JBGQOP010000018.1, from coordinate 53,024 downwards.
TAGCCGTTGACGGTTGTATCGTGAAAACCGCCGGCGTGTCCGACGATAACTTAGTGTTCCGTGGTCCGGCGCGCATCTATGAGTGCCAAGACAGCGCAGTAGAAGGCATCTTGGGCGGCCAAGTGAAGGCTGGTGACGTAGTAGTAATTCGCTACGAAGGTCCTAAAGGCGGCCCGGGCATGCAAGAGATGCTCTATCCGACCACCTATTTGAAGTCCATGGGTTTGGGCACTAAGTGTGCGTTGATCACAGATGGTCGTTTCTCTGGCGGTACTTCTGGCTTGTCTATCGGTCACGTTTCTCCAGAAGCGGGCAGTGGCGGTACTATCGGCTTAGTAGAAAACGGCGATATCATCGACATCGATATTCCAGGCCGCAGCATAGTACTGGATGTGTCTGACGCCGAGTTGGCAAGCCGCCGCGCCGCCATGGATGCCAAAGGCGAGCAAGGCTGGCGTCCAGTGGACCGCCAGCGTGAAGTGTCCTTCTCATTACGTGCTTATGCCTCATTGGCGACCAGTGCAGACAAGGGTGCGGTACGCGATATCAGCAAACTGGGAGGCTAAAATGGCACAACCGGCATTGAAAGAAGCCGCCGCATTCCGCTCTGCGAGCGAGTATTTACGCCGTATCTTGCTGTCTCCGGTTTATGAAGCAGCAAGAGTGACGCCTTTGACGCCGTTGAAGAAAATTTCTGAGCGTTTAGGCCATTCGGTATCGCTAAAGCGGGAAGACATGCAGCCTGTGCATTCTTTCAAGCTAAGGGGTGCTTATAACAAGATTGCGCAGTTAAGCCCTGAGCAACTGCAAGCCGGGGTGATTGCCGCCTCGGCCGGCAACCATGCCCAAGGCGTGGCGCTGTCTGCCGCCAAGCTTGGCATTAACGCTACCATAGTGATGCCGGTGGTCACGCCTGATATCAAAATTGATTCGGTGCGTGGCTTCGGCGGTAAGGTGATATTGCACGGCAATAACTTCGATGAAGCCTATGCCCGCTGCATAGAGTTAGCCGAAGAGCATAAGCTGACGCTGATCCCACCGTTTGACGATCCGGACGTGATAGTCGGTCAAGGTACTATCGGGCGGGAATTGCTGGAGCAAGACACCCACTTAACTCACGTGTTTGTGCCTGTGGGTGGCGGTGGTTTGGCGGCAGGCGTGGCGGTGTACATTAAGCAGCTGTTGCCGCAAGTGAAGGTGATAGGCGTAGAAGCCGAAGGCTCTGCCTGTTTAAAGGCGGCGCTAAAAGCCGGTGAAATTGTTAGCCTAGACCGTGTCAGTACCTTTGCCGATGGCGTGGCCGTAAAGCGCATGGGCGTTGAGACCTTTCGCCTTTGCCAGCAGTATTTAGATGGCGTGGTGACAGTGAGCTCAGATGAAATCTGCGCCGCTGTAAAGGATATTTTTGAAGATACCCGCGCCATTGCCGAGCCGTCAGGCGCGCTGGCGCTGGCGGGCCTGAAAAAATACAGCCAAGCGGGAGATTATTCTCATGCCCGCATGGCCGCCATCTTAAGTGGTGCTAACGTGAATTTTCACTCGCTGCGTTATGTGTCTGAGCGTTGTGAGCTGGGCGAGAAACGTGAAGGCCTGCTGGCGGTGACCATTCCTGAGCGCAAGGGCGCCTTTGTGGCCTTTTGTGAAGTGCTGGGTAATCGCATGGTGACGGAATTTAACTATCGTTATTCATCGGATGACAAGGCGGCGGTATTAGTCTCCGTGCGTCTAACCGATGGCGATCGCGAGTTAACCCAGATCATGATGGAGCTGACGCAGTCGGGCTATGAAGTGGCCAATATGACGGACAACGATTTAGCCAAATCTCATGTGCGTTATATGGTGGGCGGTCGCCCGCCTAAGTCACTGCATGAGCGCTTGTATAGCTTTCGCTTCCCCGAGCAGCCCGGTGCCTTAATGCGCTTTTTGAACACTTTAGGCACGCGTTGGAACATTAGTTTGTTCCATTATCGTAACCAAGGGGCCGAGTTTGGCCGCGTGCTTTGTGCCTTCGAGTTGCCGGATGCGGAGTTAGCTGACTTCGAGCAGTACTTGGTGGAGTTAGGTTATCGTTGGGACGACGTGACAGAAGATGCAGCCTACGAGTTCTTCTTGGCACACTAATTTGCAATGACAGTGAAGGATGAGGCGTGAAGCATAAACCTGAGACGAGCGTGTGCTTGTCTCTTTCTCCTCACCCTTTACACTTCACCCCTCACGGTTCTCTATTACACCCCATTAACATTGTATACATTTTTTTGTTGAAAAAAGGACCGATTACTGTTCTACTTTGGCTCGTTTCTTAACTCCTCTTCAGGGTTTCCAAGTCATGGCTCTGTTGTCTGCCTTGCTGGCTTCTATTAGTCAGATCTATTTTGTTAATCGTCGATTATCCGGTTTATTGATCACGCTAGGTGTGTTGTGGACGGCCCCTTTTATGGGTCTCTCAATGCTGATCGCCACTTTTAGTGCCGTATTGCTGGCGCAGTTGCTTAAGTTCAATCCCGTATTGCAAGCGGAAGGTTGCTACGGCTTCAACGCGGCTTTGGTAGGCTTATCACTGGCGTTGTTCGCACCGCCCAGCCTGTGGGTATTGGTGGCATCTGCCGTATTGGGCGGACTGTCTTGCTTAATGTATGCGTTTTGGATCAAGAGATTTAAGATTTCTTGTTACACCCTTCCTTTTAACCTGTTGATTCTGCCTTGGTTATATTGGAACGGTCAACGCTTAGCCGATGAAGTGCCCAGCGATTATGAGTTTTCACTATCTGCCATCGGCCAAGTGATATTTTTACCGGATACGGTGCCGGCCATTATGGTGTGCGCGGCCTTATTGCTGGCCGGAATTGGCATGCTAGGTTGGGCCTTTGTGGGTGCTGTTATTGCCAGTGGTACCGCCACTTTTCTGTTAATTAATCCCGATTATATTAACTTTGGTCTGACCGGTTATAACGGTGTATTAGCGGCTATTGCCATGTTCTGGCATCAGTTTAAGCCCGGTTGGAGTATAGCGGCCGCCGTGATTGCCGGTTTAATGACGGCCTTGATGCTGAAAACTGGCTTGCCAATGTTAACCATGCCGTTTGTACTGGCGTGTTGGTTATGTTTTGCTTCACGTAGTGGCTTTTGCTATTTCCAGCGTAAATATATGCCGAATAAGGAACACTTATCATGAAACTAGGATTTATTGGTATTGGCTTGATGGGCAATCCCATGACCCAGCGGTTATTGAGTGCAGGCTTTGCCGTGACGGTATGGAACCGCAGCGCCGACAAGTTAGCGCCAGTTAAAGCCGCTGGCGCTACCGTCGCTAACTCTATCGCTGAGCTGGTTGAGCAAGTGGATGTGATCTTGCTGTGCGTGGCCAATACCGAGGTGGTAGAAACCGTGGTATTTGGTGCCGGTGGCATAGTAGAAAACGGCCGTGCCGATCAACTACTGGTGGATTTTTCTAGCTCAGATCCAACCGCCACTCGCGAGTTTGCCGCTAAGTTAAAAGACGCTTGTGGCATGAACTGGGTAGACTCACCGGTTTCCGGTGGCGTGGTAGGTGCCGAACAAGGCACGCTGGCCATTATGTGTGGCGGTGAAGCTTCTGATATTGCGCGCATTCAACCGATTTTAGCGCCGCTCTCACAGCGCGCCACCCACATGGGACCTATTGGTGCCGGCCAAGTCACTAAAGTCTGTAACCAGATGATAGTGGGCTGTAACTTAATGGTATTGGCCGAAATGATGGCGTTAGCGAAAGCCTGCGGTGTGGCGGCGGATAAAATTCCCGAAGCGCTGGCCGGCGGTTTTGCCGACTCTAAGCCGATGCAAATCACGGGTCCGTTAATGGCCGCTGAGTCAGACCCAGATCCTAAGTGGCATGTACGCACGTTGCTGAAAGACTTAGATATGGCCGTTAGCCAAAGCAAGCTCGAAGGTACTGCCGTACCCATGTCTGGTTTGGCGGCACAGCTAATGCGCCAACACGGCAGCAAAGGTTTCTTAGAGCGCGATCCTGCAACGCTTATCAAGCTATACAAAGACTAATAGTCAGTTTATTAAGACTGAATGAAGGAGCCGCAAGGCTCCTTTTTTGATCTGCCTCCCCATGCAAATGTGCACCTCAGAGCCAAGCAGATTACCTCCGCCGACACGCTGTAAATACATCCGTGTACGCTCTGCCACTTCATCCCTGAAGTGGAAGGTCGGCTGAGGTAAACCTGCTTGTCTCTTCTTGACTACCGAGTCGCCGGTAGACTTTATAAACAGACGGCTCCATATAGCCGGAAGAGGCTGGAGGAATTGTCGGAGCCAACCGTGAAATGCCAGGGATGGCATTTACCGAGCGTCGCAGGGATGCGGTTTAGCGCGTTGGCGGAGGCAATCCTGCGGACTCTGTACACCCTGTTGGCTACGTCGGGATCTACGTTTAGCCGCTAAAAAAAGGAGCCTTGCGGCTCCTTTACTATTCATACTCGACTTCTACTTACTTAAGACGCTAAAGCTAAGCTCTGGCGATAGTAGTCGTTGGCTTTGCTCACCTCTTTACGCTGCTCAGCTAAACCGGCCAACAAGATGTAATCAGCAGAGGTAGGCTGCAAGGCGATGGCCTGTTGCAAATGCTGCTCCGCAAGCTCTGGCTTATTATCCTTTAAGTACAACTGGCCTAAGGTCGAGTGTAATTGGGCAGACGACTGTTTCTTGGCCTTTTTCTCGAGGTTAGTCAGCAGCGGATGATAATCGCTGAGTTGTAACTGCGTTAGACAGGCCAAGAGTCGTGGATTTGAGTCTTTATTGATGCCTTCCAACAATAAGTGCAGCGCTTCTTGATGCGCCTTAAGCGCAATTAAACGCTCACATAAAGGCACCAGAATATCCGCTTGGTATTTCTCTTTGCGTGATAAGCCTTGCCACAGGGTGACTAAGCCGGCACTGCCTTCAGAGTTAGCCACGCTATCAAACCAGCCAGCATAAGCTTGCTGCTGCAACGCCTGATATTCAGCTTTATCAATTAACTTTTGGCTGACTAGCGCATCCAAGGTGGTCATGAGCTCAGGCCATTGTCCCGTTGCCAAGTACACATCTTTTTGTAGCTTCAACAGTGCCGGATGGCTGTCATATTCTTTGTTTAACTGCTGTACGCCATGCAAGGCTAAATCAAATTTACCTTCTTCGTACTGCAAGCGCGTCTGCGTTAAGCCTACGGCCAAACCGGCGTTTGGGTTTTGCTCTTGGGCTAAACGCAGATAATCATCGCGCTTAGCATCATGGCCGAGAGCTTGGGCGGCGGTGGCGGCATTTAGGTAGTTAAGCAGCGCTAAATCATTACCCTTGGCACCTTTTAACAGCATCTTCTCTGCTATCGCGTAGTCTTCGGCCACTAAAGCTTGCATGCCGCTTTGCGTGTACTTCACCGCCTTACGACGACGACGACCCACAAACCAAGTACGGGTTTTATGGCCTATGCCAAAAATACGACCCAGTAACCATTCGATAAATAACAACAATACATAGAAGAGCACCAAGGCGACCAAAAATACGGTAGCCGTGGTTTCTATGGTGTAGCTGCCAACGGCCAATAACATATAGCCTTGCTGGCCGGCAATGTTAGGGCCAATAATCAGGCCGGCGGCCAGTATGGCGATGATAATCGCAAGACGTATCATGGATTTCCCCTTACTTGCCAGTTAACAGGCGTTGTAATCTGTCATCCAACAACTGCTGCAATTTATCTTGAGCACTAAACTGCTGTGGATACTCGACCCTGATGGTTTGGCCGTTAAGTTGTTCGATTTGCTCCAGCATAGCTTGACGAACGCTATCATTGGCAAAGTAGCTGGTTAACCAGTCACTGGCATGCGCAAGCGAGCTGTCATAAATATCTTGCTGATCGCGATACACAGCCAGCTGCGCTTGCAGCAGTGTGCCTTTGAGGTTTTCAGCTAAGTACCAGTGTTGCTGAGGGGACAATAAGGCTTCCACCTTGCCATCGCGGCGGCGCACCGTCACAAAGTTTTCGCTGAAGCTATTCCAGCTTTTCTGCAAGTTGGCTTTCCAGTCATTTACCGAATTAGAGACGGTAAAGTTCGGCTCTTCGGCCTCGTCCATGATCACCTTATTTAGCTTTAGCTGCTCAACTTGATTACTGATGCTGTTAAGTTTGATCACTATGCCGTCGCGATCCACGCTAGGTACCGCTTTAATGGCGGTGATATCCGCAGACAGTGCCTCTCGAATTGGCGTTAGGCTGGTGTCATTTACGGCGGCCAAACGGCTGTCTGCCTCGGCCAACATCATGGCAGCAGACTTACCGTCTTGCTCTAACCATAATTTGCGGCCGGCCATGCGCACTAAATACTCGGCTTCCGCCAGCATCCAGTCATTGGGGCGCTTGGTGTCTAAGTCCAATACCTTGCGTGATACGCCAGCAATTTGCTCATTTAAACTCTCTTGCTGACTGGCCACGCCGGCTAATTGCTTAGTTTGTTTCATTTCGGCGGCTTTCAGCGCGTCTGTGACTTGCTGCTGTTGGGCTTGTAACTGCTGCTGTAATTGCTGGAGTTGTTCGGCTTGGGCTAGCGAGGCTTGATGGCCATGCCAGTACACAATCGCGGCCAGGATTACGGCGAGAACGATGGCGATAATGGCCAGTACTTTACCGGAACCAGATGATTTAGCCGGTTTGTTGGGTGCAGGAGGAGGTGGTGGCGGTGAATTGGGGCCACTTGTGCTCGGGCCGTTCATATTGGCGCTACTGCTCTTAGGGCTGGCGGCTTTTGTATCCGCGGCTGCGCCTTGAGCCTGAGTGCTGGCGCTCAGTACAGTTTCTGGCTTGGCATCTGCTTTATTATTGGTAGTGGAGCTGGCAGGCGCCATGGTGGGCGCACTCGCAGACGTACTTTTACCCGAGGTAACGGGCGTTTTGCCTAGCTCAGCAGATTTCTGCTCTTGGGTATTATCAGTCTTGTCTGTCATTGGGTTTCCTCTCATCCAGAGCGGCAATCAGAGCCTGATTGGATGCACCTTCTGCATTTATGATCTGAGTGAAGCCCAGCGCCTCGGCTTCTTCTACTACGCGTATGCTGGGCACAATCAATAAACGGCTTAGTAGCCAGTCCTTTGCGTTGGTCGTTGCCAATTGCACTATATGGCTTAATAAACCGCCACTGGTGATGATAATACTGTCCACATCTTGGCTCTGCCAGCTTTTCACTAATTCGCCTTGCGGATCAGCACTATATTGGCGGCGATACACTTCACAATAGTCGACGTTTGCCCCTCTGTTGGTCAAGGTAGGCGCTATCATGTGCCGCCCACCGTTGCCGCGTAAAATCACGACTCTTCGCCCCACTAATGAATCTAAACCGGGCAAGGCGATAATGCCCTCGGATCGTGGGTCGTCCGGCACGGCCGCACCCATTACACCCACAGCAGCAAAGGCATTACCCGTGGCCTCGCCCACAGCTATGTAGTGTGCTTGGGGCCAAGCTAGTCCCATTTCCAACAAGGCATTATGGGTAAAGTTTACGGCGGGTACGCTGACCGCTATCACATAATCGTCCGCCGTCAGCGATCCCAATAGTTCGGGTAAACGGTCTAGCTCGGCACCTTCGACGAAGCTGAGCAGCGGGCTGGTCACGGTTTGATGGCCAGCCGCGCGCAAAGCCTGACTTAAACTACTGGCTTGAGGCTCGGGGCGTACCACCAGCACGCTCATGACTCATAAACCTCGGCGAGTATTTTGTCGGCACCACGAGCCAGCAGACGTTTAGCCATTTGTGCTCCCATTTCTTTACCTTGAGTGGCGGGACCCGTCATTTCTTCAAAGATGATTTCGGTGCCATCGGGACGACCCACTAAACCGCGTAGCCACAGCTGATCGCCTTGCAGTTCTGCATAAGAACCAATAGGCACTTGGCAGCCGCCTTGCAGGCCTTTATTCATGGCGCGCTCGGCTTCCACTCGTAGGCGAGTGTCCTGATGATCTAGCGGTGCCAGCAAGGCCAGCAGCTCGGCGTCATCGAGGCGGCATTCGATGCCCACGGCACCTTGGCCATTGGCCGGCAAGCTGTCTTCTGGGCTCATTAAGCCGGCGATGCGCTCTTCTAGCTCTAAACGCTTAAGGCCGGCGGCGGCCAAGATAATGGCGTCGTATTCGCCGTCATCTAGCTTGCGTAAGCGAGTTTGTACGTTGCCGCGCAGCACTTTGATTTCAAGGTGCGGATAACGGGCGCGAATTTGGCACTCGCGGCGCAAGCTGGCGGTACCCACTACGGCACCGGCAGGTAACTGCTCTAAATGGGTATAGTTATTAGAAACAAAGGCATCACGGGCGTCTTCGCGCTCGCAAATCACAGTTAGGCCCAAGCCTTCTGGGAATTCGACGGGTACGTCCTTCATGGAATGCACGGCAATATCGGCTCTGCCTTCCAACATGGCTTGCTCTAACTCCTTGATGAAAAGTCCCTTACCGCCAATTTTAGCCAACGGCGTGTCGAGCAACACATCGCCCTGAGTGGTCATGGGCACCAATTCAACGGTAATGTGCGGGTGCAGCAATTCCAGCTGCTCTTTAACAAAATGAGCCTGCCACAGAGCCAAAAGGCTCTTGCGCGTAGCTATACGTATGGTGCGATTTGCCATTTGAATCTCTTCTCTATATTCACTAATGAATCGATATTATCATTCCTGTGCCGTCATTACAGGGGGCAAAGCCGCTTAGGTCTGATCTTGGGCTGGATAGCGGCGACATATATTGTTCATCTATTGCCAAATTGTTACCATGATCACACTTTTGACTCGATTTGGGTCTGTGTGGTCCACCAAAGGCCGGTACTTTGCACACGAATTTTCATCAGCACTTAGCGCGATGTGATCAGTTTAATGAGCAAAAACAAGCCCATGCCCTCGAGGTCATGAGCCGTTACGGGCAGCAGGTCTTTCAACTACTGCCGGTGTTGCTGCATTACCATCACCCTCTGTTGCCCGGTTTCGTACCGGGTGATGTGCCTGCGGGTGTGTGCCAATTTCTACCGAACGAGCGTCAACAAGAGTTTATTGACGACTTATGCCAAGCGGCTAACGGTCATCAAGGCTTAGCATCCGGTCAAAACGAAATTTTTGGTCTGTATTGCATGGGCAGTACTTCTTCTATCGGCCAAAGTCTGGACTCAGATCTCGATGTCTGGGTGTGCTATTCCCATGCCTTAGCCCCCGAACGGGTGGCTTGGCTGCAGCAAAAATGCCTGCTTATCTCGCAGTGGGCCGCGCAACGTAAAGTTGAGCTGAATCTATTCCTTATTCCAGATAACAAGTTTCGTACCGACAATCAGCAGTCGGTGCAAGGCGAAAGCTGTGGCAGCGCCCAGCACTTGTTACTGCTAGACGAATTTTATCGCAGTCATTTAGTCATAGCCGGTAAACGCCTAGTGTGGATGTTTGCACCCGGTGGTTTAGGCCCGCGCTACGACAACTTTGTGGCGGAGCAATTTGCCAACGGCACCCTAAATCATGATGAATGGCTGGATTTAGGCGGCTTTGCGCGCATTCCGGCAGAAGAATATTTTGGCTCTGCGCTGTGGCAGCTCTATAAGAGTATCGACTCACCTTATAAAGCGGTGCTGAAAACTATCCTCATGGAAGCCTACTCCCATGAATATCCGGATACTCAGTTGTTGTGTCGGGATTTAAAGGCGCACTTACAAGAAGCAGACCAGCTGGATGAGCGCCAAGATCACTATTTGTTGATGTTGGAAAAGGTGACCAGTTATCTAACGTCCATCAATGATGAAAAGCGACTGGACTTAGTGAGGCGTTGTTTCTATTTGAAAGTGTCCCAAGGCATAGATGTAAGTCAGGATCGCTATGCCAAGCGACGTGAACAGATTGAGTGCTTAATTACGGCTTGGGGATGGTCGGCAGATAAGGTAACACTGCTCAATAATCGCGACCACTGGAAGGTAGAGCAGGTACGGCTGGCTTATAAAGAGCTGCTCGAAGCCTTGATGCTCAGCTACCGTAATTTAATCCAATTTGCCCAGCGTAATCGCATCAGTGAGTCTATAAACCCAGAAGATATCGGCATCTTATCGCGCAAGTTATACGCCGCCTTCGAGAGTTTACCGGGCAAGGTGCAGCTGCTTAACTTGAGCATAGCGCCGGACTTATCTGAACCTAATATCAGCTTGGTACAAGTGCCCAAAGGTCGAGCGCACGAGGCTGGCTGGTATCTGTATAAGCAAGGGCTTAACGCCCTTGAGCTGATTGGTCATCAGCCGTTGGAGCATAGCCGCTATGCCAGCAAGTTAGTGGCTTGGGCGCATTTTAATGGCCTGCTTAACGCAGATACTGAGCTGGCGCTGTTTAATCAAGATACAGACGTGAACTTGGCACATTTGCAGGAATTTAGCCGCGATCTAGCGAACTTCTTCCCGGTACGCGCCCCCGCACCCAGCAACTTGGCGCTTAGCCGACCTTGTGAAGTGCGTGAGTTGGCTATCTTTCTGAATCTAGAACACGATCCCACCGCTCTGTGGCGCAGCCGTGCCATTCAATTTACCACTAAAACCAGCGATCCTTTTAGCTTCGGTCAGCAAAGAGAAAATCTGATCGGCTCGATTGATGTTTTGTATCGCAACTCCTGGGATGAAATTCGCTCCTTAAACTTTAGTGGTGAGGGCGCGGTATTAGATGCCTTAACGGCTATCTTAGGCAAGATGCACCAAGGCGCCACGCCGCCAGAAAGTGTGCAGGTGTTTTGCTACAGTCAGAACTTCCGCATCTTGATCCGCACTCGCTTCGAATTGTTAATGAAAGAATGCATCGGCCTGCGGTTGACGCGAGATCAAGAGAGCACGGTCAAAACGTTGCGCTTAGGTAAGGCGGAGCACGATATCTTCTTCGAACGCCGCGGCGTGAGCGTACAAAAACAAGAAGTACCTGAGTTTACGCTGTTATCCGACCGCTCAGCCGAAAGCATGGAGACGGTGCAGCTTGACCCACAGCAAGGCAAGCCGGTACCAGAAATCGTCGATGTGTATGCCAGTGAAGGCTTGATGCAATTTTTCTTTGAAGACAGCGGCGAAGACTACAATCTGTATATTTTGGATGAGGCGAATCGCGTCGAGGTATATCGGCAGGTGGCGGGCAGTAAAGATGAGTTAGTACAAAGCATTAACCGCTTTTACGCTTCTAACCAGCAAGTTGCCGGTCAAAGCCGCTTCGCACATTTTAATCTGCCCCAGTATTACGAGATAGTGGAGCAGCAAGGTAGGCAAAAAGTGTTGCCCTACAAGACGGTAAAAGAGGGCCGAGCCGAGGCCTGTCCCTTCGGGGAGCCGTAAACTGAAGCGATAAGCCAAACCAAGGGCGAAAACCAAGACTCAAGACTAGAGCTGTTTTTGCCACGCTTCTTTTTTCGAGAGTCACGGACGAACACGGAATAATAAGGATCAGGTCTGACTAAAACCAGTGAAGGGTGAAGCGTAAAGCGGACGAGCCAAAGCACCCAGCCTGAACGAAGCGAGCCCTTACCATTTAATATCTTTGGCTCTTGTCGCACGCGAACTTTTCTGTGGATTCCGTGTTCTTCCGTGGCAAATACATTTTTAGTCTTTAAAATTTACAGCGCCAGTTCAGTTTCGCCTTGGCGCTGCGCCTGCAGGCTCAGCCAGCTCAGTAACTCGTGACCTTGACGATTATCGATCCATTTATCGTCTTTTAGGGCAAAATGATGGCCATTTTCGCGAGTCGCTAGCCAAATTTGATGCAGCGGCTCTTGGCGATTTATCACGAATTTAATGTTGTTTTCAAAGGTCAGCGTCATAACGCCGCCTATGGTTTCGCAGTCAATATCGACACCACTGTTATCGATACTGGTTTCAATGTGTTGGTAGATGGCGTCAGCCAAGGCATGAAACTCACTGTCTTTCATGATCTGCTTCCTATTGCTTTTGAGAATATGAATGAGATTATAAGAGTCTGTAAACATAAGCACAGTCATCCTATGAAGATATTCAAGTTAACCACATTGATAGCATTATGCCTAAGTTTGTCGGCATGTGGTCTGAAAGGGCCGCTAACCTTACCCGAAACTGAACAGCAACCCTCTCACCTTAAACAGTCGTAAAGGAATACACCTTGGATTATTTTAATTATCAGATTGATGGCCGTCTTTACGGTGAAGCCTGCGATTTAAGCACGTTGGCCGAGCAATACGGCACTCCGTTATATGTTTATTCTCGCGCTACCTTGGAGCGCCATTGGCATGCCTTCGACCAAGCCGCGGGTGATTTTCCGCACCTGATTTGCTACGCGGTAAAAGCCAACTCTAACTTGGCTGTGCTCAACGTGCTGGCGCGTTTGGGTTCAGGCTTCGATATCGTCTCTAAGGGTGAGCTGTGCCGCGTGCTGGCCGCCGGTGGCGATGCTTCTAAAGTGGTCTTTTCTGGCGTGGGCAAGCGCGTTGATGAAATCGAGTTTGCGCTCGAGCAAAACATCTTCTGCTTTAACGTGGAATCTGTCGCAGAACTTAGCCGTATCAACGAGGTTGCCGGCCGTATGGGCCGTACCGCACCGATTTCAATCCGCGTAAACCCAGATATAGACGCCGGTACGCATCCTTATATCTCGACCGGCCTTAAAGAAAATAAGTTTGGTATTCCTATCGAGCAAGCCCAAGACATTTACCGTCAAGCGGCCCAGATGAAAAACTTAAGCATTCACGGTCTAGATTGCCACATCGGCTCGCAACTCACCGAAGTGGCGCCATTCTTGGAAGCGGTCGATAAGTTGTTAGTGCTGATAGACGCGCTGGCCGCAGACGGCATTCACATCAAGCATTTAGATGTGGGCGGTGGTTTGGGCGTACGTTACGACAATGAAACGCCACCCGAGCCAAAAGAATACGTCAAGCAACTGAAGGCCAAGTTGCAAGGTCGCGAGCTAACGCTGGTCTTTGAACCTGGCCGCGCCATAGCCGCTAACGCCGGTGTGTTACTGACTCGCGTTGAACACTTAAAGCCCGGAGAAGCGAAAAGCTTCGCCATCGTCGATGCGGCCATGAATGACTTAATTCGCCCAGCCTTATACAGCGCTTGGCAGGCTATTATACCGGTAGATAGCACCCTAGAACGCCCATCTGCCATTTATGACGTAGTGGGGCCAATTTGTGAAACCGGTGACTTTATCGGTAAAGACCGTGAATTGGCGATCACCGAAGGCGACCTGCTGGCGGTGCGTTCTGCCGGTGCTTATGGCTTTGTGATGGCGTCTAATTACAACAGCCGCCCCAGAGGCGCGGAAATTATGGTTGATGGCGATATTGCCACTGTCGTGCGTGAGCGTGAACAACTCACCGACTTGTGGCTGGGTGAGCATCTGCTGCCCGAGGCCTAAGGGGAATTTGTGATCCATTTTTCCAAAATGCAGGCCCTCGGCAACGACTTTATGGTGGTCGACGGCATCACGCAGAAGGTATTTTTTAATCCCGAGGTGATTCGGCAATTAGCCGATCGTCATTTTGGTGTGGGGTTCGATCAGCTGCTGCTGGTTGAGCCACCTTACGATCCGGATCTGGATTTTCACTATCGTATTTTTAATGCCGATGGCAGCGAGTCGCAGCAGTGCGGCAATGGCGCTCGTTGCCTGGCCCGTTTTGTGCGACTTAAAGGCTTAACCTATAAAGATCGCATCAGCGTGAGCACTCAAAACGGTCATGTCACGCTGACCCTAGAAAAAGATAATCAGGTGACGGTCAATATGGGTATCCCAGAATTTGACCCCGCCAAGATCCCCTTTAAGGCGCAAAAGGCCGAAAAAACCTATTTAGTACCCTCCACAATACAAACCGTGCTCTGCGGCGTGGTGTCTGTGGGTAACCCGCAGTGCATCGTAGAAGTGGACGACATTAGCAGCGACTTGGTGGCGGCCTTAGGCCCCGAATTGGCAAGCCATGAGCGTTTTCCCAATCAAGTGAACGTGGGTTTTATGCAAGTGCTAAATGGTCGGGAAATTAAGCTAAGCAGCTATAGTGCGAATGCCGGTAAGGTGTTAGCCAGTGGCAGCAACGCCAGCGCCGCCGTCGTGATGGGCGTCTACTGGGGTAAACTTAGCGATCGGGTGCAAGTACACTTTGCTCACGGTAGCCTAAGCATTGCTTGGCAAGGCCCGGGCAAGCCGGTGTATATGACGGGCACAGCCGATCATGTATTTGATGGACAAACTAATTTATGAGCAAAACAGTCGGCGCCACCTTAGCCGAGCCCATGTTAGCGGTTGAACCTGAGCTAGCAACTGAACTAGGCCTGAGCGATGGGCATATTGTCGATTACCTACAAGCGGAGCCGGACTTTTTTGCTCGCCAACGCGGCTTATTGGCGCAACTGCGCGTACCTCATCAAGAACGCGGCAGTGTGTCTTTCGTGGAGGCCAAGCTTGAGCAGCAAAAACTACGCATCTATGAGCTGGAAGATGACATTACCGGTCTGCTAACGGTCGCCGGCGAAAATGAGCGTATTTTTCGGGTGTACATGGATCTAATGCCCCGGATATTTGAATGCACGACGGTAACTGAACTTGAGCTGTGCCTGCGCCGGTGTTTGCAAGAGCAATTACGTCTTGCTGCGGTGCGCCTCATTGTGGATGGCCGTGCTTTTCCTAATGCGGCTAGCCCAGACGGCGAGCAGCTGGAGCGCTTGTATCGCGAACGCATGGCCAGCCAAGGCCAATACTTAGGCCGACTGGGCAAAGAAGAAAAGTTGCGCTTGTTCCAAGACTCACTGGTGAATTCTTGCGCGCTGATCCGTTTAGGCGCTAAGGGCGAGTTAGGTTTATTGGCCTTTGGCAGTACAGATGCGGGCCACTATGGCTCAGATATGGATACCTTTTTGATCTGCCAATTGGCCGATCTGGTGTCTCGAGTCTTGCCTAAGTTAGTGGCCGCCGAGTTTAAGTCTAATGACGGCCGCTGACGCTCAAGGTCGCCGCACTGTGGAAGGGATGGCGCAGACGGCGGCGCTAACGGTGGCCATAGAAGATTTTCTCGAATATCTGCGCGTCGAGCGCCAATTAAGCATTAATACCCGCAGCAATTATGGCCGCAACCTCAAGGCCATGGCAGAGCAGCTTGGCGAGCTATCATTGGGCGCCTGGTCTGAGCTCACTATCAATCATGTGCGCGGCATAGCGACGCGCATGCATAAAAGCGGCTTATCGCCGCGCTCTATCGCCACCAAGTTAAGTGCGCTGCGCAGTTTTTGTGATTGGCTGATCATCCAAGGTCAGCTGCAGGCTAATCCGGCGCGCGGCGTGAGCGCGCCCAAGCAAGGCCGACCGTTACCGAAAAACCTCGATGTCGATGAGTTGCACCAACTGATGGATATCGATGAGTCAGACCCATTAGCGATTCGCGATCGCGCCATTATGGAGCTGATGTATTCCTCTGGTCTGCGCTTGGCAGAATTAGTGGACCTGAATTTGGGTGACATTCAGTTTGCTGAGCGCCAAGTACGGGTGATAGGTAAAGGCAACAAAGAGCGAATTTTACCTGTGGGCCGCATGGCGCTGGAATGGCTAGAAAAATGGCTTAAAGTGCGCGACCTACTGGCCGGCGGCGAACAGTTTGCCTTGTTTGTGAGCCAACGCCAGCGGCGCATCAGCCATCGCAGCGTGCAGCTGCGCATGGCCGAATGGGGTGGTAAGCAGTCGTTATCTAGCCATATTCACCCGCACAAGTTACGCCACTCTTTTGCCACCCATATGCTGGAGTCGAGCGGAGACTTGCGCGCGGTACAAGAGCTACTTGGCCACGCCGACTTGGCCACCACCCAGATTTATACTCATCTGGATTTTCAACATTTAGCCAAAGCCTACGACAACGCCCACCCTAGGGCGAAACGCGATAAAAATTAGCCCTGCGGGCAGCCGTAAGCTTTCAGCCGTCAGCGATCAGCTAAATACAAACCGTTGTCCCTGTAGGGTTGAATTTATTCGACCGATTGTATGCGGTGCTATGATTTTTGGTCCAATAAATTGGCCCCTACAAAGAGCGTCCTACGCAGCAGGATTGTTGTTGCATTGACCTTAACTGACAGCTTATAGCTGACCGCTTCCAGCTTTGTATATGAGGATTTTTATGCGCTTTTATAAACGACTAATGCCGGTCAAGGTGATTAGCTTCGACTTAGACGACACCTTATATGACAACGTGCCTGTGATAACGGCTGCCGAAGCTTGGTTATTACAGGCGCTAAAACATCATTCCTCTGCATCCACCTTGCTGGATGCGAATAATCTGGCCGATATTAAGCGCCAAATATTAGCGCTGGAGCCCGAGCTGAGTCACGATGTAAGCGCATTGCGGCTGCGCGTATTAACCCAAGGCCTACGCCAGCAAGGTGTCGCCGATATAGAAGCCTGCACCTTGGCCAATGAGTTTTATCAAGGCTTCTTAACCGAGCGCGGCAAAATAGAAGTGCCGCAAATCAGCCATCGCGTGTTAACCGAACTCGGCCAACGCTATCAATTAGCCGTGATCACTAACGGCAATCTGCCGCTAGAGCACACCGCCTTGGCGCCTTATTTTAAGACGGTATTACGCGCCGGTATTGATGGCCGCATGAAGCCCGCCGCCGATATGTTTGATTTGTTAGCCCAACAAATGGGCGTACAGGTAAGCG
The DNA here is from genome assembly GCF_052119705.1 of Oceanisphaera sp. W20_SRM_FM3. Lineage (NCBI taxonomy): Bacteria > Pseudomonadati > Pseudomonadota > Gammaproteobacteria > Aeromonadales > Aeromonadaceae > Oceanisphaera > Oceanisphaera sp. W20_SRM_FM3. The sequence goes on along the minus strand of NZ_JBGQOP010000018.1, from coordinate 36,360 downwards.
AAATTCTGCACATTGGTGACCATATCAATACCGACGTCTTAGGTGCCGTACATGCGGGTTGCCAAGCGATTTGGCTCAATGACCAAGGGCGCTCAGCCTGCGATTTACAGTGTTTACCTCATGTTGAGCTGGAACGGTTGGAGCAAATGCTAGAGCTGTTATAATCCCCGGCAAGTGCCGTGAGGGGGTAAGGGGTAAAGTGTGAGGAGGGAAAACCGCACCGTGAGCGCTTAAGCTTGATGGCTAACGCATTACGTCTTACGCCTCACCCCTCCCTCTAAACGGCAAATCTAAATAAACTCAGGAGTTGTAATGGATGTATCCAGCCTGCTTGACGGCATGAACGACGAGCAAAGGGAGGCGGTGGCCGCCCCCGCCCAGAATATGCTAGTGCTGGCCGGTGCCGGCAGTGGCAAGACTCGGGTGCTGGTGCATCGCATTGCGTGGCTGATGCAGGTAGAAAACGTGCCTGCCTCGGCAATTTTAGCGGTGACCTTTACCAATAAAGCCTCCGCCGAGATGCGCGGTCGGGTTGAGCAACTGCTGGGTGGTCGACTGTCTGGCCTTTGGTTGGGCACCTTTCACGGCCTAGCCCATCGTTTACTGCGCGCCCATCATCTGGATGCCAATCTGCCCCAAGATTTTCAAATACTGGACTCAGACGATCAGCTGCGTTTACTGCGCCGTATTCTGAAGGGCATGAATCTGGATGAAAAACAGTGGGCGCCGCGCCAAGTGGCGGGCTTTATTAATGCCCGTAAAGACGAAGGCCTAAGGGCAAAAGATATTCAAATTTTGCACGACCCTATTCAGCAAACCTATCAGCGGATTTATCAGGTATATCAAGATACCTGCGACCGTGCGGGTTTGGTGGATTTTGCCGAATTACTGCTGCGTGCTCACGAGCTCTGGCTCTATAAGCCGCATATTTTGGCCCATTACCAAGACAGATTTCGCCATATTTTGGTGGATGAGTTTCAAGACACCAACAGTATTCAATATGCGTGGCTGCAGATGCTGGCCGGCACTAAGGCGCGGGTGATGATAGTGGGCGATGACGACCAGTCTATTTATGGTTGGCGCGGCGCTCGGGTGGAAAATATCGCCCGTTTCTTGCGCGACTTTCCGGGCTCTGCCACCATTCGTCTCGAGCAAAACTACCGCTCTACCGCCACTATTCTCAAGGCCGCCAATACGCTGATTGCCAATAATACCGAGCGCATGGGCAAAGAGCTGTGGACCGAGGGCGAAGCGGGCGAAAAGGTATCTATCTATGGCGCCTATAACGAGATGGACGAAGCGCGCTTTGCGGTAGGCCAAATTCAGCAATGGCAGCAACAAGATAATGTGTTGAGCGAAGTGGCGATTTTATATCGCAATAATGCTCAATCTCGAGTGTTAGAAGAGGCGCTGATTCAGGCGCGCCTGCCTTATCGCATTTACGGTGGCTTACGCTTCTTCGAGCGCCAAGAAATTAAAGACGCGCTTAGTTATTTGCGGCTAATGAATAATCGCGGCGATGAAGCGGCCTTTGAGCGTATCGTCAACACGCCCACCCGTGGCATAGGCGAGCGCACGCTGGGTCTGGTACGCGAAGCGGCGCGAGACAGGCAAGTCACGCTGTGGCAGGCCGCTTGGGCATTAGTTGAAGAAAAGGTGTTGAGTGGCCGCGCCGCTTCGGCGGTGAGTCGCTTCTTGGCGTTAATCAATCAACTGGAAGACGAAACCCGCGAGCTGCCCTTGCACGTGCAAACCGATCGCGTGATCGAGCAGTCCGGCCTAAAGGCCATGTATCAGGCGGAGCGCGGTGAAAAAGCCCAAGCACGGGTCGAAAACTTAGAGGAGTTGGTGAGTGCCACTCGCCAATTTACGCCTTCAGAAGACGATGATATGTCTTTGCTGTCGGCGTTTTTATCCCACGCGGCATTAGAAGCAGGCGAAGGCCAGGCCGATCAGTTTGACGATGCAGTGCAATTAATGACGCTGCACTCGGCCAAGGGCTTGGAATTTCCGCTGGTGTTTATGGTGGGCGTAGAAGAGGGCATGTTCCCCAGCCAGCAGTCCGCAGAAGACAGCCAGCGCTTAGAAGAAGAGCGCCGTTTAGCCTATGTGGGCATGACCCGCGCCATGAGCAAATTGTTTATTAGCCATGCGGAAACGCGCCGTGTGTATGGCAAAGAAATGTTTCATCGCCCCAGCCGCTTTATCAAAGAGCTGCCTCATGATTGCTTAGACGAAGTGCGCCTCAAAGCCTCGGTGAGCCGCGCCATGCCCAATGGCCGTTTCAGCCAAGATCGGGTGCAAGACACCTTTAACGAAACCGGCTTTCGCTTAGGCCAACGGGTGATGCATCCGAAATTTGGCGAAGGCGTGGTGTTAAATTATGAGGGCGCCGGCGATCACAGCCGCGTACAAGTAAACTTTGAAGATAGCGGCAGCAAGTGGCTGGTGACCGCCTATGCGCGGTTAGAGGCTTTATAAGAAAGTGCTAAGAGGCTGAAGGCTTGTCTCCGTCAACGCGCTAAACCGTATCCCTACGGCGCTCGGCAAATGCCGTCCATGGCGTTTGACGGTTGACTCCGACAATGCCCACGCCTCTTCCTATGATAGGTCGACTGTTGATAGTGCCAACAGCCAGCTCTGGTGCCTAATATCGCCATTAAAAACAATAAAAAGATGTGACTAAGTGACAGCTAGAAGTCGAAATAAAAAAGCACCGAGCCTTAAACTCGGTGCTTTTTTATTGGCTAAGGTTTGTGCTCGGGTCTCACCGCTATCGGCTAATATTTTATTCATAATCTTAACCGTCTTAGTGTTAATCCTGTGGGTGATGGAGATGATGCCGATGAAAAACGTAAACAGGGTATGGCTGGCGCTAGCCTGCTTGTTGTTAATCTCCTGTAGCCAAGGCGATAGTGGCAAAGGTATCAGCGTGGCCGATCTAGAGGGCCAATATAGGTTCGAGCTTAAGTCTGAGACCGAGAGCGAACGAACAAAGCAGGACACTGCCGTTAAAGATAAGCAGAGCCTGTTTACCATAGGCCCAAATTACATTGCCTTTGGCGATGATAGGCAACAGCTTGACCAGATCTCGGTGCGAGAGATAGATGACGAAAAATACCTAGTGCTTAAAGTTGCCGATACAGAGATGAGCTTAAAAATTATTGATAAAGAAACGTTATTTTTAAAACAAGGCTCGGCGCTTGGCATCTTCACGCGAGTTAAGTAACGCCATTCTGTAATATTAAGGGGTCAGATTTACTTACTCTGTATTGTGAATAGGAATGAGGAATCCAACACCTAAAGCCCACCAGTGCAGTCTTTGTAGTGTGCCGCTTTAGCTGGCACTCCCGTCTTAGCGGGAATGTTTAAACTATCCTGCTTCGCAGGACCCACAGCTAAAGCGTGGGGCTACAAGAGCGGTGCCTATCTTTATGACTTGCTTAAACAAGCAACTCTTTAATTAGACTGGTGTAACGCTACATCAATGATTAGATCTAGATACTGAGCAGTATGAACAAATATCCATATTTAAAGTTCGCCACTAACGTAGCCAAGAAACAATAGAAACCTTAGCTTTAAGCAAAGCTGCATGGCAGGATTGAAACCACTTATTTTGGAACTCGGCCTCGTTTGTTAGGGTTAGGTTTAGTGCAAAACACCGTCGATGGAGTGTGGAAATGGCGTATGGACGCGGAATCAAATTAGGTGCGCTTTTGCTCGCCGTGCTGGGCCTAACTTGGTCTGAAATGAGTAGCGCAGAAGAGTTAGTGCCCACCCAGCGCTTCGTGATGATCCAAGACGTGGACTTGCCCGGCGGCGATCTGGCCTCGCAGCTTGATACCACCTTGGCCGGCTGCCAAAAAGCCTGCGTTAGCAACACGGCCTGCGCCGCCATCACCTTTAATACGCGCAACGGCTCCTGTTTTTTAAAGGCCGAGTTTGGTGAAACCCAACCCTATGCCGATGCGATCTCCGCTTATCTATTAAAAGCCGCGCCTGATGCGACCGCCGTGGCGCAAACTCGCGCCAGCGAGTTGAGTTTCTTGCGCGCCGCGGATCTTTCTCAAGCCTATGAATTTGCCACTGGCCTTGCAGTGCGCCACCCTGCACGCGAAAACTCGGCTGTCGACTATGTCGTGCTGGCAGAGAAAGAAGAAGCCAGCGGCAATATGCTGCGCGCCAGTGAACGGCTAGGTGTTGCCTTAAATATGACAGATGCGCCCTCAGACTGGGCTGAATATGGCCGATTATTACGCCGGGCCGCGGCGCGCGATGACAGCAAAAAAAATGAATTACAGCAAAGCGCGTTGCTCGCCACCATCAATGGCTATTTGCGTGCCGACACCCCAGATTTACGCCATCGCCTGTTAGTGCAACTGGCGGAAATTTTAGAAGACCGCGATCGTGGCCTAGAAATGGTGCCGGCACTGCGTCTCGCCCAGCAAATAGAAAAGCGCACCAGCACCCAAGCCGCCCTAGATGAAGCCATAGGTAAATATGGCTTTAGGGTGATCGAGCACGACGTGCAATCGGACAGCGCTCAGCCACGCATTTGTGCGCAATTTTCTGATGATTTAGCCAAGACAGACGTGGCGTTTGATAAATTTGTGCAATTGGATGCCAAAGGCCTGACGGTAGAGAAAGTGGGCGCACAAATGCTGTGCGTAGAGGGCGTGAGCCATGGCACCCGTTATACCCTGACTTTTAGAGCCGGCATTCCGGCCGCCGATGGCCAAACCACCACTAAGCCGGTGACCATTACCGCCTATGTGCGTGATCGCAGCCCAACTTTGCGTTTTCCGGGCCGCGCCTATGTGTTGCCCAAAGTCGGCAAAGACGCCGCGCTGCCCATTGAGGCGGTGAACACGGCCAAGGCCGAACTCACGCTATTTAAAGTCACGGATCGCAATATCTTGCGCGCCATACAAAGCGAATATTTTGGCGAGCCCATGTCTTATTGGCGTGAAGGGGATTTTTCTAGCCAAGTGGGCGCCGAGATTTGGCAAGGCCATGCCGAGCTTGCCATGGAGGTGAATCGCGACATGACCACTCGCTTGCCGATGGCGGAAGCCTTGGCAGGCCAAGGCGCGGGAATTTTTGTATTGCGCGCCAGCATGCCCGGCAAAGAAAGCTATGACGTGACTCCCGCTTGGCAGTGGTTTGTGGTCTCAGATCTGGGCATTAGTACCTTAAGCGGCACCGACGGTTTGCATGTAGTAGTACGCAGCTTAGGCACGGCAGAGGCTAAGTCTAAGGTGGCGGTAGAGCTACTGAGCCGCAGTAACGAGGTGTTAGGCACGGCCACCACAGATAACCAAGGCTATGCCCGTTTTCCTGTGGCACTGACTCGTGGTGTGGGCGCGCTGGCGCCAGCCATGGTGGTCGCCAAAGAAAGCAGCGCTAAAGAAGGCGCAGCGGATATGGCCTTCTTATCGCTCACTGATCCCGAGTTTGACCTGTCAGATCGGGGCGTCGAGGGCCGTGAACCCGCGCCACCCATAGATGTGTTCTTAACCACGGATCGCGGTGCCTATCGTGCCGGTGAAACGGTTTATGCCACGGCCCTTAGTCGAGATGCCAATGCCAAGGCGATTGCGAGCCTGCCCTTAACGGCCATAGTGAAACGCCCAGACGGCGTGGAGTATTCCCGCGTGGTGGCAGAAGACGTCGGCAGTGGCGGCCATGTGTTTGCACTACCGATAGCCGGTAGCGCGCCACGCGGCGTGTGGCGATTAGAGATAAAGGCGGATCTCGATGCACCTGCATTAGCCACGCAAACTTTCTTAGTGGAAGACTTTTTACCGGAGCGCATCGACTTTACCCTTAGCCTGCCCAAGACCCCAGTGCGCCTAGGCGATACCCTCAAGCTGACGCTGGATGCCAAATACTTATTTGGTGCCGTGGGTGCCGATTTGAGTGTGGAAGGTTCCGTTACCTTGCGTGCTACTGAAGGGCTGAAGGCGTACCCCGGCTATCAGTTTGGCTTGGCAGATGAGCCGTTCCAAGCTCAAATGGAAAGCTTTAGCGGCACCCGCACCGATGCCAAAGGGCGTGCCGAGATAAACTTAACCCTGCCCGATGTGGCCGATCCCTTGCGGCCATTAGAAATGACGGTAGTGGCGCGCGTAGCTGAAGGCTCAGGCCGACCGGTCGAGCGCCAGCTGACGCGCGCCTTGCAACCGAGTGCGGCTATGATAGGCGTGAAACCCTTATTCGATGAGGTAGTAAAAGAAGGCTCAGATGCGCGCTTCTCACTGCTGGCCGTAGGGTTTGATGAAACGGCCACGGCTATGTCAGTCACCCCCATGGCGGTGACTTGGGAGTTATCACGCATTAATACCCAATATCAGTGGTATCAGGAAGACGGTAACTGGCGTTGGGAGCCGGTGAGCAGCCGTGAGCAAATTAGCAGCGGACGTGCCGACTTAACAGACGCCGTTGAGATAGCCGCCGCCGTTAGTTGGGGCGAATACGAGTTGGTGGTGCGTCAAGCGGACGGTGGCGATGCGGCCACCTCCAGCCGTTTTTACGCGGGCTGGTATGCGCCGGCAGACGTGACCTCAACCCCAGATACGCTGGAATTATCCTTGGATAAGTCGGCCTATAAATCCGGTGACGTGGCCCAATTACGGATAGTGCCGCGAGCCGCAGGCAAGGCGCTGGTCTATGTATTATCCAACCGCTTAGTCGCCATGAAAGTGGTGGACGTCAAGGCCGGCGAAAACACCATCAAGTTGGATGTAACCGACGAGTGGGGCACAGGCGTCTATGTGTCGGCGACTGTGCTTAGGCCGATGGACGTGGCGGCGGGGCGCAATCCGGCCCGCGCCTTAGGTTTGGCTCACGCCAGCGTAGCGCCAGGCAATAAGGCATTGAGTGCCGCCGTGAAAGTGTCGGCCGAAGTGGCGCCTCGTGGCCCTATGAATGTGGCGATTAAGGTGGCAGGTGTCGCCCGTGGTGAAACTGCGTATGCCACTATTGCCGCCGTGGATGTCGGCATTTTAAACCTCACCGCCTTTACATCCCCAGATCCCAAAGGTCATTACTTTGGCCAGCGCAAGTTGGGCGTGGGCATGCGTGACTTATATGGCCGTTTAATCGATGGCCTAAGTGGCGCAGCTGGCACTGTGCGCTCCGGTGGCGATGCGGCCGGCCAAGCACGCATGCAAGCGCCACCGCCGACCGAAGAATTAGTGGCCTACTTTAGTGGCCCTGTTCAGGTCGATAAAGACGGTTACGCCCGCGCCACCTTTGAAATGCCGTCCTTTAACGGCACGGTTAAGATAATGGCGGTGGTATGGAGCAAAACCGGTGTCGGCCAAGCCGACGCCGAAGTATTGGTGCGCGATCCTGTGGTGGTTACCGCATCAATACCGCGCTTTATGGCGCCCAATGACCAGAGTCGTATGCTGCTGGAAGTGATCCATGCTACTGGCCCTGCAGGCAAGATGGGTTTAACCATATCGACAACATCGACGACAGAGTCCGCTACTGGCTTGACGTTAGGGGAGGTGCCTAAGGAATTTGAGCTAGCCAAAGGCGGCAAGGCGAAATTTTCGGTGCCGATCACGGCCACGGCCGAGGGGCTACAAAGCGTGACGGTTAACTTAACTACGCCCGACGGCAAGCAGTTAACCAAAGAGTTGCGGCTCCCGGTACAAAGTGGCGCTCCAGAAGTGGCGAACACTCAGCGTTTAGAGCTGGCCGCAGGCGATAGCTTTACGCTCGACCAAACCGCCTTTAGCGATTTTATCGCCGGCTCTGGCTTGGCCACGCTGGCGGTGGGCCCCATAGCGCGGCTAGATGTGCCCGGGCTGCTGGCATCTCTAGATCGTTATCCTTACGGTTGCACCGAGCAAGTGACATCGCAAACGCTGCCCTTGCTGTACTTCGATGAGGTGGCCAAGACCATGCAGCTGAAGGGCGCGGATAAGCTCTCTAGTCGTATCAAGGGGGCCGTGAGTGAAGTGCTAACCAATCAAAGCTCAGAGGGCGGCTTTGGCTTGTGGGGGCCTAGCTCAGGGGATTTTTGGTTGGATGCCTACGTGACCGATTTTTTGAGTCGCGCTAAGACGCAAGGCCATGAGGTGCCGGATCTGGCGTTCCGTTCGGCGCTCGATAACTTGCGCAATCGCGTCAACTATACCGCCGATTTTGATAAGGGCGGCGAGGCGCTGGCCTATGCGCTTATGGTGTTGGCCCGCGAAGGGGCGGCCACCATAGGCGACTTGCGCTACTACGCCGATGTGAAAGGCGATGCCTTCGCCACGCCTATGGCTCAGGCGCAATTGGGGGCGGCCTTGGCTAGCTATGGCGATCAAAAGCGCGCCGATGCCATGTTTACTAAGGCAGGTAAGCGAATTAAGGGGTATCAGTCACTGGATGAGGTACAGATTTATCGCACCGATTACGGCAGTCGTCGCCGCGATGTGGCCGGTGTGCTGACCTTGGCGGCAGAAGCCAAATCAAATGCGCTGGATACCGAAGCGCTGGCGCTCGCCTTGCGTGCCAATGGCAATACCTTATCGACCCAAGAAGCCAGCTGGACCTTGCTGGCCGCTCACGCCTTGATTGGGCAACCGGGAAATGAGGGCATTACCTTAAACGGCAGCCCAGTAGACGGCCCCTTAGTGCGAGTGCTAAAAGCCGGTGTGGACTTGCCTGAAGACTTGTCTGAAGACAGCAAGGCGCTAACGGTCAGCAATGGATCAGCTAAGCCGAACACGCTGACGCTGACCACTTATGGCGTACCTAAAGTGCCGGGGCCTGCCACGGGCAATGGCTATGCGATTAACCGACACTATTTCACCATGACGGGTGAGCCGATTAACTTAGATGCTGGCGTAAAAGCCGGTGACCGCATGGTGGTCATCTTAGAAATCGAGCCCTTTGGTAAGGCGGAGTCGCGCTTAATAATGGCGGATCCACTGCCTGCGGGTTTTGAGATTGATAACCCGAACTTGTTGCGTAGTGGAGAGTTGCGCGGTGGCGAAGTGGGTGGGCTGGATTGGCTGGATGTGCGAGAAGATACCGAGCATACCGAATTTCGCCAAGACCGCTTTATTGCCCAAGTGGATTGGTCTGGCAGCAATACCCTGCGCCTCGCTTATGTGGTGCGCGCCGTGTCACCAGGTAGCTTCCATCATCCGGCTGCCTCAGTTGAAGACATGTATCGACCCAATTACCGCGCCCAAACCGCGGCGGGCCGCGTGATCATAGCCGAGTGATGACACGGGGTTGGCGATTATCGGCTTTAGCTTCTCCGCTGACCTTGGCGCTGGTGCTCTGGTTTGCCGTTGAAGCGTTTGCGGCTTGGGTGGCCGCCACTGAGTTACCTAACTTAAGTGTTGCCACCTCGGTTGAAGTGCAAGCCCGAGATGGCCGCCTGCTACGGGCTTACACGGTAGCGGACGGCCGCTGGCGCATGGCAGTATCGCCTGATGCCGTAGACCCAAACTTCACCGCCATGCTGGTCGCCTATGAAGATAAGCGGTTTTACAGTCATAACGGCGTCGACCTGCGGGCCATATTACGGGCGATAGTGCAAGCGGCACGCCAGCAGCGCTTGGTGTCGGGCGGCTCAACCTTGACCATGCAAGTGGCGCGCTTATTAGAAGACAGCGGCACCGGCCAACTCAAGGGCAAACTGCGCCAAGCACGGGTCGCACTGGCGCTTGAGCGCCGCTTAACTAAGGCGCAGATTTTACAATTGTATTATCAAGTGGCACCTTATGGCGGCAATCTTGAAGGCGTACGCGCCGCGTCTTTGGCTTATTTTGGCAAGGAGCCTAAGCGCTTAACCACAGCGCAAGCCGCACTGTTAGTCGCCTTGCCCCAATCGCCAGAAGGCCGTCGACCCGACCGCTCCCCCAAAGCCGCGGCGCTTGCGCGCGAAAAAGTGCTGGCACTGGCGGTTACGGCTGGGGTGATTCAAGCCGAGCAAGCGCAAGCGGCTAAGCGAGAAGCTATACCTGCCCGCCGCCAAGCGTTTCCGGCGCTGGCACCGCACTTAGCGGATCGCATAGTAGCGGCGGCACCCAGCACGCAATGGCACCACACCACGCTAGATGCCGCCTTACAAATTCGCCTCCAAGAATTAGCCGCCCAAGCGGTGGTCGCCCATGGCGATCGGCTACAGGTCGCCATAGTGGTCGCTGAACATAAAAGCGGCGAGATGTTGGCCTCGGTAGGCTCGGCGGCGTATCGGGCCGATGCCCGCTTAGGCTTCGTCGATATGACCCGCGCCGTGCGCAGCCCAGGCTCCACCTTAAAGCCCTTAGTCTATGGCTTGGCGTTTGATGAAGGTTTGGCGCATCCCGAAACCTTAATCGAAGACAGAGCCATGGACTTTGGCGGTTATGCCCCACAAAACTTCGACAAAATTTTTCGTGGCGAAGTGCGCATTCGTGATGCGCTGCAGCTGTCGCTCAATCTGCCCGTGGTGGCGCTCACCGATGCGCTGGGGCCGGCCAAGTTAATGGCAGGATTACGTCGCGCCGGCGTAACGGCGCGAGTGCCGGGCGGCAAACCAGGCCTAGCCGTGGCACTGGGTGGCGTGGGCGTGAGCCTAGAAGATATGGTGGGCTTGTATGCCACCCTAGCGCGCGGCGGCGTGGCGCGACCCTTGCATTTCACTCAGCAATCCGCGGATAAAGATGCGCCAGGCTTGCGGGTAATGTCGGCGGTGGCGGCGTGGCAAGTGGGGAATATTTTGTCGGGCGTGGCGCCGCCAATCGGTACGCCGGTAAACCGCTTAGCCTATAAAACCGGTACCAGCTACGGCCACAGAGATGCGTGGGCCATCGGTTTCGATGGCACTCATGTGATCGGCGTTTGGATGGGCCGAGCCGACGGCACGCCAGTGCCCGGCGTGTTTGGCGCAGACTTAGCGGCACCGCTGTTGTTTCAAGCCTTTGCTCGGGTGAAACGTAAACTCGATCCTTTACCATTACCGCCGCCATCCACCTTAATGGTCGCCAATGCCAGCTTGCCGCAACCGTTGCGCAAGTTTCGGCCCCGCTTTGGTGCCTTTGCCGCCGCCGGTGCCCCTAAGGTAGATTTTCCGCCCGATGGCGCCGAGGTCGAGCTGATGGCTGAAGGCATCTTATTGCGGGTGCGTGGCGGCGTTGGCCCCTTCACTTGGTTAGCCGATGGCAAGCCGATAGTGGTCAGCGCCCGCGGGCGAGACCAGCTAGTCAAGATGCCGGGCCCGGGCTTTGTGGAACTGTCGGTCATCGACAGCAAGGGCCAATCTGCACAGGCCAAAGTCAGATTGCGCTGATTTTTATTTTAGATAAAAGATTAAGAGCATTTTTGCAACGAAACCCGCTAAACCCACGAAAAAATAGAGACCAAATCTGAACATGACTTTAATGGTAAAGGCCAAACACCAGATCATCAGCAGGTGAGCCCTTACCATAAAAAGATATTCTCACTTTTCGAGCTTATCCCAGCTTAATTTTTTGCGGATTTCGCGTTCTTTCGTTGCCAAATAGCACTTGGCTCTAGAGGCGCTGGGCGTACAACCGGCTTTTTGCGGTGCTTAATCCCATCCCAACTGTAAATCACCAGCGAGCACCAGATCAGCGCAAAGGTAATGATCTTATCTGTGGTAAAGGTCTCGCCGTAAAGCGATACGGCCACTAAAAACATCAGGCTGGGGCCTATATATTGAAAGAAGCCCAACGTCGATAATTTGAGTCGTTTAGCGGCGCCGGCAAACAGCAACAAAGGTGCCGTGGTCACCAGACCGGCCGAAACTAGCCACAAATTAGTATTGAGTGAATTAGCGCCGAGATGACTCGTGGGGGTGTCGGCAATAAAGAATAAATAAACCGCCGCCAGCGGTAACAGTACTAGGGTTTCTAGCATTAAACCGGCAATAGGGTCGACCGGCACTTGCTTGCGAATTAAGCCATATAAGCCAAAGGTCATAGCCAGCACTAAGGCTATCCAAGGCAAACGCCCAAATATCACTAATTGTACCAGCACGCCGCTGGTGGCCAAGGCCACCGCAAACCATTGGGTAGGCCGAAAACGCTCACCCAAAAACAACATAGCCAGCACTATATTGAACAGCGGGTTAATGTAATAGCCAAGGCTTGCATCCAAGATATGGTTGCTATTCACCGCCCAAATATACACCAGCCAATTTAAGCCAATAATCACAGATGACAGTGTGAGCAGTAGCAAATTCTTCGGCTGGCGTAATACTGCGCGCACGCTCGGCCATAGCTTTAGCGCACTGAGCAATACCAGCAACAGTAAAAAAGACCAAATTACGCGATGGGTTAAAATCTCATAAGCGGGGATCTGCGTGAGCTGCTTAAAGTATAAAGGCGCTATGCCCCACAGCGTATAAGCACCCACCGCATACAGAGCACCGCGCGAGCCTTGGTCTTTTTCCATTATGTTTGGCTATCTAGTAGATAAAACGAGCTTCAGTGTAACGGTAAACTTGGGTTTTGACTTAATTTCCGTTAGAAAAATATCAACGTTAGTTGGCCGCTTACTGCTCTTAAAAAGGAAATATACTGCCATTATTATTGGCTAAATAATCTTCTTTCCGCTTTTTATTTATACCATCCTGACTTGTGATGTAAGTTTTTGACGCAAATAAAGCGTGTTTGTTATAAATATTAAGTATTTTTGGTTTAGTGCTTGATTTGTCGCATTCAACCTTGACCCTAAATAGGCTTATCCACTACATTAGCTGCCTTAAATGTATATCTATTAATTCAGCCAAGGAGTAGCCACTAATGACAGGGGCGTTATTACGTTCGGGTAAAATATCGTCCTTTAAAGCATTAGGAAAAACAGGCCAGCCTGTTTATCGTGCTGCCTTGCAACTTAGAAATGCTATCCAAAGAAAAAACAAGTTAGATGCACTTTGTTTAGCCATTCCGCAGCCGGATCAACAAGGCGATAATATTGATTGGTATAGCCCAGTAGCGGGCGATGTTATCCCTTGGAGTTCTGCTACCGAAGAGGAACGAGCAGTCGCTCGTTTGCGCTTAGAAGAAGTAAAGTCAGGCTTGACTGCCATGCGCAGTGAATTATTGGCTTCAGCAACTGCGAACCTTGAAAATAGCAGTAAAGATAAACAAGTTTTTGAACAGTTACTGGAATATGTTATTCGTTTTCCGGGTGAGGAATTTGTTTATTTAGTGCGCTCTACAGAAGGCAGCTCTACCGCTAATAACTTAGATATTTCTGCGAACCCTATCTCTGATAATGGTGTACCTGCTCAAGCATATAATCTAATACCCGTGCTGACTTTTTGGGGGTTTGTACACGCGGATGATGCTTTGGGTATGGATCCGCTTTATTGTTTATATCCCCAAATTGCTGAGTCTCCACCCGTTGCACCTCTAGCTGCAGCGTCTATGGTGGCTCCTACTGTTGCGTCTGCGGCGCCTGTTGCGTCAGCCCCCGAGCTTATGCCTGTGGCGGCCGCGATTCCTTGGTGGAGAAACTGGCGCCGTTGGTTGTGGCTACTGTTAGCCTTGTTACTTTTGCTGCTGACGCTGTTCTTATTGCGCGGCTGTATGCCCTCTATGCCAAGCTTGGGGAAATTAGGCGCACCGTCGATGCCTGCTATGCCCAACCTGCCTACGGCACCCAAGATGCCTGCCATGCCATCCGCGAACCTAGGCCTACCTAGCTTGCCGTCTATGCCGGCCTTGCCAAATGGTGACCTAGCTGGCCTGTCTTCGCTGCCAAGTGGTAGCTTGCCAAGCCTGCCTGACGTGAATCTGCCCACTCCTGAGCTAGCTATGGGCGTGGATGAGGCAGAAGCGTTGTCTCCGCCAGCACTAGATGCCGACTTAGCGCCTGAACTTGAACCTTTGCAAGAACCGACAGACCTGGCGCCGCCTGCTTTGCCTGATGAATTAGTAGAAGCGCCTCTTGCTAATGAACCCCTTATGCCTGAAGAAAATATACCTACCGAAAATAAAGCTACCGAAAATTTAGCGGATCCAGCACCTGTGCCCGCTAACAGCGCAGTGGATTTTTTGAATGGTAATTGGCAAGCCAAGGGTGGCATTCAAGATAAGCGCACCGGCAAACCCTTACGCTTAGAATATAAATTTAATAACGGTCAAGGTGATGTAACAGTGCGCCGTAACGACGGTGTCAGTTGCACAGGTCCCGTATCGGCCGTTATGAACAATGCGGTCTTGGCAATTAATAGCCAGGGGCAAGCTAAATGCGGTGACGGTGGTGTTTACGATATGCCAGCTGTTAGCTGTAAACCAGATGCAAAAAATATGGCCGACTGCACAGGCAGCTACGGTAATGAATTCTTTCCAATGACCATGCAAAATGCGGGTGAGTAAGGCGGGAGCTTAATTAAATGTTGGCTGAAATTACAGAGTTTGAAGAAACGGTTTCGCTGGTTAGCGATACCGGCATTCAGTTTATGGACTTTGCCCTAAAATTTGATGAACGCAAAGCACCAGCAGGCGAGTTTGTATTCATTAGCAGTGAAAAAACGCTGTTGACTCGACTGTTAAGAAACGAAGAAAAAGACTTTCAATTTTATCAGTTAAATTCAGGGGCCATACAAAAGGCTAAGCCTGAATTTGATGTCAGCATGAAAGACAGCTTGGCGTTATTGGACGGCATCTGGGTGCCGTGTCCGATATTTCGTTTTAAGCCGCCCCATCATTTCGATCAAGGGCCAGGCAACTGGTCGCGCATGCGTTTAGTTAAGCTGGAAAAAGCAGACATTGACGGTAATACCCATCGTCTAACCTTGGCGTTTGATACCCGTATTATGCCCCATATAGAAACTAACTATTTGGCGCCTAATGCGGAAGACGTAGGCACCGGCATTAGCTTTCGTATGGCTTGTCATACTTGGGAAATGAGCTGGTTTCTTGATCAAGAATGGGTCGCGGCTTGGCTGCGAGAAATTTTTATTGAGGCCAATGCTCATCGCCTGCGCGAAGATATAGAAAGTGAGTTAAAAGAGCTGCATTACCAAGCTCACTACCTAAATCTATTAAGTTTATTTAGCCGTCCTTTACCCGAGCAGCAGACCCAAGAAAAACCAAAGGCTGAGATACCCGATATTTGTATAGTGGCTAACGAGGCCGACGGTTTAATGAAGCCGATTGCCGTTGATTTAGTGTTAGATGTGGGTAACTCGCGCACCTGTGGCATTTTAATTGAAGATCACGGTCAAGCCGGCTCCGGCATGCGCCAAAACTATGTGCTGCAGTTACGCGATTTACTGACGCCCGAGCAGGTGTATCAAGACCCGTTCGAGAGTCGCATTGAGTTTGCACAGGCCAGTTTTGGTAAAGACCACCATTCGGTAAAAAGTGGCCGCCACGGAGCGTTTCAGTGGCCTACCATAGCGCGTGTCGGCAAAGAAGCCGGCCGCTTAGCCAGTTTTCGCCGAGGCACCGAAGGCTCCACCGGTTTATCCAGCCCTAAGCGCTACTTATGGGATGAACAGGCTTATGGTCATGGCTGGCGTTTTAACAGCTCTTATGTAAAAACCGACTCTGAACCTTATGCCACGGCGGCGCCTTTTTCTTTAATCATCAATGATACCGGCGAAGCCCTGTATGCCATTGAAGATGAAGATGAGCGGATGCCGGTATTTACCCCTCTGTATTCGCGCAGCTCATTAATGACCTTTATGTTGGCGGAAGTGCTGACGCAGGCCTTATGTCAGATCAACAGCCCGGCCCAGCGTTCCCGTCAAGGGCACGCGCGCACGCCTCGCCAGCTGAACAGCATAATATTGACGGTGCCACCGGGCATGCCGTTGGCCGAACGCAGCATCTTGAACGAACGCTTACAGCAAGCCATTGGTTTGGTGTGGAAGAGCATGGGCTGGCACACGGCCAGTGATGAAAATCCGTGGGCAGAAGGTAGCAAGCTGCGTATTCCTATGCCCAAAGTGCGTGTGGAATGGGATGAGGCTTCTTGCGGCCAGCTGGTGTACCTCTATAACGAGATTAACCGCAACTTTGCCGGTCACCCAGAAGCGCTGTTTGCCACCTTGGCGCGGCCCGATAAAACTGATCGTGAGCGTATTACGCTCGCCACCATAGATATTGGTGGTGGCACTACCGACTTGGTAATTACCGATTACAGCTTGGATCGCAATGGCAGCGGCTCTGTGGGCAGCAATGCCTACATTAAGCCTGAGCAGCGCTTTCGTGACGGTTTTAAAATAGCCGGTGACGATATTGTGCTGGATGTGATCCAGCATTACGTATTGCCCAGTTTTGCCCATGCCTTGAAGGCGGCGGGTGTGAGCGCCGCCGATGCGCTTATGTCGCGCCTGTGTGGCGGCGAGAGTTTAGATGCCCGTGACCAAGTGTTACGCCAGCAGCTTAACCTGCAGGTATTTACCCCGCTGGCACTGGCCATTCTTAAAGAATACGAGCAATACGACCCTGAGCAAGACACAGTACTATTTCAGCACAGCTATCTCGAGTTACTGGGCGATAAAGCAGTAAGCGAGGGCGTGCTTGAGTATGTGAACAGCGCTATTCGCCGTGAGGCTGGGCCCAATACCGAATTTAATCTGCTTGGGATAACCCTTAGCCTGAGTTTGCAGCAATTACATCAAGACTTTTTGGCCGACAAATTTAATATCACCAAAACCTTGGCCGCCTTATGTGAAGTGGTCACTTTTTATCCCTGCGATATGCTGCTATTAACGGGCCGGCCATCTCGCTTACCCGGTGTGCAGGCCTATATTCGCCAGTTACTGCCGGTACCGACCGATCGCATCTTGCCGCTACAAGGCTATCGCACCGGTGGTTGGTACCCCTTCCATAAAAACGGTCTGATTGACGATCCTAAGAGCACGGCCGCCGTGGGCGCCATGTTGTGCTTACTGTGTGCTAATCACAGTATTTCTAACTTTCACTTTGTTTCGTCGGCCTTAAAACCCTACTCGACCATCAAGCATATTGGCGTGCTCGATCAAGAAAACGCCATCAGTGATGCGGATGTTTTGTATCGCGATATTGAGACCGAAGACAATAAAATTAAGTTGCCCCAAGATGCACAAGAAGAAACGCCCCAGCTAGAAATGCGCGGTTTTATGCGCTTGGGCTTTCGCCAATTGGCGGCGGCGCGTTGGGCGGCCTCTCCTTTATATACATTGGACTTTTCGGGTCGCGGCAAAGAGCGTTTTGCGCGGGTGACCCGAGAAAATGGTGGCCCCTTACCCTTAAAAGTGCGCTTTAAAGTGGTAGAGCCCAAGGGGCAAAGTCGCGGCTGCGATCTGATCAGTGACCGACTCATAGTTGAGGCAGTAGAAGTGCCCGGCAGCTCGGTAAGCTTCAGTAAAAGCGATCTGGTGTTGGCGCTGAATACCATGCTGGATGCAGATGGTCTGGGCGACAGTAAATATTGGCTTGATAGTGGAAGCGTAAAAAGATCATGAGCGATTTAACTTCTCAACAGCAGCAGCTGATGACCGGCTGGCAAGCGTTACATCAAGACGCCGCACAAGTATTGGACTGGGTCACTGAGGTGCGCGCTAATGCGCCGGAAGTCGACGATGCCGCCGACAGTATCAATCTCAAATTATACCGTGTGCGCAACCAAGCCCGAGATTTAGGCAGAGTGGCAGGCACGCCTATGACCATGGGCTTTTTTGGTCTCTCGCAGGCGGGTAAGTCTTACTTAATCTCCGCCCTCGCCGCCGGTAAAGACGGTGAGTTAGAAACCATTTACGGCGATAGCCGACTGGACTTTATCGAGCACATCAACCCAGTAGGCGGCGGTAAAGAAGCCACCGGCTTGGTGACCCGTTTTAGTCGTACTGCCAAGTCGGGGCCGACGGCGTTTCCGATTGAGCTAAAACTATTTAGTGAAGTTGAGCTGGCAAAAATACTGGCGAACTCTTGGTTTAATGACTTTAACCACGAAAAAGTCGAGTACCAGCTTAATGACGCGCGTATTTCTGCCTTGCTCAACGAATTGGAGCCCTTGGCCAGCAAGCATGCGCACATAGGCGTGAGCGCCGAAGATGTGGTGTCTTTATGGGATTATTTGGAAGACAGCTTCGCCAATTCGGTCAGTAAACTAAGGTCTCACTATTGGCCAGAGGTCTTGAAACTGGCTCCGCGATTAAACTGCGCGCAAAGATCCAAGTTGTTTGCGGTGTTATGGGGCGAACAACCTAAGTTAACCGAGATTTATGCGGATTTAGCCGCCACCTTGCAGCGTTTGCAAGGTGCCGCTCAGGTATTTGCGCCGTTAAGTGCGCTAGTTAAACCCGCCGCGCATGGCTACAGCCAGCAAGACAGCATAATGAACGTGGATATGCTGGAGCGTTTAGGCAGCTCCCGTGATCAGACTATTGAAGTCTGTCCTGCGAAAAACGGTGAATTAGCCGCGCCGGTCAGTATTTCGCTCGCGCAATTGGCCACGCTAACCGCCGAGCTGACCTTTCCGCTGGTGAATCCCACCCGAGACCCACAAGTAGAAAAAGTCGACTTGCTCGACTTCCCCGGTTATCGCGGGCGCTTAAGCATTTGTTCGGTAGAGGAGGCCGGTAGCCAGTCTAGCGAAGGTGGCAATCCGGTATCCCAGCTATTGCTGCGCGGCAAGGTAGCCTACTTATTTGAACGTTATACCGATAGCCAAGAAATGAACTGCTTGGTGGTCTGTACCAGCTCGGCTAAGCAGAGTGACGTAACCAGCGTGGGGCCGGTATTAACCCGTTGGATACAAAAAACGCAAGGTAAAGATGCCCAAGAGCGAGGCCAACGCGCACCGGGCTTAATCTGGGCGCTGACCATGTGTGACATGGCCATTAGTAATGCCCTAAACCGCAACGAAGGCCAACTTAAAGAAGGCTGGGATGGTCTGATAAAAATGACCATGCAAGAGCGCTTTGGTCAGTATGAATGGATGCAAAACTGGGCGGGGGGCAAGCCATTTAATAATACTTTCTTAGTGCGCAAACCGCGCATGGATGTGCCTTTTATTGACCTGTGCCCAGACACCCAACAAGAGCTGGCGATGGGTGAGCGTTACCAAGAAAAGCTGGCACTGATGGAGAGCACTTTTGCCAGCACCGACTCGGTAAAACAGCATGTAGACCAACCGGCAGCTGCTTGGCAAGCCATGTTATCGCTAGATAACGGCGGTATTCAGCATATCAGTCAGTACTTAGGCAAAGTGGCCAATATCGACTTTAAGCTGGCGCGTATTCAAGAGCAGTTAACGGCCAGTTTAGGGCAGATCCACGAAAGTCTCGGTCATTGGTATGAAGATGGTCGTGAGGGTGCAGAAGCTAAACAAGCCAAGCAAGCGAAAAATCTATTACAAGCTTTAGGTAATAAAACCCGAGCCTTGGGCGAAATCATGCGCCATTTACAGCTTAAAGATGAACAGATCCGCGAGCTTTATTTAAGCGGTAATTTCGATGATGTAGCCGAAAAGGATGACGAGCCAGAGCAGAGTGAGCCAGAGGTTAAGGCCGCCGTTAGCCTGTATGCGGAGGACAATGGCTTTAATTTTGACTTCGATAACCTTAGCTCTGAGCCTGAGCCACAAAAAGCCCCCGCTCATAAAACTGAGTTACAAACTCACGAGCACAGGTTTTCCCAAGCGGTATTTAAGGCTTGGATCAACCATTTGTATAGCCTAAGTGACCGCCAGAATCTGCTCAATATGTTGGGCATAGACGCCAGCATCATGAATGCCTTGGCAGATGAATTAATTACGGCCGCCCGTCGCCAAGAGATACCGGCGCGCCTTACGCAAGCGGCCTTAGCTCGCACCCAAAGTGGTGCTCGCCGTGAGCAGTTAGCGCAAGGGCAAGTATTGTCTGCACAACTGGTGATGGGTGACTTTATTGCGTGGCAAGGTGAGCTTAATCGCCCCATAGCCGCGCGTAATAAACAACTGATGGGCGATAAAGCGCCGCTCTATTCCAATGAGCAAAATGTGGCGTTGGGCGAGCTGCCGCAGTTGCCAAGCCAAGCCATAGATCAGGCGCGCCGCTTTATGCTCGATTGGCTGTCTGCGCTCTATCACAACACCATAGACAACGCGGGCCACAGTGCTGGACGCGGTATTTCTTCCGAGCAAAATACTTTGCTGGGAACCCTCTTAGCTCGCCTTAGTAATGAGAACGCTCAATGATAAACGTACAATTTTTGCCTCAATCTCCTGTGGTGCCAGGCCAAGCGCAGCTACTGATCAAAAAGTGGCAGGGCGGGCTCGAGGGGCTGGAGTTTAGTATCCAGCGTAATCAAGACCGCTACTATTTGCAGTCAAAGCCAAAGAGCGGTCTGCAGTCAGAACAAGAGTGGGGCAACAATGCGGTATGGTTTCCTATCGCGCTCACTGAAAATGCCGACGGCGATCTCACGGGCTTAATTGGCGCCGAGATTATCGACCCAGTACTGGAGGGTAGCGGTACCGCTAGCTATCAGCTGCTGTTACAGCAAGGCCAAGGTGGTGAAAGTGATAGAGGCACTGTGCGTTTGTCTAGCGAATTACTCGCCTCAGCCGCTGCCGGCTCCACAGCATCAACGCACATCACGGGCGAACTAACGCCGATTAAGGTTGTTGAACCTGCCATTGCTGAACCTGCCATTGCTGAACCTGCCATTGCTGAACCTGCCATTGCTGAACCTGCCATCGTTGAACCTGCTATTACTGAGCCTGTGATAGTCGAGCCTGAAATTGTGGAACCAGTCATAGCTGAGCCTGAGCAGGAGGTTACTGAGCCCGCTGCTGAGCCATCTCAGCCTGAACCCGCGAAGAAGAAAAAAGGCCTTAACCCGCTGTTTATCGTGCTGCCAATTCTCACTCTGTTGGCTATTTTAGCCGCCGTAGCTTGGTTTATGTTAAAGCCAAGCGGCGAGGGTGCGCCTGAGGCCACGGCGGCTGACAGCGCTGAGAGTGCAGACATGTCTTGCTCGATTGCGGGGTTAAGCAGCCAGTCTGAGTTGAGCTTTGTACAAAACTGTATTCAGCAAAAAATGAGCAGTGAGCAGCTGTTAGCTGTGATTAATGGTGCCAAAGAGGCCGAGCAATGTGGTGTGGCACAGCGCCTATATGCTAACCGAGCGCAAAGCGGCGACGTACAAATTGCCCTAGCTTACGCCAAAGAATACGACCCTGAATTCCATCAGCCAAATCCGTGCTTTACCGAGCCTGACGATGCCACGGCTAGTTATTGGTATGAAACCGTATTGGCAACCGAACCTGATAACGAGCAAGCACAACAGCGCTTGGGAGCACTGAACTAATGAGCATTATCTCTCGCGCTTGGTCTGCCAGCGCCTTATTACTGGCCAGCTGTGCCATACCCGCCGCCTTTGCCGCCGATAAGCCTTTGCTGCAAGAAGGCAAACAAACGCTGTTTCAACGTATATTAACCACGCCCGGTTGCGAACTCGCCGCCGAAGCGGGCAAGGCCTCTGGCAAGGTACAGCCAACTTTTAGTCGTTTTTATGTGTATGAGCGCAGTGAAGCTGCGGGCAGCGAATGGCTGAAAGTGGGCCCCGATAGTTTTGGTAAGACCATTGGTTGGCTGCCGGCCAGCTGTACCGTGGACTGGAAAATGCAGTTGACGCTGGCTTTTACCAATCCTGCTAACCGTGACCGTCTGTTGTTCTTTAAAGAGCGCAGCACCTTAGAAAAAATTCTGGATGCGCCGGATCCGGTTAGCCAAGTCGTGCCCCTGCGCGCGCAACTGAAGAAGAGTAACCAAGCCGGTGGCGTGTTAGCCCAAGAGCCAGAATATTTCGTCGACTTACAAAAGCAGTTTTATTTACTGCCAGTGCTCAGTGGCGAAGAAGTGATGACCGAAGAAGGCTTTCGTACTCGCTTACTTAACGTCGCTTCTGTAACCAAAGATGATAAAGCGCTGACGACTGCTGCAAGTGGTAAAAACGCGGCGGCCAGCCCAGAGGCTGATGTGGCGGGTAAATTAAAAGCCTTTAGCGCCGCCGTGGTATTTGTTATCGACTCCACCATCTCTATGGACCCTTATATAGACCGCACTCGTGAAGCCATTGGCAAAATTTATGAGCAAGTTGAAGATCAAGGTCTGCAGGATCAGGTGAAGTTTGGTTTAGTGGCGTTTCGCTCTAGCACTAAGGCGCGCCCGGGTGTGGAGTACGTTAGTAAGATGTACGCCGATCCTAATAAAGTAAAAGACGGCGAAGACTTCTTGCGTAAGGTTGCAGATCTTAAACAAGCTAAGGTGTCTACCGTTACCTTCGATGAAGACCCTTATGCCGGCGTGATGCAAGCCCTAGATGAGGTGGACTGGAGCGAGTTTGGCGCTCGGTATGTGGTGTTAATTACCGATGCCGGCGCGATTGAGGGCGATAGCCCACACTCGGGCACCGGCTTAAATGCCGAGCAGGTCAGAATGGAAGCGGCCAATCCCGGCGTCGCCATCTATACGCTGCACTTAAAAACCCCAGAAGGTAAGAATAATCACGCGCTTGCCGAAGCTCAGTATCGCAACCTATCCAACTATGCTGCGACTAACACCTCCTTGTATTATCCGGTTAATGCCGGCGATCTTGATGAGTTTGGCCGCAAAGTTGACTCTTTAGCTGACCTTATTACCCAACAGGTGAAGTCAGCTTATCAAGGGGACGATGCCGTAGGCAGCGCCGTTAATTCGCAAGAAATGAAAGCGGCAGATGCCGAACAGCAAAAAATGCTGGATGACGCTGCGCTAATTGGCCACGCCATGCAATTGGCGTATTTGGGCAGCAAAACCGGTGCTAAAGCACCACCCGTGTTTCAGGCTTGGATCAGTGATCGCGACTTGATTAAACAAAACCTGCCCACTACCGATGTGCGGGTGTTGCTGACCAAGGGGCAATTAAGTGACTTGAGTGATGTGATGCAGCATATTTTAAATGCCGCTAACGAAGGGTTGATTTCGCCCTCAGAAATGTTTAACCAGTTGCGTTCAGTAGCCGCCACTATGGGTGCCGATCCTAACCAACTCCAGCAAAGTGATAACACTAAGTTGGCAGAGCTGGGCGTGATGGGTGAGTACTTAGAAGACTTGCCTTACCACAGCGAAGTGCTGAATTTGGACGAAGAAACTTGGAAGAGCTGGGATGGATTGGCACAAGAAAAGTTTATTCGTAACCTCAGTATCAAGCTGCGTCATTATCAAAAATACAATGCCGATGTAGACCGTTGGGTGTCTTTGGCCAAAGGCAGTGATGCCCGTGAAAACGTGTATCCAGTGCCCCTTGAAATGATGCCCTAGCGAATGCTGCATATTCAAGAGCTGGCGGTGCACCGTGGTCAAGGTAAAGATCTGCACAAGGTAAAACTGACCGAGCTGCAATTGCAGCCCGGTCAGGTGCTGGCAATTACCGGACCCAGTGGTTGCGGTAAGAGTACCTTGCTGGAATGTATCGGTTTGTTATTGCGCCCCGATAGCGTGGCGCAATATCAACTTGGCCGAGAACGGCTGGATATAACCTCGTTACTAACTAGCCATAACGATCAGCAATTGGCGGCCATTCGTGCCAGTCATCTGGGCTTTATGCTGCAAAGTGGCGGCTTGCTGCCGTTTTTAACGGTGGCGGAAAACATCCAACTGCCCCGCCAGCTATTGGGCTTACCGGCACAGTCGGAGCGTATTAATCACGCGCTAGACTGCTTGAAGGTCACTCACTTAGTTAATAAACATCCTAAGGCGTTATCCATAGGCGAGCGGCAACGCATCGCCTTTATTCGCGCCATGGCTCATGAGCCGGATATTTTGTTGGCCGATGAACCCACGGCGGCACTGGATCCCCACAGTGCTCACGCCTTATTCGAGCTGTTTCTCTCATTAGTGGCCGAGTTACAGCTAGGGGCACTGGTGGTGTCCCACGACTGGAATTTGCTGCAAGACTTTGCCTTGCCGCGCATGGTGGCCAGCTATCGCCAAGGAGAAACCCAGTTTGATCTCGAACCTTGAACGATTGCGTTTATTGTCGCGTTTGGCGCTACAAGACTTGTGGCATGACCGCAAAGTCTCGTTTTGCATCACCGCCTCCTTAGTGGCTGTGATTGCCCCTTTGTTGCTGTTATTTGGTTTAAAACACGGCGTTGTGGATCAGTTACAGCAAGAGCTATTGCAAGACCCCGCCAACCTACAAGTGCGTATGCTCAGCAGTGGTCATTACACAGATGACTGGCTAGATACATTGCGTGCCCGACCAGAAGTGGGCTTTGCCATAGGGCAAACTCGCTCCTTAAATACTCAGGCCGATTTAATTCGCGATCGCAGCCATTTTATTGAAAGCGCAGAAGTGCTACCCACGGCGGCTCAAGATCCCTTACTCGATACGCCGCTCAGTGCATTGAGCGGCAACCAGATCATGTTAAGTGAACCCGCCGCTCGTCGCTTAAATACCAATGCGGGCGACACCATAAAGCTGCGTGTCACTCGCCGCTTAGCGGGTGTGAACGAACGGGGCGAGCTTGAACTGACGGTAGTGGCGGTCTTGGATGCGGCGCGTTTTGGCCGCCCTGCGGTGTTCGTGGCTTTGCCGTTATTAATCGAGCTGGAGCGGTTTCGTGATGGCTTTAGATTGCCCAATTTTGGCCCAGACACAGGTAGCTTTCTCAACGATAAAGCGGCTGTGTATGCGCGGGCGCGCATTTATGCCCAAGGTGTGGATCAGGTGGCAGCACTTGAGCAATGGCTAAACAGTGAAAATATTGAAACCAGCAGTCGGCTGCGCGAAATTGACAACGTAAAAGCCATTAACCGCGTATTAGGGCTGATTTTTGGCGTGGTGGCGCTCACGGCACTGATTGGTTGCATCGCCTCTTTGGTAGGGGCCTTTCTGGCGAATATCGACCGTAAACATAAAGATTTAGCGCTACTGCGGCTGCTGGGCTTCACCCGATCCGGCATCGCCTTATATGTGATTTTACAGGCGATATTTATCAGCTTAGTCGCCTATGTGGGAGGCTTAAGCCTGTATTGGCTGGGCAGTGAGCTGTTTGATTACACCTTAAATACCAGTGAGGCGACCGGGCAATTTGCCTGTCACATCACCCCCTTACACGGCCTGATCGCTTTGCTGCTGTCGTTGACAGTCGCTGTGTTGGTGTCGCTGATAGGCGCGGTGCGCGCCGTTAATATTCAACCTGCGGAGAGTTTGCGTGAGTTATAAAAAATTTGGCAGCACAGCCTTTGCTCTAGCCTTAGCAGTCGGCATGAGCTTGCCTGCATTAGCGACTTGGGACGAAAAATACTACAACCCCAAACCCAGTGACGACGATGTGATCTTACCCATGCCTTGTGATGGCGCTATGGCGTTTCGCAAAGTCTATATTCCGCTAGCCGGCCCGTTAGAGGATTATCCCATTCTGCTTGGCCAAGATAGCGAAGAGTGGGGGTTTGTAGAGCACAGCCGGCCGGCTTTTATCTCTGGCAGTTTTACCGAGGCTAAAGCCAAAAACTCGCGCTACTACTTGTTAGCCAAGTATGAAATGACGGAGCTGCAATATAAGTCCTTGATGGATGAAACGTGCCCTGAGGCCTCCAATAAACTGCGCTTGCCCGTGGTATCGCAAAGCTGGCTAGAAGCCATGCAAACGGCCAATAAATATAATCTCTGGTTGCGCAAAAATGCGGCCAAAGAGGTGCCGAAAGAAGACGGCGAGATGGGCTTTTTACGTC
Source organism: Oceanisphaera sp. W20_SRM_FM3 (assembly GCF_052119705.1). Taxonomy (NCBI): domain Bacteria; kingdom Pseudomonadati; phylum Pseudomonadota; class Gammaproteobacteria; order Aeromonadales; family Aeromonadaceae; genus Oceanisphaera; species Oceanisphaera sp. W20_SRM_FM3. The sequence goes on along the minus strand of NZ_JBGQOP010000018.1, from coordinate 10,697 downwards.
TACCTACCGAAGTGGAGTGGGAGTTTGCCGCTCGCGGTGGTCTAGCCGTGGGCACTTCTGAGCTGAGAGACAGCTTCTATCCGATGGCAGACGGTATAAACGCCTACGAGTGGTTTGGCGGTTCTCAATCAGCCAACGGTAAGCTGCAATTGGCGGGCTTGCTCAAGCCAAATCCATTGGGCTTGCATGACATGTTAGGCAATGCCGACGAGATGATGTTTGAGCCGTTTCGTTTAAATAAATTAGACCGCTTGCATGGTCAAGCCGGTGGTTATGTGGTGCGTGGCGGCAACTTCTTAAAAAATCAGGCTGAATTACACACGGCGGCACGCAGTGAGCAGCCTTATTACAGCAGCGAAGACCAAACTCGCACCAAGACCACGGGCATGCGTTTTGTACTCGTTTCCCCCACGTTAACCACCCGTGAGCGCATCGCCAGCATCGAAAAAAGCTGGCAAGCCTTAGGTAAAGGCGAAAGCAATGCCACCGAAAAAGGCGCGGCTCAAGAGTTGGGTGACTTGGCGTCAGGCATCGAAGATAAAGCCTTAAAAGCCAAGCTAAAAACCCTAGAGAATCAACTGCGTGCCAGTAATCAACAAGAAGCAGAAGCCCGCGATCAGGCTATTCGCGCCAGTCTTAACCTAGGTGCCTTCTTGTGCACCAAGATGCTGGACGATGGCCGCTATCTGGATTTTTTGCAGCAAAATTATGAATTGAACTGCAAAGATGCGGAGCAAGAGGACAGCTGCCAGATGCGTAAAGGAAAATTAACGGAACAAACAGATCGTTTGCATAAATTGAGCCGTTACTACGCCAGCAGCCTAGTGGAATCGGCGTCTTTATATGGTGAAAAATCCATAGCGTCGCAAGTGCCTGTGATGCAAGAGTTGCTTGGCCGTAATAATCAGCTGAAAGAATTATCACCTTACTTGGCAACCCATTGGCAGAACCAACAGCAATATTTAAAGCAACAAAAAATTAATACCAGTAAATGGTTAGAGAGCTGTAAAAACGTTAAATAGTCAATTATTACAACTAGCTATCCATTACCCATTATTTTAATGAATTTTAATAACAATAAGGAAATTAGCACATGAATTTAAAAGCTCTGTTTTCTCGCCAAATGCTGGCGACGCTACTTATGGCCGGCAGTGTGGTGCTCAGTGGCTGTGCCAGTACGGGCAGTGATCATGTCAATGGCCAGGCCGACCCTCGTTTAACCTCAGGTAATGACGCTAAGTTCTTTAGTAAGTCTGGTTTTCAAGCCTGTGCCGTGGGTGCGGGTGCGGGCGTACTGGCTTGTGCCTTGTCTAACTCAGGAAACAAAGCGCAGTGCGCCGTGATTGCCGGCATTGCTGCTTGTGGCGTCGCCATTGGTGCCAACTATTATCTTGATCAACGCCGCGCGCAATATGCCAACACCAATGAGCGTTTGCATTTGATGAGCCAAGATATCAAGCAAGACAGTGCCCAAGTCGTAGCGCGTACGGCCACAGTGCAGCAGGTTATTAGCGACGATAAAGCCACCTTGGCCAGAATTGAGCAGGACATGAAAAATAAGACTGCTGACCAAGCCAAGGTAAAGCAAGAGATTGCCGCCATCGATCAAAATATCGGTTTAATGCGCAGAGACTTGGCTAACATGCAGAAAAAAGTCGCTAACTACGAAGAAGTCGCTCGCCAAGAGCGCAGCTCAGGTGCCGGTCAAGACGTAGCCGAAGTAGAAGTAGAAATTGCCCAAATGATCGCTAAGGTGAATAACCTAGAGCAAGAAGTTGATGGCCTTTATAACCAACGTTCAGCCATTACTTTAGGTTAATTTATATTATGTCTATTTTAAAAAACTCGACACTCATAGCTGGCTGCTTATTATTGTTAAGTGGTTGTGCTACCTCGCCAGAAGAATGCCAGTCATGGAATAATGATGTTAGCTTAATCACCAAAATGCGCTGTGATACCTTGGCTAAAAATAATGGTGGTTACGCCGGTGAAGTGCGCAAGCGTGAACAAGAATTGCTGGATGCCAAAGCCGAAAACGAATTATTTCATCAGGTATATCAAGACATAGTCGCCCAGCAAAGCGCCACTAAGCTGACGCTGGCAGGTCAGCAACAGCAGCAGCAACAGCTTGATCAATCCTTAACTAAATTAATGCAGCAGCTTAAAGGCCGTCATGGCAACAAGTCAGAGGTACAGCAACATCTAGCCCTGCTTGAAAATGAAATGGCTACCTTACGTAATCAACCGCAGGGCAATAACCCTGCGGCCGCGGCACAAAAACAAGCCGAGCTAAAGGCGCTACAACAAAAAGTGAGCCGCTTGCAGCTGAGTTTGGGTTATTAATCATCTCTAACTGATAATACGTTAGCTTATTGATTTTTTAAGGCGGCTTAGGCCGCCTATTTTTATTATTATTGGAAAGATAGCCATGCAACGAGTGGTGATAGAAAACTACGCCTATTATGCGGCGCTGCAAACCTTGGATGCTAAGGTTTCTTTGATCGTTAAGCACTTTCCGCCCAGCGTAGCCAGCCTATATGCGCTACCCAAGGCCGGTGCGAATAACATACTGGAATGGTGGAGCCCGCTGGGTGGCCAACCTATCTTGTATGCCAATCTGGATAAGCCCCAGCAAGCGTTATTATTGCAAAAGTATGCCCAGCGCCAGCAGTCGTTGCAGTTGCTGATTGATGAGCTGGAAAAGCGCGGCCAAGCGGAGCAGGCCAGCACTTTGCACAGCCTGCTCGGCGAGCCCGACTTGAATAACCTGTACAGTATTAATCAGGATCCGGTATTAGTGCGCTGGGGGCCGCCACCGCCGCCAGCCGAGCCCCTTGCTGCCACGCCGCCGCCCGCGCCTGTCGTACCGCCAACGGTGCCACCACGTCGCCGCCGGCTTTGGCCTTTGCTGTTGCTTCCTTTGCTATTAGCCTTGTTGTTATTGGCATGGCTGGCCTATTGGTGGTTAAACAGTACGCGAGTTGAAAGTTACAGCTGCCAGCCGGCAGGCACAACGCCGCCTGAATTTGTCACTATCTTTGATACTTCTGGTTCTATGGCGATAAATTTACAGGCGAGCCCCACAGATGAACAATGGCTCTTTGACTTTGGTTATGATGTTCCCGGTGGCAATGCCAGAACCCGTAAAATATTAGCGTCGCCAACACGTATGGAAACGGCAAAAAATGCCTTAACCAATATGGTTAATAATCTGCACCCAGATATAGATGTGCGATTAATTTCTTTTGCGGGCTGTCATTATCAGCCGGATCATGGCCTGTTTAATGCCAAGCAACGTCCGGCGCTGTTAGAGCGGATCCGAGGGCTAGGGCCTGATGAGGGCACTCCTCTGGCGGCGAGTCTAGCTTATGCTGCGAGCAAGGTAGATGGTCGCACCAAGGATGCGGTGATAGTGATGTTTGTGGATGGCGTGGATGGTTGCGAGGGTAATGTATGTGCCGTCGCTGAAACGATTGCCCGCGAGCAGCCTAGGTTAAAAGTGAACGTGGTTAACATAGGTAACGATCCTTCTGAAACTTGTATTACGGCCCTTACCGGAGGTCGTACCTACGACAGTACAAACGCACAGGCCATCTCTAAGGTACTCGCTAAAGCCACTCAAGAAGTCTCCGCCAACGCCAAGTGCGATGCCATTTTTTAGCGCCCCTTCGGATAGCCGGAAGCTTTCAGCCGTAAGCGGTAAGTAAAGGAAACAGATATCGAGACTGTCTCGGTATCTGTTTTTCTGTTTTAAGGGTGAGCTTCATTGTTTGGCCCCCCTGCTTTACAATGCAAGTCCGCTTTTACCCTGCAGGCTGAAATGACTCTCTTGACTGAACAAACGGATTCCGTTGCTATTCCCGACACCCCTTTGGCGGTGTTGCAGCAGATATTTGGTTACCAGAGCTTTCGTGATGGTCAGCAAGAGATCATAGATACAGTGATTGCCGGGCGCGATGCCTTGGTGATCAAGCCCACGGGTGGCGGTAAATCCATCTGTTATCAAATCCCTGCCTTGTTGCGCCCCGGCCTCACTATTGTGGTCTCACCGCTGATCTCTTTGATGAAAGATCAGGTGGATAGTCTAGTGGCCAACGGCGTGGCGGCTGTGTATATCAACAGCACTCTCAGTCGTGAGGTGATGCACAATCACTTAACGGCCATGCGTCGTGGCGAAGTGAAATTGGTGTATGTTTCGCCAGAGCGCTTGTTGCAGCAAGAGTTTATGGAGCGACTGGGCGAGTTAGATCTCGGCTTATTTGCCATCGATGAGGCGCACTGTATTTCGCAGTGGGGCCATGATTTTAGGCCTGAATATGCACTGCTCGGCCGCTTAAAGCAGTGGTTCCCTAATATTCCGGTGATGGCATTAACGGCCACTGCCGATGAAGCCACTCGCCAAGATATGCTGAGCCGGTTGAATTTAACCGACCCTTTAATACATATCGCCAGCTTCGACCGACCCAATATTCGCTACACCTTAGTCGACAAATTTAAAGGTGCGGATCAGTTGCTGCGCTATGTGGCTGAACAGCCCGGCTTATGCGGCATCGTTTATTGCTCGAGCCGCAAGCGAGTCGAGGAAATGGCCGAGCGCTTGATCAGTCGTGGCCATAAGGCCGCCAGTTATCATGCGGGTTTGCCCCTAGAAGTGCGCCAATCGGTACAAGAGCGCTTTACCCGCGACGATCTGGATATAGTAGTGGCCACCGTGGCCTTTGGCATGGGCATAGATAAGCCCAATGTGCGCTATGTGGTGCATTTTGATATCCCGAAAAATATCGAATCTTATTATCAAGAAACCGGTCGTGGCGGCCGAGACGGCTTACCTGCCGAGGCCTTGTTGCTCTATGATCCGGGTGACGTGGGTAGGGTACGCCGACTATTAGAAAACAATGAAAATGCCCAACAAACCCAAGTTGAGCTTTATAAGCTGAACGTGATGGCGGCCTTTGCCGAGTCACTGACCTGTCGGCGCCAAGTGCTGCTGAATTACTTTGGTGAATATCAGCGGGAAGCCTGTGGCAACTGCGATATTTGTCTGGATCCGCCCACTCGTTACGACGGTAGCCAAGATGCGCAAAAGGCATTGTCTTGTGTGTATCGTGTCGGTCAGGGTTTTGGCGTTATGTATGTGGTGGAAGTGCTGCGCGGTGCCGATACCCAACGCATTCGCGAACATGGTCACGATAAGTTATCGACCTATGGCATTGGTAAAGACAAGAGCCAAGAGCACTGGGTAAGCGTGATCCGCCAACTTATTCACTCGGGCCTACTTAGCCAGAATATTACTCGTAATATGGTGTTACAGCTTACCGAAGCCGCCAGGCCTGTGTTGCGCGGCGAAGTTAGCCTAGAGCTGGCTGAGCCGAGATTGGTGGGCGTGAAAACCAAAGATAAAAGCGATGCGGCCTTATCTAAGCCCGAAGACAAAGCTCTATTTCAGGAAATGCGTCAGTTACGCAAACAGCTGGCCGATGAAGCAGATGTGCCGCCCTATGTGGTATTCAGTGATGCGACTTTGATTGAACTCGCTCGCTACCGACCGAAAACCGAGGCCGAGCTGTTAAATATTAACGGTATAGGCGCGCGTAAGTTGGAGCGCTACGGCGTGGCGTTTTTACGGTTATTGCGCCAGCAGAGCTGAAAAATCGTGAAGTGTGAGGCGTGAGGGGTGAGGTGTAAGAGCTGAACTTACCCCTAACTATTTACCCCTCACGCCTCGCTGTGTTGATTAAAGCCCGGCGTAATAAGCCGCTAAGTCGGCGATATCATCGTCCGACAAAGGCTTGGCCATAGGCGCCATAATGGGGTTATTACGTTCGCCATCGCGAAAATGCTGTAACTGAGCGGCCAAGTAGGCTTCTTTTTGGCCGGCAAGATTAGGGTAAATCTCTAAGGCAGAGATGCCCTCGGCACCGTGGCAGGCGGCACATACGGCAGATTTGGCTTTGCCCGCATCCGCATTACCCGCAGCAAAAGTTGGGCCGCTGAGTAGCGCGACGGCCGCTATGGCTGCTATCCATTTTTTCATAATGACACTCCGTTATTCTTAGTTAGATGATAAATTGCAGATGAGTTAATAACGGTCGCTGACAATACAAGCACCCATTTAGCTGACTTAGGTGATGATTTGTTACGGAACGACAATCGTTATTTATTTCGCGGCGAAATTATAAGGTAAGTTTGGGTAAAAAATACCATTCGTTAACGGCCATAGGACAGAAACATGCGCTTAGATAACCAATACGCCCAATTTGCATGGGCAGGCACTGTGGTTCAGCCCAGCCCCTTACTCTCGCCTAAGTTGCTGTTACTTAACACAACACTTGCCGAGGAGCTAGGCATCAGCCTTAGCCAAGAGCAATGGCGCGACTTAGTCAGTGGCCACTGGCTGGCTGAGGGCATGGTACCGTTCGCCCAAGTGTATGCCGGTCATCAGTTTGGCGGTTTTAGCCCTCAGCTAGGCGACGGTCGCGCCCTGTTATTGGGCGAGGTGATAGCGCCTAATGGCCAACGTTGGGATTTGAATCTTAAGGGCGGCGGCAAAACGCCTTATTCGCGCTTTGGCGATGGCCGCGCCGTGTTGCGCTCCTCCTTGCGGGAGTATTTAGCCTCGGAGGCGCTCTATCATCTCGGTATTGCCACTACCCGCGCGCTGGCATTGGTGACCAGCCAGCAGCCGGTTTATCGAGAAGAAGTAGAAGCCGGTGCCACCGTATTACGTGCCGCACCCAGTCATCTGCGGTTCGGGCACTTTGAGTATTTTTATTATTCGGGTAAGCCTGAGCATATCCCGACCTTGCTCGATTATTTAATTGATACTCAATGGCCTGATCTTACTAAGGATGGAGCCGGTTACGGCGACTTATTTGCTCGAGTGGTGGAGAGAACCGCTCAACTCATTGCGCAGTGGCAGCTAGTGGGTTTCTGTCATGGCGTGCTGAATACCGACAATATGTCGATGCTGGGTTTAACGCTGGATTACGGCCCTTATGGTTTCTTAGATGCCTACGACGGGGACCATATTTGTAATCATTCCGATACCGGCGGCCGTTATGCCTACGATCAACAACCGGCGGTGGGTTATTGGAACTTACAACGCTTGGCTCAATCATTATCTGGCGTGATCGAGATGGAGGCTTTGCAGGCGGCGCTCGGTAAATATGAACGCCAGCTTATGACCGCTTATTCAGAAGGCATGCGCCAAAAGCTGGGCTTAAGCGCGTGGGAAGACGAAGATCCGGCGTTATTTCGCGATATGTTTAGCCTAATGCAGGCGCATAAAGTCGATTACAGCTGCTGGTTTCGCCGCCTAGCGGGCGTGACGGCGAGTGGCGCTATTCCTGCTGATTTACAGGCTTTATTGCCGACGTTAGAGGCTTTTAGCCTTTGGTTCGCCCAATATCAAGCCCGTTTAGGCCGAGACGGGACGAAACAGACTGAGCGTGTTCGTCAGATGAACGGCGTGAATCCTAAATACATATTGCGTAATCACTTGGCACAACAAGCCATCGCCATGGCGGAGCAGGGCGACTTAAGCGAAGCCGATACCTTATTAATGCTGTTGGCGCGCCCCTTTGATGAGCAGCCCGAATTTGCAGCTTATGCAGAGCCAGCTCCAGCTTGGGCCTGTGACTTATCTATTTCTTGTAGCTCTTAAGGATGAACATGCTAAACACAGCGCAACCGCTGAGCTTTGAGTGCTTTCCTGCTTGGGCTGAGCAATTTATCAAGGCACTTGATCTGGAGCTTATTGAGCGGGAGCAGGGCGCGGATTATCAGCAATGGTTATTAGATTTTGAAGGTAGCCGAGTCTTACTGTGTTTTGAGCATTACGCCGCTTGCGCTTGGCTACAACCCTTTAGCGAGGCCGATCAAGAAGTGGTCGAATGGCTAACCGAGCAGTGGAATAGGCCCTAATAGCCGCCGTACGCTTTAAGTCTTACGCTGTACGAAAAGCCCGCTCAACTTTTATTCTGTAGTCTGGTAGCCAAAATTGGCGGAGATTTTACTTACGGCGTATCGCGTATGGCTGTTTTTCACATTACCTTTAAGTGAAGACAATTCATTAGCAAGGCGCTATTATAGCGGCCATCATTCCGAGTTTGCTTAAAAATACCGCAGTTGTTAATAGCGCTTGGCGCGTTATACTAGTCGCCGTTTTCGGGATGGGTTCCCTAACCCCATTATAAAAAAGGTTAATTATGATTATTTCACCTCAGCAATACCAAACGGCATTAATTCGCCTGTCTCTATTTCACGTAGCTATTATTGCCGCCAGTAACTATCTGGTGCAGCTGCCCTTTACCCTATTTGGTTTTCACACCACTTGGGGTGCTATTAGCTTTCCCTTCATCTATTTAGCGACCGATCTCACGGTACGCATCTTTGGCGCGGCCATGGCGCGGCGTATTATCTTATTAGTGATGTTGCCCGCGCTGGCCAGCTCTTATGTGCTATCGGTACTGTTTTTTGAAGCCAAATATCAGGGCCTAGCGGCGCTGGCCGAGTTCAACCTGTTTGTGGCACGTATCGCACTGGCCAGCTTTATGGCGTATGTGTTGGGCCAGATCATGGATGTGTCGGTATTTAATCGGCTGCGCCAAGTGAAAGCTTGGTGGATAGCGCCCACTTGCTCTACCATTTTTGGCAACTTGGTTGATACCTTAGTGTTCTTTAGTTTGGCCTTTTATCGCTCGCCCGATCCCTTTATGGCCGAACACTGGGTCGAGATAGCCTTCGTGGATTATGGTGTTAAGTTGCTGTTTAGCTTGGCCTTATTTGTGCCCGCCTATGGCTTACTGCTCAAGTATTTGAGCAGTAAGTTTATTGGTGAAACGGGTATTAAAGTACAAGCCGTAAGAAGCTAAGCCACCAGCGGGTAACTAACGCCAGTGGCACTTAAAGTTTGGTGATGGCCTCAATGTCGATTGCTTCTGCATAAGCATTGAGGTCGTCTTCGCTAATATTGCGGCCATGAAACTGCAATAAAATGCGGTTGTCGATCATCATTTGTAGCTCTTGGCTATTATCTTCTGCTTTGCTCATGGCGGTGTGGCCTTTAATGCGCTTTACCTTGTAGCCACCCATGGTTGCCATGCTGGGATTAGCAAACAGCATGCCCATGGTTTGCAATAGCGGCGAGTCCTTCATGATGCTTATCTCTAGGCGATTATCACCCTTGCGATAGCTGCGCGAGGCATTAATGCCGCCACCAAAAAGCCCTGCGGCTCCCGCTTGGCTGTCTACCTTATCCGCCTCCCAGCCAGACAAAGGTTCGGGGAATAACTTGCCCAGCTCACCCGCTTGCAGTTGCCGAATTAAGGTAGCGGCATAATCCAGTTGGGTGACTGCCTGCGATAGCTCGCCCGCTTGATAGGCCTCGGTAGCTGTGCTGATCGCCTGATTTATTTCATTACTATCATCACTTTTACTATCGCCATCCGCGGCCCAAAGAGGACTGGCCAGCAGTAAGCTGGGTAGCAATAAACCTATCCATAAGCTGCGTTTAGTCATCAGTTTCCCTCCTGTTTTATGGTCTTATTGAGTGTAGCTCAGCAGAGATCGGCTGTATTTGAAGGATATAAAAGCAGAAAAGTGATAATTTAATTTGCAAACACTAATGATAATAGTTATCGTTACCTTGCTTTCGAGGAGTGACTCCCAGTTTTATAGTTCTGCGGTAAGTGGAGATACGTTTTTGAAGGCGCGACATTGCTCACATTGCTTCCAGAGTTTTTAGGCCAGCTTATGCTGGCCTTTTTTTGTTTGCCGTCAGGGGTAAATAGTGAGGAGTAAGGTGTTAATGCCGTTAGGAATGAATAGTGAGGGGCGAAACACCGAGTCTGCAGAGCTGTGTCTTACTCCTTTCTCCTCACGCCTCCCTCCTCACATTCTTCAAACTTACATTTCCAACAGGCGCTTCACCAATTTGCCGATACCAATGTCCGCCTCGGCTATGTGCTTGGCTAACATATAAGCGGGAGTTGAGATCACTTGGTAATGAGCGTCTTCTACTACATCCGTTACCCCGCAGCCGATATGCTCGCCGCCCATGGCGATGAAGGCAGCTGCCGTGTCGGTATCCGTACCGATAGTGCCTTTCACGCCCGCCGGATAAACCCGCGGGATCAAGATGGGCGCGATACAGCAATAGCCGGCAGGCTTGCGCGCGCTGGCAAAGGCCTTGCAGGCGGTTTGCACTTGGGCGTCTAGCTGCATGTCGGTGCCTTGGCTGGCAAAGTCACTTAAGTTTTTCGCCACGCCAAAACCGCCGGGCAACAGCAGTGCATCGAAGTCGGCCACATTTAGCTCGTTGAGCGGTTTAATCTCGCCCCGAGAGATACGCGCCGCTTCGGTTAATACATTGCGCTGCTGACTGACGTCTGACTTGCCGGTGAGATGATTGATGGTTTCTTGAGGCTTGTTAGGTGCAAAACACTGATAGCGGGCGCCAAGTTTTGTTAAGTGCAGTAAACAAAGTACGGCTTCATGAATTTCTGAACCGTCATTCACGCCGCAGCCGCTTAAGATAATGGCAACTTTTTTCATACCTTATTCCTCGTTTAAAACCAGTAAGGGGTGAAGTGTAAAGAGTGAAGGGTTAAAGCTAACAGCTGGAATGGCCCGACTAAAGTAGACACCAGTTTAAGCAGCATTAAGTTGCTGCGCATATGCGTTGGGGGTTAATCCTC
>NZ_JBGQOP010000017.1:0-68997 GCF_052119705.1 Oceanisphaera sp. W20_SRM_FM3 | reverse complement strand
GGGGACTTGAACCCCCACACCCGAAGGCACTAACACCTGAAGCTAGCGCGTCTACCAATTCCGCCACCCTCGCACATTTCTTTACTACTCCCAGGCCGTAACCTGAAACTGGGGTGACTGACGGGGCTCGAACCCGCGACAACCGGAATCACAATCCGGGACTCTACCAACTGAGCTACAATCACCATTAAACCTGACTAACTTTCTTTTTGCTTAGGCTTAGTCTACCAAGCTTTTTCTTTATCTACTAGATTGTCTTTATGCACTGAATGGCGCGCCCGACAGGATTCGAACCTGTGACCTCTGCCTCCGGAGGGCAGCGCTCTATCCAGCTGAGCTACGGGCGCTCGCATTTGGACGATGCGGATATTAAGGCTACTGCCGTCTCTTGTCTAGCATTATTTCAGAATAAGAAACCAGTTGCTTAATTTGTCGGCAAAATGCCGTTTTTCTGCCTGAGGTTTTAAATATGTCATCAAATAAGCGCCGCCTTGAGCGATTGACTTATCAGAGAAAAGACCTAAAATCCCAAAATGAATGAACGTTCATTCATACCTTTTTTATGTTGTAAGTGGTAACTATTTAATGGCTGATAAACGCGAACGTATTCTAAGCTCTGCGGAGGCTTTGATTGCCCAATACGGCTTTCATGGTATCTCTATGCAACAAGTGGCGAAACGCGCCAATGTCGCGGCTGGCACTATCTATTGCTATTTTACCGATAAAGAAACGCTATTGCGCTGTGTCCATGAAGAAAGATTACGTGATGCCGCTGTCGCTATCTTAAACGAGGTAGATACCACAGAGCCTAACTACGCTCAGTTTCGTCAACTCTGGCTGAATACCATGCATTACCTGCAAGCCAGCCCAGACAGCTTATGTTATCGCGTGCAGTACGAAGCCTCTCCCCTGTTTAATCGGGAAGAAGAGCGGCAAATGGATGAGCGTTACTTTAAGCCAATACATGAGTTTTTTGAGTGTGGTCGTATCAAGGGACTGTTTCGCGATATGCCCGCCGAGTTACTCGGTTTTTTAGCGCTCGAAAACCTGATGTTACTGACCCAAAAATGTACCAAGGCTGGTATCGAGCTGGATGATACTTTGCATGAACAACTGCTGGATGCCAGCTGGAACGCCATTCTTAAACGTTAATATCTAACAAAAGTTGCGGGAGCAAACGAATGAAAAAATGGACATTGTCCATGTTGTTGCTGGTAGTGATCATCTTCGGCAGCGTCATTGGCTTTAATTTATTTAAGCAAAAAATGATGGGTGAATATTTCGCTAATATGCCGGTACCTAGCTTTCCGGTCACCACTACTGAAGTGATCGCGCAAGATTGGACGCCACGTATTGCGGCCATAGGTTTTATTGAGCCTATTCAAGGGATCGCTGTCAGTAACGAAACTGCAGGCGTAGTGCGCGCCATACATTTTGAGTCTGGGCAGCAGGTAGCTAAAGGCGACATCTTACTAGAGCTGGATGCAGAAGTAGAAAAAGCCAACCTACGCAGTGCGCAGGCTAATTTACCCGCCATGCAAGCGAACCTAAAGCGTATTCGTCAGCTGTTTAGCCGTGGGGCCATTGCACAGAATCAAGTAGATGACTCCCAAGCTAAATATCAAGAGCTGGTCGGCCAAGTAGACTCTCTTAAGGCCACCATAGCGCGCCGTACTATACGTGCGCCTTTTGCCGGTGTTATGGGTATTCGTAATGTATTTTTGGGGCAATACCTGAATGCAGGCACTGATATCGCGCGCTTAGAAGACATTCGTAAATTCCGCATTCGCTTTACCGTGCCACAGACTCGCATCGCCGATATCGCCGTGGGCCAATCGCTGAATATTTTTGTTGATGCCTACCCAACAACACCCTTTATCGGCGAAATCACCGCCATTGAACCTGAGGTGAATCCGGATTCAGGTGTGGTGCAGGTTCAGGCCAGCATTCCTAATCAAGATGGCAAATTACGCTCTGGCATGTTTGCCAAGCTGGACGTACAACTGCCGACGCAAACTGAGCAAATTTTGGTGCCGCAGCAAGCCATCAACTTCACCCTCTATGGCCAAACTGTATTTGTAGTTGAAGAGCAGGCGCCAACAGAAGATAAAGAAAAAGCAGATGCTAGCCAGGATGCAAAACCAGTATTGGTAGCGCAACAGCGCGTGATCGAAGTTGCCGAGCGTGAAGATGATTATGCGCGCGTCGTCAAAGGCTTAAAGCCGGGCGATGTCATAGTCACTTCAGGCCAGGTGCGTTTGTCTAACGGCAGTCATGTGAAGCCAGTAGAAGACGATGCGCTGGATACCCCAGCGTCTGCGCCCCAGCTGTAAGCGGAGAATCTGATGCGTTTTACTGATATTTTTATCAAAAGGCCGGTGCTGGCAATATCGATAAGCTTGCTTATCGTGCTGCTCGGGCTGCAGGCCCTGCAAAAAATGCAGGTGCGCGAATACCCAGAAATGACCAATACCGTAATAACGGTAAGTACCGGTTATTTTGGTGCCAGTGCTGAACTGATCCAAGGCTTTATTACTCAGCCTTTAGAGCAGGCCATAGCCCAGGCCGATAACATCGACTTTATGAGTTCAAGCAGCAGCAATGGCAGCTCAACCATAACGGTGCAAATGAAGCTGAACAGCGATTCTAACGCCGCGCTGTCCAATATTCTGGCACAGGTTAACTCGGTGCGTTCGCAGTTACCGCGCGAGGCCGAAGATCCCAGCCTGCAAATGACCACAGGCGCGTCTACCTCCATCATGTATATCTCGTTCAGCAGTGAAGAGCTGAGCGCGCCGCAGATCAACGATTATCTGCAGCGAGTGATACAGCCACAATTTTACTCGGTAGATGGAGTCGCTAAGATTAACCTGTTTGGTGGCGCTCAGTTTGCGCTGCGGATCTGGTTAGACCCGCAGCGTATGGCCGCCCATAAGCTGACCGCTCCCGAAGTGGTCTCGGTGTTGCAAGCCAATAACTATCAAGCAGCTACCGGTCAGGCGACCGGTTACTACATGCTGTACAACAGTAATATCAACACTCAGATAGAAAGCCCTGAAGAGCTGGAATCTTTGGTGGTGGCTACCCGTGATGATGGCGTAGTGCGGCTGCGCGATATTGCGCAGGTGTCACTGGAAAAAAGTCACGATGTAGTGCGCGCCTTGGCGGACGGCGAATCGGCGGTAGTGATAGGTGTGGATCCTACGCCTTCCGCTAACCCACTAAATGTGGCGGATAACGTGCGCAAGCTGTTGCCAGAGCTACAACGCAACATGCCTGACACCATTCAGATGAAATTGCTGTACGACGCCACCGACGCCATTAACGAGTCCATCAGTGAGGTTATCAAAACCATACTGGAAGCCTCATTAATCGTAGTAATAGTGATCACGCTGTTCTTAGGCTCGTTGCGCGCGGTATTGATCCCCATCATCACCATACCTTTGTCATTGATTGGCGTGGCCATGTTGATGCAGGTATTTGGCTTTAGTATCAACCTGATGACCTTGCTGGCCATGGTGCTGGCCATCGGCTTGGTGGTGGATGACGCCATAGTAGTGGTAGAAAACGTGGATCGGCATATTAAAGCCGGTGAAACGCCCTATCGCGCCGCCATTATTGGTACCCGAGAAATTGCGGTGCCGGTAATCACCATGACCATCACCTTGGCGGCCGTGTATGCGCCTATCGCCTTAATGGACGGCATTACCGGCTCACTGTTTAAAGAGTTTGCCCTCACCTTGGCCGGTGCGGTATTTATCTCTGGCATAGTGGCGCTAACGCTGTCACCCATGATGTGCTCTAAGTTGCTTAAACCCCACAGCGACCCAAATCGCTTTGAGCGCGGCGTAGAAAATACCCTCGGCAAGGTCACACGCGGTTATAGCCGCATGCTGGATGCGGTATTGGCCAAACGCCCAGTGGTGATCATGTTTGCGGTGTTGGTGTTTGCCTCCATGCCGGTGTTATTTGCCTTTATCCCCAGTGAGCTGGCTCCGAGTGAAGATAAGGGTGCCTTCTTGATGATGGCCAAAGCCCCTAACTCCGCCAACTTAGATTACATCGAAAACAACATGCTAAAGGCGGTAGATGTACTCAATAAGGAAGATGGCCTCGCCACCTCGCTAACCATAGCGGGCGTGCCTAATGCCAACCAAGGCTTGGCCGTGGCGGTGCTTAAACCTTGGAGCCAGCGCGACAGTCAAAAAGACGTGATTAAGCGCCTAACACCGGGTTTACAAGCTATTCCTGCGGTGGCGATCAGTGCCTTTGAATTCCCTGAGCTGCCGGGTGCGTCCAGTGGTTTGCCGGTGCAATATGTGCTGACCACGCCGAACTCCTTCGAAAGCCTGTATGAAGTGGCAGCAGATGCACTGAAAAAAGTCAGCCAAAGCCCCATGTTCGTTTATAGCGAGCTGGACTTAGCTTTTGACTCAGGCACCATGAAAATTAAGGTGAATCGCGACAAGGCTGGCGCCTATGGCATTACCATGCAAGACATCGCCATTACCTTGTCGACCATGATGAGTGACGGCTACGTGAACCGTGTGGACTTAGATGGCCGCAGCTACGAAGTCATACCACAGGTGTATCGTAAAGACCGCCTCAATCCGGACTCAATCAAGGATTATTATGTGCGCGCCCATAACGGCGACATGGTGTCACTGGCCAACTTGGTGTCCATTACCATGGAAGCGCAGCCGAGATCCTTACCCCACTTTAACCAGCTAAACTCCGCCACCATAGGTGCCGTGCTCTCGCCGGGTGTGTCCATGGGCGACGCCATCAACTTTATGGAGCAGGAAGTATCGGCTAATCTGCCTAACGGCTATAACCACGACTACCTAGGCGGCGCACGTCAGTTTGTTACCGAAGGTAATGCGCTTTACATGACCTTCTTACTGGCCTTGTTCATCATCTTCTTGGTGTTGGCATCGCAGTTTGAAAGTGTGCGCGACCCGCTGGTGATCATGGTATCGGTGCCGTTGGCAATTTCCGGCGCCCTGATTGCTTTGGCGTGGGGATTGGCCACTATGAATATTTATACTCAGGTGGGTCTAATTACCTTGGTAGGTATTATTACCAAACACGGGATCTTGATGTGTGAAGTGGCCAAAGAAGAACAGCTTGCCGGTGCTAGCCGAACCGACGCCATTCGCACCGCGGCCCGTATCCGACTGCGTGCTATCTTAATGACCACGGCGGCCATGGTCGCCGGCTTGATCCCGCTGCTGTTTGCGGTAGGTGCAGGTGCTATTTCTCGCTTCGGTATGGGTATCGTTATCGTATCGGGCTTGAGTATTGGTACGCTGTTTACGCTGTTTGTATTGCCGGTGATTTACACCTTCTTGGCTTCACAGCACAAGCCGCTGCCCGTGTTTGACGAAGAGCAAGCGCCTAAGATAATAGAAAATCATTAAGCGAGTTTGAAAGTAAAACAACAATCAAAGGGCTGCAGATGCAGCCCTTTTTGTTAGCAAAATTTGTTTATTCACGGCGAGCCAAAGGTGGCAAAAAAGCCGCCACAGTCGGCTCAAATACGGTTAACCTTTCGCTGGCGGGTATTTTGTCTTAACGTGATGGCTATAAAAATAGGTTATAAAAATAAGGAGCAAATACATGCTGGGTATTATCTTATTAGGGCTGGCCATCGCCGCCGTGCTACTGCTGCTTAATCAGGGCCGCAACCAAGCAGAGCGACTCGCGCAATTAGAGGCGCAAAATTTACAACTGCACGAGCGCGTGCAAATACTGGAAGCGCTGGTATTAGAAAAAGAAAAACGCCGCCCGTTTGCTGCGCTCGAATCGCCAGACTCTGAAAGCTAACCCCTTCATAAAAAATAAACTGCATGAAAAACCAAAAAAAAGCGTATCTCTACGGCCTAGGCGCCGTCGCCTGTTGGTCTACGGTCGCCACCGCCTTTAAGTTATCGCTGGGTTATTTTTCGCCGGCGCAATTACTGCTGGTTGCTACTTTTACTTCGACTCTGCTGTTACTCGGCATACTGGCTTGGCAAGGCAAACTGGCACTGCTTAAAAACCACTTTACAGCCAAACTCAGTTATTACCTGTTGCTGGGCCTGATTAACCCCACGCTTTATTACTTAGTGTTATTTCAGGCATACGACCGACTGCCCGCACAACAGGCACAAACCCTTAATTACACTTGGGCCATTACCCTCACCCTACTGGCGGTGCCTTTTTTAGGGCAAACGATTCGCCGCCAAGATTGGCTGGCCATCATGCTCGGTTATTTGGGTGCCATTGTGATTGCGACTCAGGGTAACTTGCTGAGCCTGGATTTTGCGGACTCACTCGGTGTCGCCTTGGCGTTATTGTCCACCCTGCTGTGGGCAGGTTATTGGATTTTAAATACCCGCCAACAAGGCGATGCGCTGGTCAGCCTAACCTTGAGCTTCTTGCTCGCATTACCCTTGATCGTTATTGCCACAGCGCTGTGGTCAAACTTTCAGTTAACCGCTTGGCAAGGCTGGCTGGGTGCCATTTATGTGGGCTTATTTGAAATGGGCTTGGGGTTTGTGCTCTGGCTAATGGCGATGCGTTATGCAGAACATACGGCGCGTATTTCTAACCTGATTTTTATCTCGCCGTTTGTGTCGTTATTATTGTTGCGCTGGTTGGTGAATGAGCACATTTACCCTGCCACCCTAGTCGGTTTGAGCTTGATAGTGCTTGCATTATTGATCCAGCAGCTGCCCATGCGTAGTAGAGCAGCAACATAAACCGCCACTTTTTGCCAACGCTAAGCGGGCAGCGTACAGTGACTTATGTGCTGAATTCTGTTCTCAAAGACTGGCCTTATTTTACTATTAAATTCTCATTAGGAGCCCACATGCCTCACGCTCAGCGTCTCGCGGCGATCCGCCACACCATGGCCGCCCAACATCTGCAGGCGTTTATTGTGCCCCACGATGACGAACATCTGGGTGAGTATATTCCGCCCTATGCAGAGCGTTTGGCCTGGCTCACCGGCTTTACCGGCTCGGCCGGTGTTAGCCTAATATTGCCTGAACACGCCGCCATCTTCGTCGATGGCCGCTACACGGTGCAAGTGCGCCAGCAATGTGCGGCTGCTTTGTTTAATTATCATCACTTAATGAGTGAGCCTTATCTCGATTGGCTGCTCAGCCAACTGCGTAACGGAGATAGCGTGGGCTTTGATGCGCATTTGCACAGCCAGCAGTGGTATCAAAATGCGCAACCTAAATTAGCGGCCAAAGGCATCACCTTAGTGCCCGTATCCGAGAACTTAATCGATGCCCAGTGGCACGACCGCCCACAGCCCACGGCCAATCCCGCCCTATTACTCAGCCAAGACTACAGCGGCCAGCACAGCCAAGCCAAACGCAGCCGTATCGCCCAAGATTTAGCGGCAGCGAATATAGACGCGCAATTATTTACTCAAGCCGAACCTATTAACTGGCTGCTCAATATTCGCGGCCGCGACATTCCCTGCCTGCCCGTGGTGTTGAGCTTCGCGCTCTTGCATAAAGATGGCAGCCTGCAGTTATTTGCCGATCCCGCTAAATTTTCCGGTCTAGATTTAAGCGGCCACTGCGGCTCTGATGTGACTTTGCAGCCGATGACAGACGTCACAGGCGCACTGCACGCACTCGGTAAAAAAGGCGCGCGCGTGCAGTTAGATGCCACTACCGCCAACGCGTGGAGCGCGCTTACCCTAAGCGAGGCCGGCGCCGAGCTAGTGTATGGTGAAGATCCTTGCATGCTACCCAAAGCCTGCAAAAATCCGATAGAAGTCAACGGCAGCCGCGCCGCGCATTTGCGCGATGGCGCCGCCATGTGCCGCTTCTTGGCTTGGTTAGATGCGCGCGTCGGCCAAGCCAATCCCGAACAGGAAGATGAAGGCAGCTTGGCCGATAAGCTAGAAGCGTTTCGCGCCGAAAACTCAGAGTTTGTCGAACCCAGCTTTAGCACTATTTCTGCCCTAGGTTCCAATGCGGCTATGTGCCACTATCATCACTTAAATGGTACGCCGCGCCGCTTAGGTCAAGATGCGATTTACCTAGTAGACTCAGGCGGACAATATCTGGATGGCACCACAGACATTACTCGCACAGTGGCGGTCGGCCAGCCAGATGCAGAAATGAAAAAGCTGTTTACGCTGGTATTGCGCGGCCATATCGACTTAGCGAGCGCCCGTTTTCCGGCCAACACCTGTGGCCAGCAACTCGATGTATTAGCGCGCCAGCCCTTGTGGCAACAAGGCTATAACTTCGATCACGGCACCGGCCATGGCGTGGGCCATTATTTAAGCGTGCACGAAGGCCCCCAGCGTATTTCACCCAAAGGCAGCCAAACCGCACTCACCACCGGCATGATAGTGTCTAACGAACCGGGTTATTATCGGGAAAATGCCTTCGGTATACGTTGTGAAAACCTACAAGTGGTGCAGCCCGCCAGTATGGTTGGTGATATTCCGGTATTTGCATTTGAAACCCTGACTTTTGTGCCTTTTGATCGGCGCTTAGTAGATACTGACTGGCTGGAGCCTAAGCATATCGATTGGCTAAACCAATATCATGGCCAAGTATGGGAAAAAATCAGCCCACAGCTAAGCGGGCTCGACTTGGTTTGGCTAAAACAAGCCACTCAAGCCCTATAATGCCTGAACACTGTCATTTGCCGCCCACGGCTAAAATTCGCTAAACTGCAACCGCATATTGGCGCTTAAGTATGGTCTTAAGCGCCAACCATTAAACGGATTCATTTATGCCATTAGCTCATCATTACCGCACCCTATTGCACCGCCTGCCAAGCTTGGCGGTGAATGCAGACCAAATACAAATTTTGTATTCGGCACAAAGCTTTAAGCAAAGGTTGCTGGAGCTCATTGCAGCCGCACAACAACGCATCTATTTAGTGGCCCTGTATTTACAAGACGATGCAGCGGGCCGCGAAATTTTGACCGCCCTCTATGAAGCCAAACAAGCCGCACCGGAGTTGGATATTTGCTTGTTCGTGGACTTTCATCGCGCCCAACGGGGCTTGATCGGCCAAAAAGGCCAAGGCGGCAACCATAAGATGTACCAAGAATTTGCCGAGCGTTACGCCGAGCAAATTAATATTTACGGCGTACCAGTTAAAGGCCGAGAAATACTGGGCGTACTGCATTTAAAAGGCTTCGTGTTCGACAACACCTTGCTCTATTCCGGCGCCAGCCTCAACGACATTTACCTGCATCAAGAGGAGCGTTACCGTTTCGATCGCTATCACCAATTCAGCGATGCAGAACTTGCCGATACCATGGTCGATTATATGACGCGGCTATTTATGCAAAATCCGGCAGTGCCTTCTTTGCTGGAGTCAGCTATTCCCTCGGCTCGGCAACTACGCGGCGTGATCCGCCAATTTAAACCGCAGATGAAGCGCACTCAATATCAGTTTGCCAATGAAGAGCGCCAAGCCGGTCAAGTGGCAGTCACCCCTTTAGCGGGCTTAGGTAAAAGAGGCAATCGGCTCAATCGCATGATACGTACCGTATTGCGCAGCAGCGAACAACAGCTGTTTATTTGTACGCCTTATTTCAATTTACCCAAACCGCTGGCCAAAGACGTGCGCACCCTATTAAAGAAAGGCGTGAGCGTCACCTTAGTCATTGGCGATAAAACCGCCAATGACTTTTATATTCCACCCGATGAGCCATTTCGCACCATAGGCGGCTTACCTTACTTGTATGAAACTAACTTGCGCCGCTTTGCCCGCGCCCATCAAACGGCGATTTATCAGGGTAAGTTGAACATCATGCTCTGGCGCCATGAGCGCAATTCTTATCACCTGAAAGGCATTTTTGTCGATGACGACTTAGCGATCATAACCGGCAATAATCTTAATCCCCGCGCTTGGGGGCTAGATTTAGAAAATGGCCTGTTATTGCAAGATCCTGAGCAATTATTGCAACCCAGCTTTGCAGCAGAGAAAAATAATATTCTCGAACACTGCCAGCGTATCGAACATTTCTCAGAAATCGAAGAAATGACCGATTATCCGCTCCCCGTGCAAAAGCTGCTCAAGCGCGTACAACGCACCCGCGCCAATGTGCTATTGAAGAGATTGCTTTAACACAGCGCCAAGCACCTAGCTCAACACCAAACAAAACGCCGAACTCCCAGAGCTCGGCGTTTTTTTATTGGTCGCCTTACTGATGACCATCAGCCGCTCGCTTTGGATCTTAGTGACTAGAGTTATTTGCCACGGAAGGCACGGACAAAACAAGGAACAATAGTGATCAGTTCTGAATAAATTGGTGAGGGGTGAAGCGTAAAGAGTAAGAGGACGAGCCAACAGCGACGCCGATATAGGCATATTGCAAGAATGTAGTCGCGCGCTTTAGCCGCGAAAACCTACGCAGTAGGTTCTGATGCACCAAGCTAGCCCAAGAGTGGTGTTTATATGTTGGCTAGGCGCCTGATGCTAGGCGCTCGGCGCTGCTCTTCTGCCTTTTTCTTCGAGGCTTTGCTATTCTCTGTACATATTTACAGGGTGAGGCCGTTATGAATCTGGACAAGATGTCGCTCAGTCTGCTCAAGGGCGTCGGCGACAAGATGTTAGAAAAGCTGCAACGGCTCGGTTTGAGCACGGTGCAAGATTTGCTATTCCATCTGCCGCTGCGCTACGAAGACCGCACCCGCGTGCATGCCATTGCTGATTTGATGCCCGGCATGCACGTGTCTGTGATCGGTGAAATCGTCGATAGCAATATTAGCTATGGCCGCAAGCGCATGCTGTTATGCCGCATGCGCGACGACAGCGGCAGCCTGACGCTGCGCTTTTTCAACTTTGCCGCCGCACAAATGAGCAACCTGACCGCCGGCACTAACATTCGTGCCTTCGGCGAAATTCGCCCCGGCCAGCATGGCCTAGAAATTATCCACCCGGAATATAGCCTGCAGCTGGGCGACCAAGCGATAACGGGCGAAGCGAATCTCACGCCGGTTTATGGCGCCACCGAAGGCTTGCGCCAAATTACTCTGCGTCAACTCACCGACCAAGCACTTATCTTGCTCAAGCAAACGCCATTACAAGAATGGTTACCCAGCGGCTTATACGACAAACAAGTCAGCTTAAATGAAGCGCTGCAGTTATTGCACCGTCCGCCGGCAGGCGTGGATTTATTCACCCTAGAGCAAGGCTCGCATCCCGCCCAGCAACGCTTAATTATGGAAGAGTTACTGGCTCATAATCTTTCTGTACTCAAAGTGCGTGAGCAAAGCCAAGCTCATCAGGCGCGGAGCATGCGTTATCCCGAGCAATTAATGAGCGATTTTTTAGCGAAATTGCCTTTTACGCCTACCAATGCTCAGCAAAGAGTCGTAGCAGAAATCGCCCGTGACTTAGCCAAGCCGGTGCCCATGATGCGCCTAGTACAAGGCGACGTGGGCTCAGGTAAAACACTGGTGGCGGCACTGGCCGCACTACAGGTGATAGGTAATCAGGGCCAAGTAGCACTCATGGCGCCCACTGAACTGTTAGCCGAACAACACGCCAATAACTTTGCCGCTTGGTTGGCGCCATTAGGCATTCAAGTGGGCTGGCTGGCTGGCAAGGTAAAAGGCAAGGCCCGCGCCGAGCAGCTAGCGCGGCTGGCCAGCGGCGAAGTGGGCATGATAGTCGGCACTCATGCGCTGTTTCAGGAACAAGTACAATTTGATGCGTTGGAACTGGTGATTATCGATGAACAACACCGTTTTGGTGTGCATCAGCGTTTGGCACTGCGTGAAAAAGGC
The DNA here is from genome assembly GCF_052119705.1 of Oceanisphaera sp. W20_SRM_FM3. NCBI lineage: Bacteria > Pseudomonadati > Pseudomonadota > Gammaproteobacteria > Aeromonadales > Aeromonadaceae > Oceanisphaera > Oceanisphaera sp. W20_SRM_FM3. The sequence continues at coordinate 57,232 of NZ_JBGQOP010000017.1, read as the reverse complement.
AGCCAAGGGGAATTTTACCCCCACCAATTGATAATGACCGCCACCCCTATTCCGCGCACCTTGGCCATGACCGCCTACGCGGATCTCGACACCTCCATTATCGATGAACTGCCACCGGGCCGCACACCGGTAACAACCGTCGCCATGCCAGATACCCGACGCGAAGAAATTGTGGCTCGGGTGCGAGAAGTTTGCCGTGAGCAAGGTCGCCAAGCCTATTGGGTGTGCACCCTGATTGACGAGTCGGAAGTATTAGAATGCCAAGCCGCTGAAGACACCGCCACCGAGCTCACCGCGCAATTGCCCGAATTAAAAGTAGGACTCGTGCATGGCCGGATGAAGCCCGCCGAAAAGCTTACGGTAATGGCGGACTTTAAGGCCGGCCACATAGATTTATTGGTGGCCACCACCGTCATCGAAGTCGGCGTAGACGTACCTAATGCCTCGTTAATGATCATCGAAAACCCCGAGCGCTTAGGCTTGGCACAACTACACCAATTACGCGGCCGCGTCGGCCGAGGTGCGGTGGCCTCGCATTGCGTGCTCTTGTATCACGCGCCGCTCACTAAAACCGCCAGCCAACGCCTAGGTGTGTTACGCGATACCAACGACGGCTTTATTATTGCGCAAAAAGACTTAGAAATTCGCGGCCCCGGCGAGCTTTTAGGCACCAAACAAACCGGCCTCACCGACTTAAAAATTGCCGACCTAATACGCGACCAACATCTATTACCGGAAATCCAACGCCTAGCCCGCTATTTAGCAGATAAACACCCAGAAATCACAGCCCCGCTGATCCGCCGCTGGCTGGGTGAAAAAGAGCATTATGGGAAGGTATGACTTTTTGTGAGGAGTAAAGGGTGAGGCGTGAAGGGGACAAGCCAACCCAAAATTAAACAGTTATTTTTGCCACAGAATACACGAGCGTGTGTTGAATTTTTCGTTATAAATGCTGAGTTAAGTTCACTCAATCGGGCAACATTCAACACTCACAATGCAACACTGTGTGTTTGTAGGCGAACGCTTGTCGTAGTTAAAGTGTCTCGCATTTCGCCGAAGGCGGAACGGGTTAAGACCTAACTTGGATCGGTAAGCAGAAAAATTTCAAACTACCAAAACTAAAGAGGCGTGCTTCTTGAAATGATGAGTAACAGCCTTTGGGCAGAGCACTACTACTCTTTCGACTCGGCGTGAATACAACGTATAGCTCCCCCTACTGCATCCGCTAGAAATATTGCATCAGCTTTATGACACAGTAACGACAACGTCTACGTAAAAATAGTTATTAAACTTTAAAAACCTCTCAAAAACAGTTAGTCTTTCGTACTAAAAGTTCCTACTTACTTTTTATACTTTAATGCGTTAAATTTTAACCGCGAAGATACATTTAAATAAACAACCTAAAAATATAAAGGATATTTTATGACCAAAGAAGACACTAATGAAAACAATTTCAGCACATTAGATGTAAATGAAAAGTGGAAGCTTAAATTTAACACATTAAAGAACATTGGAGCTGATGATAACTTTATATACAAGTGTATGAGCTCCACTGAATATAAAAACCTTCCATTTAAAGAGAAACAAAAAGTATCGTTTAATATTTTAGCCTTTCTCTTTGGTCCATTATATTACTTTTTCAAAAAAATGTGGTTGAAAGGTGCTGTAATATTAGGCGGAGTGTGGATTTTTGCATCTTTACTCACATTGGTAGAGGCTACAATTGGCATTATTTTGCCTTCTGTTTTTTACTGGATTCCGTCAGGAGTAGTTTGTGCCCAGTTAGCTAACTACGATTTTTATAGAAAAAAAGTACATAGCGAAAACATGTGGCAAGATATTCCATCTATATTTTCAACTAAGGTAGGCGCTATCGGATTTCCAGTGATTGCGTTTGCTGTACTTATTGGCATATCAACTCTGAGCCCTGCTTATATAGAAGAAACAAAAGCACAAACTCTTGCAGATGTAAGTGGCATTTGGCGTGCCGATAGTGGCGGAGAAGTTATCACCCTTTCTTTATTTGGCAAGAAGAAGTCAATTTCTGTTGATAACGTTAGGATCCCTGTAACCGTAAAATCAGTAGATTTAGATAATAACATAACCACTATTGGGTATAATCAAGCTGATGGTCAACACGTCTCTTGGGCTATACGTCAACATTTTGATACCGATGGTAGCTTTACATTAGGCCTAACACTACATGATGGCTCTCAAGAACATTTGTCTTTTATAAGAAGCTTATAATTAAGCAATACTATTATATTGTGACTGGTCCTTTCGTTAGTTCAGAAAGAAACTGCTAACAAGCCATCTCTATGGGATGGCTTGTTATTTGGCCTATATGTAGTGTGCCTGGCTAGCACAATAAACAGAAGAAAGCAGACAGGGATAGTTATTATCAAAATTAATTATTTTTTAGCCAAGATGCACTTTGACTAAAAATTCAGCAATGCATGCTGACAATCCAGCAAAGCTGGTGCTTTGCATATCACCAAAGTCTTTTTCCATGGCTTTAGCTTCATTAGCGGCTGCAGACGCACCAATATTATTAAACCAGCCTTTTCTGAGCTGATCTACCTTTTCAAACAACAGGCCATTTTCGGTGACGGTGACAGTCATAGATAGCTCCTCCCAAATAGAAAGGTCAAAAGTTCTCAATACATCCGAAGGGATGCGCAATGACGCAGAGTTACCACTTTTTTGATTTGTACTTTCATATTATGTATCTCTCATGAGGCATACAAACTTTCATTTTTCACCCTGTACATAGGTTTCCCTCATGCCTGCTGGCTATGTATGATGTAAGTCTCGGATTCTAAAGGGATGGAGCATGAAAAAGCTGGCCAAATATCTGCTATTTACCTTGCTTGCGTTACTGCTTGCCGCTTGGTTGTTGCTAACGCTGTTTGATGCCAATCGTTTAAAGCAGCCAGTGTTGGCTTGGCTGAATGAGCACACGGATCTCGACGCATCCATTGGCAACATCAGCTTTAATCCACTGCATCCGCATACCTTGCTGGCAGAAGATGTACGCTTAGGTGAGTGGTTTAATGCCCGCCAAGTATATGTGCAACTGGAAACCCTATCGCCCTTATCTGGCCAAACGCGTATTGCCACCCTAGATCTTATTGATGCCAAGTTGCAGCTGGACGACGCCATCGAATTAGCGCTCCCAGATAATCTGGCCAACATTCATGTGGAAGAGCTAACCACCAAAAACTTGAGCCTAGACTGGCAAGGTTGGCAGGCGAAAGGCGCGGATCTTACATTGCGTGATTGGCAGCCAAGGTTAGATGGCCACTGGCAATGGGGCGCGGATGTTAAGTTAAACGGCCAAGCACGCCAGCTTACCCAACCTAATTTAGAGATGGCGCAACTGACCTTTCATGGCCAAGTGCGCCAACAACAGCTGCAACTCACCGAGTTAAAAAGCCGTTTATTCGATGGCTTATTCGAGTCTAATGTAATCGTAAACTGGCCCAAGCAGCAGCTGACGTTAAACGCCCCACAATTTAGCCGTAACCAACTGCAGTTTGAGCATTTGCCTGAACTCGCCTCAGGTTGGAGCTTACTGATCAATAAAGCCGTGCTCGATAAAGTGAGCATCACCAGCCCAGTGCTCACCAGCAATAATATCAGTGGCAAGCTGCGCTACCTTGATTGGGCGGCGGGCGGCTTGCCCGATGCCAGCGGTAAGTGGCAGGCGGATGAAGCCGTTATGGATTGGCTGCGCCTCGATAAACACCAAGGTGAGCTGCTAAGCAGCAAACAACAGCTGAGCCTCAATATTAATGGCCAAGCCTATGAGGGCGACGTCACCTCAGAGCTGAGCTGGCACCCTGATGAAGGTCGCCTCGATATCGACTCGCTCGCGCTACACAATAACAAGTTTGTTTGGCAGCCAGAGATGAGCTGGCCATTACCTGAAACACGGTTGCATAAACTGAGCATCAATAATGGCGAGCTATTATCGCTGGACCCAAATTTACCGCTGTCTATTATCGGTGGTGAGCTGTTTGTTAACGATATTGCTTGGTCCGCTGGCCAATGGCGCGCGTTAAGTAAGCAAGCGCGAGCGGAAGCTAACTGGAATGAAGTGGCCTTTAATAGCTTAATTGTCCGCCAAGGCAAGACGAAGGCTAAGTTGGACGATACGCATCTGTGGCTAACTGAGCTTAGCGGTGACGCGCTGGAGGGCCAAATAGCGTTAAGCGGCAAGTTGAGCTTATATCCGCCTTACGTCGGTAAAGCGCAATTAATCGGCACAGCGTTGTCTTTACGCCCCTTATCACGTTGGTTGAAGGCGGATCGCAATTTTTCAGGCCAAGCTGATATTAATGCCGAGCTGAGTGGCGATCTTGAAGACAGGGCAAGCTGGCAAGGCCAAGTCACTTTGAGCGGTCAGGAGATATTTATCGAGAAATTTGGCTTAGATAACTGGCTCAGCCAGCGACTACGTGAAGATTATGCGCAAGCTAAAACAGTGGATGCCAAACTGGCGGCGCTGGATTTAAACCAAGGCGACAGCTTTATTGATCAGCTGGATTTACAAGGCCCGATTAGCCAGGGTCGTTGGCAGTTAGATGGCAGCGCGCTGCAAAGTGTGCGTTATTTATTGGCATTGCGCGGCGAAGTCGATTTAACCGGTGGTTGGCAGTTAGAGTTAGGCGCGATTAACGATAAGGGCTGTCGCGAACTGGCTATCACACTAGACGAAACTTGGCGCGCACCCAAGCTGACGCTGCATCAGCCCAAGCTCGTTAGCCCTTGTAAGCCTTGGTACCAAGGTAAAGTGCCCTACCCTAAATCCGGCTTATCTGGGGGCATATTAGAGGGTGTGCGATCGTTGCAACTGGATAAAGAGCTTTAACGGCAGCGGTAAGCCGTCAGCCTGTCACTTAGTCACAAGTATGTAAGACACTAAGAGGCCGTAGGCTTACCTCCGCCAACGCGCTAAGTAGTAGCTCATAACTTCTGTGGAATTTTCAGTCAATTTGCCTTTAAAAACTAGAACCTTATCTGCCACGACTCTTTGTTACGAGAGTCACGGAAGAACACGGAAAAATAGTGATAAGATCCGAAAGTGACCATCAATGGTAAGAGCTAACCACTAGGTCAGCAGCCGACGAGCTCTTACCATAAACTGATTACCAACAAAGCTCAGCCATGTTTCAGTAAACTAATCATCAATAAATTCAAAAAGATACATGAAACGACTCGTATTTTCGGTAAGAATATGGGACTCAGTTTGGTGTTTTGACCTTGTAGGGGCCAATTTATTCGGCCCGGTTTAGTGTTTTGGTCTAAATCTAAACCTCAATAACAGCTAGCAAAGCTGGCCAGCCGAAGTCCTCTTTATTAAAGAGACGGGCTGCTACAAAAGACAAACCAAAACAACGCGCATCATGGCTGAAGTTCATACGTAATCAGGTACCATAAAGGCATTTATCTTTTGTCGCACGTGAACTGCGCCCGTGACTCTCGTAAACAAAGAGTGCTCTTTTCCGTGGTAAAAAAAGTTCTGTTCCACATCAGTTATACCGTTCTACTTAACCCGTATTCCTACAACAGCAAGCTCTTATGCAGACAGAAAGGCAGAGAGCGTCGGCTCAGCCGACCATCCGCGCCAAGGCCGATAAATACTCCTGCCGTCTCGACATTCCCGCCATTGGCAGTCAGATGGCGCGGCTTGAGCCCTAATGGGCAGCTTGCTGCGTGTATCTTTGCTGGGTAATGGACCAAATATCCGGTGAATATTCGCAGCCGTTATCCAGCAAAGATGGCCTTAATCTACGATGAGTCGGAGGAGCGGTCGCGCTGCCTGATATCGCCATTAAGCACAACAAAAAGATGTGACTAAGAGACAGGCTATAAGCCTAGAGTTCGAGGTCGACCCATACGATGCGGTGATCTGAGCTGGCGCGCCGCTTAGGCCAACCCCGCGTATTCCAAAACAGCTCGGCATCAACGTTACTGGGCGCCGGCCAATACACTCCGCTGGCGACGGCATTAAGCCCGACACTGGGTAAGACATAATCCAGCCGCAACCCTTGGTTATGGGTCCAATACTTAGGTGATCCTTGGCGGGGTTGACGCAATTTGAGCGCAAAACCGCCTCTGGCAGCGGGCCGCAGTTCGCCCAAAGCCACGGCGCGATTTAGCAGGGGCTCTTGCAACAACCTTTGTATGGCACTTTGGTAACCATCACCATCGAGTGGATCGGCATTTAAATCACCCAAGATCACAAAGTCACTGCCGGTTGCTAAACCGCCTTTCTTACCCGCATCATCATACAAGTAGCCACTCTGTTCAGGCCGAATGTAGTCATGCCAGAGCCGCAACTCATCATGATTACGGCAGCTATTACGTCGCTCAAGCCCCTCATCTATAGGCGGTGCAGGATGACTGGCTAGCAGATGCAACACTCGTGCGTTGGGCAGCAATACCGGCAAGTCGAGGTGGTTTTTAGAAGACAGCGGCAAGATATCGAGCACAGGTTTTCGGTAGTAACTACCCTGCTCGGTTTGCGGCAACTTAGCGTCTGGCATATCGCGCCATAAAAAGTGGCGAAAGCTGCGCATCTGCTCAAACAACAATGGAAAGCGCGATAATACCGCCATCGCATACTGACCATGAAAGGCACCAAATCCTAAGCCATCTTGGGGCAAGCAGGGCGAGATCTCGCCGTGTAACGACGCTTTATCTGGATTTAAAAACTCTCTGTTTAACTCTTCTCTATTCAAAACAAGGGGCGCCAACGCACCGGTGTTGGTCGGCACTAAATAACGATGCGGATAGTCTATGCCCTGCTCGCCGACCGCCACATAATCTTGGCAAAACTGGGTTAAATGCGCGTCGCAGGCCGACTCACCATCATGATCAAATTCATTTAATAGCAGTATATCGGGCCGGATCCGTTGCAGAATATGCGCGAGATGACGAGCCTGAGAGGATCCTGCGGCTAACTCTGCAGCTAGCTGCCCCGGTCGACTTCTGTCCAGCGCGACGTTAAATGTCGCCAGACGAATTTTTAAGGGCTGCATCATGAGCGTTACTTGCCTTTAAGGTGCAAACTGTCATCATCTGGTCATGGAATGCTGTTTTCAAGGATGAGATGATGTTCAGCAGTGTATTGTGTATTGCGCTTATTTTATTTGCCCTGCTGCATGTGTTGCGCCGGCGCCAAGAGAGCTTTCGTATTCGTTTACAAGATACGCAGCTGACGGTGATCAGCGGCCAGCCACCGGCTGTTTTGCTACAATTTTGTCGGCAACTCACACTCGACATGCGCAGCATTAAAGGCAGTATTCGTGGCCTCAAAAAAGACGGTTTGATTGTACTAATTTGTTCGCACAGTATCCCAGTTGCCTACCGACAAGATATTTATTTATTTTGGCAGCAACAACCAAATACAGCCAAGACAGGCCTCAAGCAAGCTGTTGAGTCGCCTAAATAGCGCTTAATTCATGTTATTGTTCTTGACCTGAGCTTAATTTACCGCTTTGCTGAATACATTATTAATACATGAGGTTTACCGATGAAATTATATCCGCTACTACTTTGCGCCTTCTTGGCCGCCTGCTCTAGCCAAACTCCTTCGGATACGGCAAACAACACCAACAAACAAAGTAGTCAAAATGCTGCCAATAACGCATCAGATAAAATAGAACCGAAAGGCGAATTTGCCCAAATTGACATCTCTAAGTCTCAGCAAGCCATGGATGCCATTACGAGTGGCAAGGGCGAAACCATTAATACCATCTTAAAAGCGCCTAACGATTATGCGCCGCCTGTGTTGTATTTAATTTCAGCCATTATGTTTGATAACGACTATCAAGATCAGGCGACCTTTTGGTTTTACGCGGCACAACTACGAGCCCGCAGTGATGCCAATAAATCCGGTGATGAAACTGCGCATGCAGCAGTGAGCCAGCTCAACCAGCGCTTTGGCGCCAAGATCACGCCTTACTCCATGAGCAACCCTGAGCGTCTTCAAGCCATAGTCAACCAGACGCTAGAATGGGATGCTGAGCAAACCCGTAACTACGATGCGCGTTGGATTGCACTGCAGAGTAAAAATGTACTCACCGAAAGCACGGTAGACTTTGCTCCTAAGGACAAATGGTCAGAAATTGATGCGCTAACCCGCAACCAGTTTCGCCAAGGTTTAGAGCAGGCACTCGTTAAATTAAAGCAGCCCGCACCCGCTAACTAAGTCAGTTATAAGTACGTGGTGTGAGTAAAGTCCCGGCCTTGGTCGGGATTTTTTACATCTCATGTCGCGCCTTAACATCAGCCGACTTATCAATTTAAGCATTTACTTAAATAAACATCTGGCTCAGGGTAAAATGGCCTCCACTCAGTTCACTGGAGAATAGATACATGAGCGGCTCACACTCTAGCCCCATTAAAGTTTGGGATTGGTCGATTCGAGTTTTTCACTGGAGCTTGCCTCTACTACTATTCTTGCTTTGGCGCTCCGCAGGCGAAGATATGGAACAGCATATGCTGTTCGCACAAGCCCTGCTCGCGTTACTGAGTTATCGTATTATTTGGGGTTTTTTGGGCACGCCTTATGCGCGTTTTAGCCATTTTATCTATCACCCCAAGCATATTTTTCGCTATTTCTTGGCCAGCGCTAAACCCAATAAGCCTATTTACCTCAGCCATAATCCCGTGGGCGGCATTATGGTACTGATAATCTTAGCCACCTTACTGTTTCAGTTAACCAGTGGCTTATTTAGCAGCGACGATATTTTTTATGAAGGCCCTCTCTATAAGCATGTATCAAATGCCACCGCCGGTTTAATGACCTTTCTGCATAAGAGTTGGTTTTATTACGGCATTTTATTGATAGTCGGCCTGCATATATTGGCCATAGTGGCTTATCGCATCCGGGGTGAGGCGTTAGTCAAAGCCATGGTTACCGGTCATAAGTGCGTGGCGCCCGAGCGTGTGGCCGATGCACTGCCTAAGCACACGGCTTTTCCATGGGGGCGTTTCGTGGTGACACTGCCGCTGGCGGCACTACCGACTTGGTATTTGTTTTATTATCTCTAGGTAATAAGCCAGCAGCGATCAGCCCAAGATAAGCGCACAAAAAAACACCGAGCATCAGGCTCGGTGTTTTACTTACAGCTTCCGGCTTATCGCTGACAGCTTTCTTTTATTGCTTCACGCCTTCCAGAATAAACTCCAACTCCATGGTGGCGGCAGCCGGGCCTAGATCGTAATCAATGCCAAAATCACTGGGCTTAAGCGTCATTTCGCCTTCGAAACCGCGACGATAACCGCCCCAAGGATCCTTACCTGCCCCCACTTCTTCAATTTCAAACGCCACCGGCTTAGTCACACCGTGCAGCGTTAAGTCGCCCTTAACTTGATACTCGCCTGCATCCTCACCTTGAGTCACACTGGTGCTCTTAAAGCTGGCTTCAGGGAACCGCTTCACGTCTAAAAAGTCTTTGCTGCGCACGTGACGATCACGCTCTGCATGGTTACTGTCCACGCTACTGGTGTTAATGGTGATAGCCACGCTGTTGTTGGCCACATCATCTTCATCAAACACGAAGCTGCCTTTAAAGTCGTTAAAACGACCCACTACCCAGCTATAACCTAGGTGATTTATCTTGAAGTTAATTGAGGCATGCATGCCTTCGGTATCAACCACATAATTTTCTGGGGCGGCGAAAGCTGGGCTCGCCATCAACATGATAGCGGCGGCAATCAGCGTTTTTTTCATTATTCTCTCCTTGAAATAGACTGCGTAATTAAAGCATACGCTTGAGGGTGACATCTTTATCTAAGAAATGGTGCTTGAGCGCGGCTAAAGCGTGTAGCCCAGATAAGCCAATTAAGACCCATCCAGCATATTCATGCCATAAACCGGCCACATCTTCTTGGTTGGCAAAAGCCTTAATCAACACAGGAACATCAAACCAGCCAAAGAATGGGGCGGGCCTGTCATCGGCGGTAGCGATTAAATAACCACTAATAAATAAACAAAACATTAGTCCATAAAGCAGCCATACGGTTGCACTTGCCAGCATACGCTCCCATGGCTGATGGCTGCTTAAGGCTGGCGGTCGTTGAGTTGAGAAACGCACGACTAATCGCAGCAGCACTAACAACAGCAACAAAAAGCCCACGCTTTTATGCCAAAACGGCAGCACTTGATAGAGAGAGTCGTAATAGCTTAAGTTACGCATCCACAGGCCAACGGCGAATAGCCCGATAACCATAAGCCCGGTCAACCAATGCAAGATGCGCATTGAAATTGCATATTTTTGCATCTGATGTACCTCTGAAATTCTTACCGTATTCTGACTGAGCTTCGAACGATGCGATCCAATAACAGCACCTATCAAATACCCCAGATTTATCGCAATCTAAATATGCAGCCTGCTTATGTTTAGCATCTAACGGCCTATATCACTAATATCAAAAGCATTATTTATGATGGCGCGCAATTTTTAAAACATGCATTTTAAATACCCAATAAAAAAGAGCCCTTAGGCTCCTTTCAACATATATATAAAGCGCGTCTTAGTCGGCGCGGTAATCGTCGTGACAAGCTTTACAGGTCTTCAGCATTTTACCGACGGCAGGTTGGGCGGCTTTTCTATCAAAACCAGGCTCTCCTGACGCGGCAACCAGCTCCTGCAAAGCACTACCAAAAGCTTTACCTTTGTTGCCCATGCCTTCCCGATCATCCCAAGCAGCAGGCAGCATATTGCTGTCTTTCACGCCCTGAGTGGCTGGCACATAGGTCTCACCTAGCAATTTAGCCACGTTGGCCATGTTTAAGGTGCGTTCATGAAATTCCTTGGCGTCAAACTCAGTTTCACCCTTGGCCATGGCACCTATCACTTTTACTTGGGCGCTCATAACTTGATAGATGGACTGGCGATATTTAACCAAGTCTTCTGGTTTAAATAATTCAGCTTGGGCGAATGCAGAGCTAGCGAATACGCCACCAACCACTAACAGCGCAACTTTTTTCAGCATTATTTGCTCCTAATATTAATTATTTTTAATTCGTAATATATACGTTCATTAGCGCATTACGATAAACCATCAAATAACGCAAAGCCACCCATAAAACCCAAGGCTGGGGCTTAGGGCAATTGTTTTACCCAAATAAGCTGCTCGGTAGCAAAACCTAACGCCTTGGCTTTCGCTTCAAACTGAGCCTTAAGTTCCGGGCTTATGGTCGGGGTGCGCGCGAGCAACCATAAGTAGTCGTGGTTGTAGCCTGCCACGAACGCATATTGATAAGCGTCGTCCAATTCAAACACCACATAAGATCCATAAAACGGACCGAAAAAAGAGACTTTAAGATGCGCTTCACTGGGATTATTCACGAAATAGGCTTTACCTTCCGCCTCTTTAGGCTCGCCACTGCTTGCATCCACCCCGCGATTGAGCACCCGAATACCACCGTCATCACGCATCTTATACTCGGCGGCTACTTGCTCGAGCCCCCGTTCAAAGGAATGATCAAGACGGGCAATTTCATACCAAGTGCCCAAGTAGCGCTGGGCATCAAAGTTTGTTACCGGCGTCACGCCCTCCGGCTTACCAGTACAACCCGTCAATAAAACCGCTAATAAAGCCAACACACCTAACCGTAAGTCGCGCATAAGAATCCTTTAGGTTAATGAACTCCGATTTTCACGCCTCTAATTTAGCAAAAATTCACAGCCTTTATTCGTTACTTTAATAATGATATTACTGAGTGCATGCGCGCTAGATACCAGGCATATACAAGAAAATAGCGATAAGTGCTGCAGTCTGCAGTGATATTAACGGTCTGCATCGGCCATCATAAGGATGACTCATGAGTGAACATAGCCATAGCCATAGCCATAGCCATCAGCATGGGATGCCCACAGACAATCACAGTAAACGGCTGTGGTGGGCCTTAGGGCTTACGAGCAGCTTCTTAATTATTGAGGTGATTGGCGGCTTACTCAGCCAAAGCTTGGCCCTGCTTTCTGATGCGGCACATATGTTTACCGATACCGCAGCGCTGGCCATAGCGCTGGCAGCCATCCAAATTGCCAAGCGCCCCGCCGATCAAAAGCGCACCTTTGGTTATCATAGGTTTGAGATTTTAGCAGCGGCCTTCAACGCCTTACTGCTGTTTGCCGTAGCACTCTATATTTTGTATGAAGCCTGGCTTCGCCTTGCACAGCCGACTGAGATCAAGTCCACGGCCATGCTGGTGATTGCCGTCATTGGCCTAGGCGTTAATTTGCTGGCTATGTACTTACTGGTAGGCGGCCAGCAACACAGCTTAAATGTGCGCGGCGCCTACCTTGAAGTGCTGAGTGATGCGCTCGGCTCTGTGGGCGTGATTCTCGGTGCGCTGGTGATTATGTTCACCGGCTGGCAATGGGTAGATTCGGTGATTGCGGTGGCCATTGGTTTTTGGGTGCTGCCGCGCACTTGGATATTACTGCGCGCTAGCCTGAATATTTTGTTGGAAGGCGTGCCGACTAACGTGGACTTGGACAAAATAAATACCGATTTAAGCCAACTTGAGGGCGTACAAGAAGTGCATGACCTGCATGTGTGGGCGCTCACCAGTGGCAAGGCCAGCTTAACGGCACACTTAGTGATCCCTGAGCTGGATATGCAGCAAGTATTAGTGGCGGCCCGTGAACTCCTGGCTCATAAGCATCAACTGCACCATGTCACATTACAATGTGAGCGCGAACCTTGCGACATGGCCCATGCGGATACGCACTTGTTTTTAAAAAGCGGTCAGCGCCAACACGTCCATCAACATTAACCGCGCCTCGCCTTTATACGCTTATGCACTTATGCACTTATGCACTTATACGTTAGTGCTTACTGCAATTGGCCAGTAACTTAACGAAGAAATCTGCGCCTTTGCGCCGGGCAAATTCTACATTGCGCTCAGGAATGGACTCAGGGTTAGGATAATCGGTCAGCACCTGCGCCATGCTGGCTTCGCGGATCAAATGCAGGGTCGGGTAAGGCGAGCGGTTAGTGTAATTGGCCGCATCATCTTGGGCCTCGCCCTCGAAGCAATAGTCTGGGTGAAAGCTCGCCAGCTGATACTTACCTTCATAGCCTTGCTCGAGCAGCATGTCTTCTGCCAAGTCGACCAAGTCTAAATAAGCATAAAAGCCTTCAAAACCGCGCGGCAATATCACTAAGGTGGTTTCTATTGCAGGGTCTTGATCAAGCAAGGCGCATTCGGCTAGTAGCGCCAGCAACACGGCTTTAGGTTTATGCGCTGCAATCACCGCATAGCGAATACTGGCGCGCTCCACCTCGCGGCGAGCAAAAGGGCACAGGTTAAATTTCATGATCACCTGTTTCACCCAATTTTCGGTGTGTGCTATGTACTGATCTTGTTCTGACATGATTGAGTGCTCTTTTCAAATATCCAATGGCAGACTATTGATACCGTTTGCCATTGTGTTGCAGCCAGCCACCTAGATGGCGTCCTTTAGGATCGTGGTGAGTCCAGTGCACCACGCCGCCTTTTTTATTCCATTCATACTCACCGTAAAACGCCACCGTATCGCCGACTTTCAGGGTGTCGATCCGCGGTGCCAAATCGATATTATGGGCAATCAGCAACGTCTGACCACTCGGCAAGACCAATAAAAATCGCTGATGACGGGAGCCCTTATTGTCATCCTTTAGCAGACGAACCACTCGGCCACTGCCCTCTACTTGCACATCGCTCTGCCGGTTCTGGTACGCCTGCGCGAGCGGATCGGTGGCGGCCAGGGCGCTTGATAACACACTAAACAGTGGCGGGTTTTGAGGCAGGTTGCCGGCGAAGCCAAAGCATACCAGCAGGATAAGCAGAATTCTTTTCATCGGTGTTGCAACCTCGTTATGGAGCAATATCATTCGCGGGTAAATACCAAGCCCGTATAATAGCCGATGGCGCTGCTGTTGCTATTATCGGCGTCGCTCATAATGGCGACGGCGTCAAGATAACGAAAGTCTTTGCCGAACAGCCGCCGCAAATCCGCCTTGATATTGCGTTTTTCGCTTATCCAACCATCACCATCTTGGCGATTACGCAGCGCCCACATCATAGCTTTATCGCCGGCGAAGGGATTTGCCCAAGTCTGCCCCGCGTTAGCCTGCTGTGCCCAGACGTAGCTGATGGCTTTACTGCTCAGCCGAGTCCAGCCGTCGCGCACCACCACATAAACCCGCACCGCAAAATCGTCCCCCAACTTCGCGCGCTCCTTGGTTACGGTCGGAAATTGTTCTACTCGCCAGCGCCAGCTGAGCCAAGGAGTGGCATCCAGATCGATCCGTTGCTCATAGAAAAGACCCGACGCCGCCGCTCGGCTGCTGGCTCGCACCACCTGCTGCTGCAGCTGGGGGTCGAACACCAGCCGGTACTCGGTATCTCCGGCAAAGCGCTTGTGCTCCCAGCCAAGCATATCGGCCGGTGAAAGCTCCAGCGCCACCGCCTGCAGCGGCCACAGCACACACGCCATAAAAATCATGAAAATGCTATCTCTCATAACGGCTCCTTCACACCATTGCCTGTGCAAGTATAAGCCCCGCAGGCTCTGTCCATATTCTGACTTGACTGTTAAAGTGACGACTCATTTCAACAGGCTCGGGAATACCGGTTGCTGTACGCTTTTTATCATAGACACCGCCTTTCGGCCGCCTGGTTGGCTCTGTTGGCGACCCTGATGATTTATCTGGCGCCACCGATATCCCGTTACCTGCAGGCGCAGCATTCACCGCCAACGGCTGAGCACCGTACTCATCACTCTCACGACAGCGATATCCCCACCCACGACCATGCTAGCCACGATGCCTGCGGCTATTGTACCCTGCTTGGCCAACTGCTCTGGCTGACGCTGAGCGTGCCCCTGCTGGCTGCCACCGCGGCCTTGCTACGTTTTCGGGTTCTGCGCCTGTCATTCACCTCGTTTCGTCGGCCCAGGCCGCCCTTTCTGGCTCGGGCACCGCCTCGCCACTGACAACTCCGCCTGATACTGCCGCCTACAGCGGCTTTTGGTCTGTCCGCCTCGCCGGACAGACGCGCCTTGGTGTGCGCCCTGGGCGCCCCCTTAAAAGGAATTGTCATGTCATCACCAGATGTTGCCGCCACCGTGCGGCGCAAGCCGGGCTCAGCAAGCCTGACCGCTTTTTTGCTCCGGCTACATTTTTACATCGGCCTGTTTATCGGCCCCTTCATTCTCGTCGCCACCCTGAGCGGCGTGCTCTATGTACTCACCCCTCAGCTGGAAAGCCAACTTTACGCTGAGCAGCTGTTCACTGACTCGATCGGCCCGACCCGCCCGCTGGCCGAACAGATAGCGGCCGCCCGCGCCAGCCTGAACGGCGACGCAACCCTGACGGCCGTGCGCCCGGCGCCCGCTCCCGGCAGCAACAGCCGTGTTCTGTTCAGTCAACCTGAACTTAACGACGGCGAAAGTCTGGCGGTATTCGTAGATCCGGTCAGCCTAGAAATCAAGGGCCAGCTGGTCAGCTATGGCAGCAGCGGCATACTGCCGCTGCGCATTGTGCTGGACTATCTACACCGACACCTGATGCTAGGAGAGGCTGGTCGCCTATACAGCGAGCTGGCTGCGTCCTGGTTGTGGATTGCAGCCCTGAGCGGTGTGCTGCTGTGGTGGCGCAGCAGGCAGGCCAACCGCGGCCCCCGGCGTCGCCTGCGCCGCTGGCACAGCCTGATTGGCCTGTGGATTATGGCGGGCCTGTTGTTCTTCTCGGCCACCGGCCTGACCTGGTCCAAATGGGCCGGAGGCAATATCGACACCCTTCGCTCCTGCCTGAACTGGGTCACGCCCTCGGTCTCGCTGCAACTGACAGACCCCGCCGTGGCCGTGGATGAGCATGCAGGCCATCATGGGCACCCTGCTCAGCCAGCTCCCATGCCGATACCGATCAACCCGGCACTGTTCGATCCCGTACTCACCACCGCTCGGGCGGCCGGTATTGATGCCAACTTGCTGGAAATTCGCCCCGCTCAACAGACCGGCACCGCCTGGCTAGTGCGCGAGGTGGACAGATCCTGGCCCACCCAGGTAGACAGCGTGGCCGTCGATCCGCAGCAGATGCGCGTAACCAGCCGAGCCGATTTTGCGCAATTTCCATTGGTTGCCAAGCTGATCCGCTGGGGAATTGATGCGCACATGGGGGTCTTGTTTGGCCTAGCCAACCAGCTATTGCTGGCGGCTTTTGGCCTGGGTCTGCTGGTGATGATCTTACTCGGTTATCGCATGTGGTGGCGGCGGCGGCCGACTCCCGGCACGCTATTACTTAGTCAGGCCTGGCGCAGGCTGAACACCGCGAGTCGCATCGTTACGCTGGTGCTTGCCCTAACACTGGGGTTGGGCCTGCCGGTGATGGGCGCCAGCCTGCTGGTGTTTTTACTGATAGATATGCTTCGCTACCGGCTGGCCGCTAGCACCCGGCTCCACGAGCCGGTCTGATTCACTTATTACTAAAGCGGGCCTGGGCCCGCTTTTTTCACCTGTCGAAAGCAAGATTCCCCTGCACATGGCTCAGAGTGCCCACACGCCGTAACCGAAAACAACCAGCATCGTCAGATTACCTGCTACCGTCAGCCAGAATAATCGGCAAAACGACACTTGCTTTGATTTGTGCCTTAACCAGCGCTGCGCCAGCTAGGCATCCAGACAATGCTGTCCACCATTCCAGCGGCATCAATCTGGTGCATGCTGTTGCCGTTGAATATTCCACAGCTGGGCATAGCGACCTTGT
Source organism: Oceanisphaera sp. W20_SRM_FM3 (assembly GCF_052119705.1). Classification (NCBI taxonomy): domain Bacteria; kingdom Pseudomonadati; phylum Pseudomonadota; class Gammaproteobacteria; order Aeromonadales; family Aeromonadaceae; genus Oceanisphaera; species Oceanisphaera sp. W20_SRM_FM3. The sequence goes on along the minus strand of NZ_JBGQOP010000017.1, from coordinate 40,459 downwards.
TGAGCTAATAACTCATCATGGCTGCCTTGCTCCACTATGCGGCCATGATCCATCACTAAAATATGGTCCGCATCAACAATAGTGGATAAGCGGTGTGCTATTACTAGACTGGTTTGCCCCCGCGACACCTCGGCAATGGCCTGCAATATGCTTTGCTCGGAGCGACTGTCCAAGGATGAGGTGGCCTCATCAAATACTAAGATGGCGGGCCGTTTAAGAATGGTACGCGCAATCGCCACTCGCTGCTTTTCGCCGCCACTGAGCTTAAGGCCGCGCTCGCCCACCAGCGTGTCGACGCCTTCCGGCAAGCGGGTAATAAAATCGCTTAAATGCGCGAGGCGGATAGCTTCGAGCACTTCTGCATCAGAAGCATTAATGCGTCCGTAGCGAATATTGTCAAAGATAGAGGCGTTAAATAACACAGTATCTTGCGGCACTATGCCAATGGCTTGGCGTAGTGAGCTTTGCGTAATGTGGCGAATATCTTGACCATCAATCAAGATGCTACCGGCATCTACGTCATAAAATCGAAACAACAGCTTCACCAGCGTCGACTTGCCCGAGCCACTGGCGCCCACTATTGCCACTTTTTGCTGAGCGCGTACGCTAAAGCTCACCCGATCTAAAATCACTCGCTCAGATCCGTAGCCAAAGCTCACCTCGTTAAACTCAATGGCACCTTGGCTAATCGCCAGCTCGGTCGCCTCGATTGCATCATTAATCGCCGGTTTACGGCGCAGCAAGGCAAACATACGCTCCACGTTAGCCATGGAGCTTTTCATTTCTCGGTACACGAAGCCCAAGAAATTCAGCGGTAAAAATAGCTGCATCATAAAGGCGTTAATTAACACAAAATCGCCCAGCGTCATGGTGCCTGCCACCACATTCTTTCCAGCCAAGATCATCATCACCGTCATGGCGATGGCAATAATCAGCGCTTGGCCGCCATTGAGTGCAAACAAACTTAAGCGATTGTTGCGCCGTGCGATTTCCCACTCGGCCAAATCTTTATCGTAGCGTTCTGCCTCATGGTGCTCGTTAGTAAAATACTTCACGGTTTCAAAATTCAGCAGGCTGTCTACGGCACGGGTATTACTTTGCGAGTCGGCAAGATTAGCCGCGCGCACATAGCCGGTGCGCCAATCGGTGGCAATCACAGACCAGCCGATATAGAACACCACCGCCACCAAGGTGACCAGCGCAAACCAAATGGAATAGTTAACCAGCAACACGCCAATCACCATGGCAATTTCAAACAGCGTCGGCACTATATTGAACACCATGAAACGCAGCAGAAAACTGACCCCGGACACGCCCCGCTCCACATCGCGCGACAGGCCACCGGTATTACGATTTAGATGAAAATCCAGCTCCAGCCGATGCAGATGTCTGAATACCGTTAATCCGATGCGGCGCATGGTACGTTCGGTCACTCGGCCAAACAGCGCATCGCGAATTTCTCCCAGCAAGACGTTAGCTAGCCGCATTACGCCATAAGCCAATAATAAGCCTAAAGGTAAAACCAATATTTTAGCTACGCCGTCACTGGCCACGCCTTTATCTAAAGCATCAACTATGTGCTTCAAAATAAAAGGCAAGCCCACACTAGCCACCTTAGCCGCGACTAAGCACACCAATGCCAACGTGATACGCAACCGATATTCCAATAAATAAGGCAGTAGCGTGCGCAAGGTTTGCCAATTAAACCTGCTATCGCCCGCTTCAGGAGAAAAAGAACCGCGTCGCATGCATCAACCTAGATAAAAAAACCGGAATTCGCCTATGATACCCATTTGATCGCAATTAGTTGGCGATTAGTTAATATGTTTAACCGCAATAAAAAGACCGCCAAGCCCCACAAAGAAGAGACCAAGATGGAATTAGTGCCCAAGCAGAGCATCTATAGCTTACAACTCACCGGCGATGGTGGCATGACGCCGCTGCTGGCAGACAAGCCGTTATTTGATAATCATCCGGCTTGGTTACATCTAGATTACGGCCGACCTGAGGCGCAAAAGTGGTTGTTCAAAACGTCGTTATTAAACGAAGCAGCCCGCGAGGCATTATTAGGCCAAAGCAATCGACCTAAGTTACTGCGCTATGGCGACGGCCTGTTATTGGTGTTGCGCGGTATTAATCATAACGACCAAGACAAGCCCGAAGAAATGGTGGCACTGCGCATCTTTATTAATGCCCAGCTGATTATCAGCAGCCGCCGCCGGCCTTTATTGTCTGAGCAAGATGTCTATCAACAGTTACAAGAACAAGCAGGGCCAGTCAACACCGGCGACTGGCTGGTAGAAATGTGCGATACCTTGACCGACCGCGCCGGAGAGTTTGTCGACTCCTTACACGATGATATTTTGGCCCTCGAAGAAACCGTACTCGAAAATCAGCAGCCCGCCGGCGGCCACTTAAGCCGGATACGTAAGCAATTAATCTTAATCCGCCGTTACTTATCACCCCAGCGCGATTTAGTGGCACGGCTTGCCAGCGAAAAAATCTCTTGGCTTGAAGACGACGACCGCCGCCGTTTACTGGAGATCGCCGAGCGCTTGCGCCGCTGGTTAGATGACTTAGATGCTGGCGTGGCGCGCACCGCGATTTTGGCCGATGAAATTAATAATATGATGACGGCCGCCACCAACAGGCGCGCCTATCAGATCTCAATTTTGGCGTTATTGTTTTTACCCGCCACCTTTTTAACCGGTCTATTTGGCGTTAACTTGGCCGGCATTCCCGGCGCCGAGCACCCCTGGGCCTTTAGTATATTTTTTAGTCTGCTAGTACTGCTCGCCTTAGCCTTGGCTCTATGGCTAAAACTGAGACGCTGGTGGTAGTGGTGATAATGGCTGAAGCAAAAAAATCCCGGACTCTCGCAAGTCAGGGATTTTTAATAATACTCATGTGTAAGTAAAACTTAGAGCATTAGCATATTAACGCCCTCTCTCAGCTCAAGGGTCGGGCGTATCAATCATTAATCTTAGACTTCCTCGGTCAATATGGTGGTGCGCAAACTTTGTTTATCGTCTGCATTGTGCATGACAACCATGCTTGGCCCGTCTATTTCTTCTTTCAAGCCTTTGTAAGTGGAATAACACATTAATAGCATCAGTACCGACAACGGCAGTGCCGTGGCCACCAGTGCCGATTGCAAGCCAGACAAACCACCCGTCATCATCAACACCATCGCAATACCGGCGATCACCACACCCCAGATAACCTTGGTAGTGGTAGTGGGATTAGGGTTACCATTTTCACTGATCATACCCAATACGAATACTGCCGAGTTTGCCGAGGTAATAAAGAATATCAGTACCAACACCATGGCTAAAATGCTGAGGGAAGTACTCATAGGGAAATATTCTAAGAACTTAAACAACGCTGAAGTCACATCGGTTTTTACCGCTTCTGCCAATGCCACTTCACCTAAGTTTTGAATGATATGAATAGCAGAGCCACCCATCACCGCAAACCAAACGAAGGAACCCAGTGCGGGAATGAATACCGCGCCCATCATAAACTCTTTAATGGTTCTGCCTTTAGAAATACGCGCCACAAAGCTACCCACTAACGGTGCCCAGGCAATCCACCAGCCAAAGTAAAATAAGGTCCAGTTAGCAATCCACTTGCCGTCACCATACGGCTCGGTACGAAACGACATGCTGACAAAGTTTTGTGCATAGTCGCCAATACCCTGAAACAGCACTTTAAAAATGGTTTGCGTAGGACCCATGATCAGCACGAAGGCCAGCAAGGCAAAGGCGAGCAGCATATTCAGATTAGAAAGATGTTTGATAGCACCCTGCAAACCCGAGATGGTGGACGAGATATACACCACAGTGACCAGAGCAATGATGATGACCTGGGTGGTGGTGCTAATCGGGAACCCCCACAGTGAATTAATACCGCTATTTACCTGCAAGGTACCAAAACCCAGCGAGGTAGCTATGCCAATGACCACAGAAAGAATAACCAACACATCAATCCACTTGCCGATGGGGCCTCTTATTCTATCGCCGATCAGTGGATAAAAGACCGAGCTCAGTGAAGCTGGCAATTTTTTTCTAAATTGAAAGAACGCCAGCGATACGCCCACTAAGGCATAACAAGACCAAGCCGACACACCCCAATGCAAATAAACATACTGCATGGCAACTTTTGCCGACTGATCGCTAGAGCCAGCGCCAAACGGTGGGGCTATATAATATGAAACAGGTTCCGCAATGCCCCAAAATACCAGGCTAATACCAATGGAGGCACTGAATAACATGCCAATCCAAGTCGCCGTATTGTATTCGGGCCGATCCGTGTCATCGCCAAGCCGTATATGGCCAAACTTTGACATTCCTAAATACATACAAAATAAAAAGAAGATAAACACACTACCCAGAATAAACCAACCTAGGTTGTTATAGATAAAGCTGAGTGAACCATTGGAGAAACTCTCCAGTTTGTCAGGGATAAACACACCCAAGCTAATTAACATCAAGCTAAGAATTAACGATATATAAAATACCGATTTTTTGTGTTGCATCATCACACTTCTCCATTTACTCACACATTCCATACGGGCCACATCGTTTGCTCACCACTCACAAAAACACCGTGGGTTGACAAACAATAGTCAGACCCGAGGCGGCAGTCAACAAAAAATTAACTTAAATTAAACAAATACACCAACACTTAAGCCATTGATATATATAGATATAAATATAAAAGCGTTAACTTGGTTAACTTTTTTGTAATTTACCGTTGACCTAAACTAGCATGCTCTACTAGTATCCTCCTCAACGTCAACTCAAGGTTTACACGGGGAGTAATGCAGCCATGAACAATGCTAACAAAATGATTTCCATCAATGATCACCTCGACATCGAAAACGCGTGGACCATTCCGGCGCGTTATTACACTACTGACGATGCATTTGAATTCGAAAAAGAAAAGATTTTTGCTAATTCATGGGTTTGCGTTGCCCACTGCAGTGAAGTGGCAGAAAAAAATGCCTATATAACCCGCAAACTGATAGGTGAAAGCTTGATCATAGTGCGGGGCCGCGATGACGTATTGCGCGGCTTTTATAATGTCTGCCCCCACCGCGGTCACCAGCTGCTGAGCGAAGAAGCCGGCAAGGCGAAGAATGTGATCACCTGCCCTTATCATGCTTGGGCTTTTAAGCTAGATGGCCAGCTGGCACACGCCACTAACTGTGAAAACGTCCATAATTTTGAAGCCGATGCCATGAGCCTGAGCGGTTTCCATGTGGTAGAGCACGCCGGTTTTATTTACGTCAACTTAACCAATGGCGAGCCGCAGCCCATTGAAGAGCAATTGCCAGGCCTTGCGGCAAAAATGGCCGAAGCCTGTAGCGTCATTAAAGACTTAAAACTGGCCGCCCGCTTCGTGAGTAATACGCCGGCGAACTGGAAAACCATAGTGGATAACTATACCGAGTGTTATCACTGCCCCACTAACCACGTCAGCTTCGCCAGCTCAGTGGATGTGGGCGTATACGACCATCAATTACACGATAATTGGACGGTACAGATTGGCAAAGCTAAGCCGTCTGAGTCTTCTTTCAAGTTTGATGAGTCAGTAACCGACCCACGCTTCTTTGGTTTTTGGATCTGGCCTTGCACTATGTTTAACATGCCGCCCGGTGGCGACTTTATGACGGTGATTTATGAGTTCCCAGTCAGCGCCGGTGAAACCTTGCAGCACTACGACATTTACTTCTTGAATGAAGAGCTGACTGAATACCAAAAAGACTTGATCGAATGGTATCGCACCGTGTTTCGCCCAGAAGATTTGCGCCTCGTCGAAAGCGTACAGAAGGGCCTGCAATCTCGCGGCTATCGCGGCCAAGGCCGGATAATGACGGACCGTCAGCGCAGCGGCATCAGCGAGCATGGCGTGGCACATTTCCACCAGCTGCTGGCCAAGGCGCATTTAGGCTAAACCGATATCCACTGCTTTCGATCAGGAGAAAAGATAATGAATATGCTCAATAACACGGCGCTGTTTCGCCAAGCCTGCTATCTCAACGGCCAATGGGTAGATACGGAACTCTGCCTTACTATCACCAATCCCGTCGATCAGTCGGTGCTGGGCACTGTGCCTAGCCTGACGGTGGCCGACGTTAACCGCACCATAGAGCAAGCCCATGCCGCGCAAACCGATTGGGCAGCGATCACGGCCAAAGCCAGAGCCAAGATCCTGAATCGTTGGTTTGCGCTCATTGAGGCGAACGTCGACGATTTAGGCACCATCATGACGCTGGAACAAGGAAAACCGCTGATCGAAGCTAAAGGAGAGATCCATTATGCGGCCTCATTTGTGGAGTGGTTTGCCGAAGAAGGTAAGCGGGTTTACGGCGAAACTATCGCCCAAACCGTGAACACTAACCGCCTGTCTACGATTAAGCAGCCGATTGGCGTTTGTAGCGCCATTACACCTTGGAATTTTCCGGCGGCCATGATCACCCGTAAAGCCGCCCCCGCTTTGGCGGCCGGTTGCAGCATCATTATTAAGCCAGCCTCGGAAACGCCGTTTACGGCACTGGCCTTGGCGGAGCTGGCCGATCAGGCGGGTATTCCCGCCGGTATTTTTAATGTGATCACAGGGGATGCCCGCACCTTAGGTGCGCCTTTGACGCAGCATCCATTAATCAGCAAGTTTTCTTTTACCGGCTCCACTCAGGTGGGCCGCACCCTGTACGAACAATGTGCGTCCACCATCAAGAAAACCTCCCTCGAGCTGGGGGGTAATGCGCCCTTTATCGTATTTGACGATGCGGATATCGACAAGGCCGTGACCAGTGCGGTGCAGGCTAAGTTTCGCAATGGCGGTCAAACTTGCGTCTGCGTAAACCGCTTCTATATCCATGATGCGGTTTACGAGGAATTTCTTGAAAAATTTGCCGCCCAGGTGGGCAAGCTGCGCGTCGGCAATGGCTTAGAGCAAAACACCGATATCGGCCCCATGATCACTCGCCGCGCCATAGATGGCATGCAAGTGCTGCTCGACGATGCGCTGGCCAAAGGTGCGCGTCAGCTGGTGCTGGGTAATGAAGTTGCCGAACAGGGTAATTACATCAACCCCAAGATTTTGGTGGATGTGAACGACACCATGGACATAGTGCACGAAGAAATTTTCGGCCCTATCGCCACCCTGATCCGTTTCCAAGACGAAGATGAGGTGCTAGCTCAGGCCAACAACACCATCTTTGGCTTGGCCGCCTACTTCTTTTCGCAAGATATCGGCCGTGTCTATCGCGTGGCAGAAAAGCTAGAAAGCGGCATGATCGGCATTAATACCGGCATGATCTCCAACGAAGTCGCGCCCTTTGGCGGCGTTAAGCAATCGGGTTTGGGTAAAGAAGGTTCCCGTTATGGGATCGAAGACTACCTGACCGTGAAGTACCTGTGCGTCGATATCGCCTGATCTGATAGGGAGTAACACTCTTATGAACCAGCAAAAAATCTCCGTCAAGGTGAGCCGCGTCCAACAGCTTAGCCCGACCATAAAGATGTTTGAATTTATCGCGCAAGACGCGCAGCTGAGCACTTTTAGTGCCGGCAGCCACGTTACCGTGCACATGGACGAAGCGGGAATTCGCCGGGCTTATTCGCTGATCAGTGACCCAAAGCGGCCTCAGCATTACCGTATTTCGGTGCTGCGTGATGAACAGTCTAAGGGTGGCTCGGCGTATATGCACGACAGCGTGGTGGAAGGTGATGAGCTACATCTGTCGCCCGCCGAAAACTTTTTCCCGCTGGTTCAAGACGTTACTTGTAAGCATATTTTGGTGGCCGGTGGCATTGGCATCACGCCTTTTATGTCGTATCTCTATGAGTTAGAAGCGGCCGGCATGGATTTTGAGCTACATTATTGCTTTCGCGATGGCGCCAATGCCGCTTATGTAAACGAACTGCGCGAGCGTGTTGGCCAGCGTTTACACGTGTACGACAACGCACTAGATCAGCATCTGTCGATTGAGCAGCTGGTGAAGGGGCAAGATAAAAACAGCCATCTTTATGTGTGTGGCCCACAGCCGTTAATTAACGCCGTGATTGAGCAAGGCAACGCGCATTTAGGCGAGAAACAGGTGCACTTTGAAAACTTCGGCGCAGTAGCCAGCACCGGCAGTTCTTTTGAAGTGCATTTTCAGCGCTCTGGTTTCAGCTTAGAAATAGGCGAAGGTACCTCTATCTTACAGGCCATTGAAGACGACAAACGCATCGCCATCGAATGCCTGTGCCGTAACGGGGTATGCGGAACTTGCGAAACCAGCATCTTGGAAGGTGAAGCCGATCACCGTGACCATTATTTGGATGACGATGAGCGCGCCGCACAAAAAACCATGATGTTGTGTGTGTCCCGCGCCAAGGGCCAACGCTTGGTGTTGGATATCTAAGCATTCGACATTCATGAAGAGACAGCAGGATTGCATCCGCCGACGCGCTAAACCGCACCCATGCGACGCTCAGCAAATGCCGTCCATGGCATTTGATGGCCGGCTACAGCATTTCCTGCTCTCTCTTTCCTCAATCTGGCGTTGGCTGTTGCTGGTGCCAGCCATAAATTCAGCCATCAATTAAGAAACCGTTAATACCATAAAGAAAAAGGGCACTTGTTCATCACTAAGTGATCAGCAAGAGCCCTTTTTTATGTGAAAGTCTGAGTAGGAACCCAGCCTCAGCTAGTAATTTCAGTTACCTCAATTCAAACATCAAAAACGGCTGCTGGTCGCTGTCCAGATGATGGAAGCCGTTAACGGTTCGACCCTGAAAATTGATCTGGCCACGGCCAGTCGCGCACATTTGCTCAAGCCATTCCGGGTTATTGACCACCAGTTGATACAGCAGGCTCTGCAATTCCAAATAACTGATTTTTTCCGCTTGGCTTTCATAATTGCTGGCCAGTATTTCTCCAGCCACATCGGTAAAGGCCACTAAGTGAGTAATGTGCGCCAATAAGACGTCGAAATACTGCTGCATCTTGCGCAGCCGTAATTCCGTGCTCTTACGCTCAGTGTTATCTAAGCTAATACCGACCAACTTAGTCACCTTGCCATTAGGGCCTTTAACGCCCGTGGCGCGGGAGGTTATCCAGCGATACTCGCCGTCGCGGTCGATTTTAAAGTCCATTTCATGAGCCCCGCCTTCGCGGATAATTTTCGAATAACCCTTAACCAGTTTTTCTCTGGCTTCATCGCTCATTAAGGCCCAAAACTCGTCGTTACTACTAACGCGGATGCCGTATACCGCCTCTACATTGTCGGAATACTGCACCTTTTGCGTCAGCAGATCCCACTCCCAAGTGACGATTTCTGCCGATTCCTGTAAATGCACTTCATTAATATTGCGCGCCGCCGGGCTGGTCTCGCCCTGCGCACTGGCATACTGACTGCCGTATTTTAACCAAATTTTATCTACGTCTAAAAAGGAGGCCAGCCGGTCTAAGTTACCGTCATCTATCATGCCGCCTTTGGTCCACTTGTTAACAGCAGTGCGCGACACGCCCAGCTCTTGAGCCAACTTAAGCTGGCTCATTTTCTTTTGCGCCAGCTCAGACAGCAGGCGGCTGCCAAAAGCATTGATGTTGGTCATTGATTTTTATCCACCTTGATACGTTCATCCTGAACGGGGCGTTGCCATCTTTGGGCTAAATATTGCTCGAGATTTTCGATGAAAATTCTTAAGTTAGCGCTGCTTTTGATGCTACGCGAATACACAGCATACACATCGGCCGCCTGCTGCCACTGGGGCAGCACCTGCACCAGTCGCCCTTGATCCAATTCGTGCTGCACGTTCCAAATAGAGCGCAGTAATATGCCCTGCCCATTCACACACCATTGTTTAGCCACATCGCCATTATTCACGCTCAGTCGGCTGTTCGGTGCGACTGTCATCAACTCTCCTTGGCGTTCAATTTTCCAAGAAGCCGGTGCCTGATTACGCTCGCGAATGGTGATACAGGTGTGCTTTTGCTCCAGCTCGCGCGGGTCTTCTGGCCAGCCGTGCTCTGCTAAATAGGCGGGTGCGGCACAAAAAATCCGGATATTACTGGCGATGCGCCGCGCAATATACTGTTCGGGAATGGCGCCACCGATGTAGATATCCAAATCCATGTTTTCACTGATCAGATCGACCGCCCTATCGGCCAGCGTTAAATCTATATCTAACAGCGGATAAGCGGCGCGTAATGACAGAATAAAAGGGTTGAGATATTCGGTGCCAAAGCCGGTGCTGCAACTAATGCGCAGCACGCCACAAATCTCTTCTCGCGACGCCCTAAGCTCGGCTGTCATGGCCTCTAGCCCTTGCAGTAATTGCTCACCCGTGCGCCACACAATCTCCCCTTCCGGCGTTAAACTAATGGCCCGCGCCGAACGAAAAAAAAGTACTACGCCTAAGTTTTTCTCCAGTAACTTGATGCGCTTAGAGATATAGGCGGGCGATACCAGCAACTGTTCCGCCGCCCGCGAAAAGCTCATCAGGCGAGCTGCAATAACCAATACCTTGATGTCTTCTAGCGCCGGCAACTTGTCCATGATCTGTAAACTCAGAGATTACACTTTGTGACTACATCTTATCAGAGGCTGCCTTAAACTGAGTGCCTAAGTTCTCACTTTCAGCAACCTGAGGTTACAAATATGTCACATTTCAATATCGCGGTTATTCCCGGTGACGGTATCGGCAAGGAAGTCATTCCCGAAGGTCTAAAAGTGCTGCAAGCCGCGGCGAAAAAGCACGGCGTGCAGCTGAATTTCACTCATTTTGATTGGTCTTGCGAAACCTATCATAAGACGGGTCGCATGATGCCCGAAGACGGCCTTGAACAACTCAAGGCGTTCGATGCGATTTTTCTCGGCGCCGTGGGCTTTCCGGGTGTGCCAGATCATATTTCCCTGTGGGGCCTGCTGCTGCCGATTCGCCGCGCCTTTAATCAATACGTTAACTTGCGCCCAGTACGTTTATTTGAAGGGCTACAGTCGCCACTGGCCAACAAGAAGCCCGGCGATATCGACTTTTACGTAGTGCGCGAAAACGTCGAAGGCGAATACTCGGCCATCGGCGGCATTCAATACGAAGGCACGGAAGACGAAGTGGTGTCTCAGCAGAGCATCTTTACTCGCAAGGGCACGGATCGCATCCTGAAATACGCCTTTGAATTGGCTCAGTCTCGTGACAAGAAACACCTAAGCTCAGCCACTAAATCGAATGGCTTGTTTCACTCCATGCCTTACTGGGACAGCCGCGTGGCCGCCATGGCCGAGCATTATTCTGACGTAAAGGTGGACCAATTCCATATCGATATTTTCACCGCCAACTTGGTGAGAATGCCCGAGTTTTACGATGTGATTGTGGGATCTAATCTATTCGGCGATATTTTGTCGGACTTAGGTCCGGCCTGCACTGGCACCATAGCGATAGCGCCGTCGGCCAACATCAATCCGGAGAAAAATCTGCCGTCCATGTTCGAACCGGTGCACGGCTCGGCACCGGATATTGCCGGCCAAAATATCGCCAACCCTATCGGTACCATCTGGGCCGCGGCCATGATGATGCAACATTTAGGCCATCAAGAAATGCACGACTCTATGATGAGTGCTATCGAAACCGCCATTCGCGAAGGCCATGCACTCACCCGTGATATGGGTGGTTCGGCCAGCACACAGCAACTAGGCCAAGCCATTACCGAGTTAGTCTTGGCTCAGTAAGCTGATTTTCCTCAGTCAATCGGCGCGACTAGCTGCAGATCCGCAAATAGCAGGCTCAGCGGTAACATCATGAATTAAGCTGAATACAGCCTTAGACCCGAGTAAGCTTTTCGCGCTTGCTCGGGTCTATTATTTATTCAACGGCTCATTATGTAAGGGAACACTCATGAAACGTTTATCCAGCGCACTCTGCAGTCTATTACTGTGTCAGCCCCTATTTGCAGCAACAGCGGCGGCCGAGCCCGATACTGCGGCCTTGTATGAACAACAACTGCCACGCCTGCACTCCAGTGAGATGCTCGACATGCATCAATTTGCTGGCCATCCGATGCTGGTGATTAATACCGCCAGCTTTTGTGGCTTTACCGGCCAGTTTGAAGGCTTAGAAGCGCTGCACCAAACCTATAAAGACCAAGGCTTAAAAGTGGTGGGCTTTCCCTCCAATGACTTTAAACAAGAAGCTAAGGATGAAGCCGAAGCGGCCGAAGTGTGCTTCGTCAACTTTGGCGTCACCTTCGATATGTCGCAGCCCATTGTGGTGCGCGGCACAGACGCCCACCCCATTTTTAAAGAAATTACTCGCCAAAGCGGTAAGGCGCCGCGCTGGAATTTCTATAAATTCGTCTTAAATAAAGAAGGCCAAGTAACGGCGGTATTCTCTAGCCTCACCAAGCCTGACGATCCTAAGCTGCAGGCGGCGATTAAAGCGGTTTTATAGCTGGAAGCGATAAGCCTGAAGCTGGAAGTTAGACCAAGCCCATCGCGTAAGGCGTGAGGTGAAAGCCACGGATAAAAAACGGCGCCCAATTGGGCACCGTTTGATTTATTTATAACTCAGTGTTGCTAAGAGAGCCAGTAGGAATTATCGGAGCCAACCGTCAAATGCCATGGTCAACAAAGGCTCCTGCAATGTTGACACTCGCGCCGTCCATGGCGCTCAACGGCATTTGACGAGTGTCGCTGGGGCGAGCTTGCCTCGCCGTGACGAATCATTTCAGCCTAACCGAGCATCCAGTGAATGTTCGCAGTAGGCTGAAATGATGAGTGTCATTAACCCTTAGCGCGTTGGCGGAGTTAATCCTACTGGCGATTAAGACTGATCTTAGCGTTTAATTTATAATACTCAGCGGCGAAATGCGCACTTGAGCGATGCGAAATTCATCGAGCTCCACCACTTCAAAGCGCAAGTCTTCATGCTCAAAGGTTGCACCTTCAACCGGTAACACACCGCTCCAAGCCAAGATCATACCGGCAAGCGTGGCGTATTCGTCGTCGGGGTCCACCAGCCCACGGCGCGATAATACTTGCTCTAAATAGTGCAAGTCAGTACCGCCTTTCACCAGCCAGCCATTTTCTTCGACCACCACTTCCGGGGCTTCGTCCTCATCGAGAAACTCGCCCACTATGGCTTCCAGTACGTCGTGTGGCGTAACTAAGCCTTGTATGGTGCCAAACTCATCGTTCACTAGCACCAGATTGCCTCTGGCGTCGCGCAGTATATTCAACAAACGGATCACGCTGATGCTGTCGGGCACTATGATGGAATCGTTACCCTCGGCCAGCTCAGCTAAGGTTTTACCTTCTTTCAGGCCCGCCATTAAGTCTTTAGCACGCACCACGCCCAGCAGGTTGTCCAACTCACCATCGCACACCGGAAACTGGCTATGAGAAGATGCCATCAGCTCCGCTAATACTTGTTCGCGGCTATCGCCAATATCTAACCAAGCGATTTCAGAACGCGGCGTCATTATGGTCCGCGTGGAGCGCTCAGCCAGCGATAACACGCCGCTTATCATATTGCGCTCTTCCTCGGCAAAGCCCGGCTCTTGGTTAGCTCTATGGTCGGTTTCGTGTTCAGTGTCCGCCGCTAACTTGCCCCCCATCAGATTAAAAATCGCCATGGTTGTGCGTTCACGCAACGGCAGGCGTGCCTCTTCTTTGGTAACATTGCGATTGGCCAATTGATTTAAAAATTCGATTAAAATCGAGAAACCGATAGCCGCATATAAGTAGCCCTTCGGAATATGATAACCAAAGGCTTCTGCCACCAAGCTAAAGCCTATCATCAACAAGAAACTTAAGCAGAGCACCACCACTGTTGGGTGGGCATTCACAAAATCCGTCAGCGATTTAGATGCCGCTAACATCACCAGCATGGCGATGATCACCGCCGTCATCATCACAGCTAGGTTGTCGACCATACCGACTGCCGTAATAATGGAGTCGAGCGAGAATACTGCATCCAATACTAAGATCTGCGCGATAACGACGCCAAAGCCCGCATAAACGCCAGTGGTGCTACTTTCTTCAGTGGGGCCTTCTAGCCGTTCATGCAATTCCGTGGTCGCTTTAAACAGCAAAAAGACGCCACCGCCCAGCAATATCAGGTCTCGGCCCGAGAAGCTCAGCTCGCCCCATGTGACCAAGGGTGTCGTTAAGGTGACAAGCCAAGACACCACGCTGAGTAAACCTAAGCGCATTAACAGCGCCAAAGACAGGCCGATAATACGCGCCTTCTCGCGCTGATGAGGCGGCAGTTTTTTCACCAAGATGGCAATAAAGACTAAGTTATCGATACCCAATACAATTTCTAACGCTATTAGTGTCAGTAAACCCACCCATAATGACGGATCCATTAGCAATTCCATGATTAACCTCTTAACAACTGTTGATTGTGCAACGAACGAATAGCGTCAGTGGTGCCGATACCGTGAGCGATATCAGAACGATAGATAAATCCAAAACAAGCGGCGCGAGCCCAAGGCAGCAGAAGCGGAAGGTGGTAGGAAAGTAAATAAGTAACAGCGTGATGCAAGCAACTTCGCGAGCAATCCATAGGGTACACCGGTGTTTACCCGGACCTCTTGGTTAAAATGAACGCTTATCATAAGCACAAAAACCGTACTGGCAAGATTATTTACTATTTAACCCCAAGCGTACGCCGTTAATAATACCCATTAGGTGCCTATATATTACGCCCATTTTACTAATGGCTGTTTAGCTAAGAGACTCAAGGTAAGATAGCCAAATTATGTTTAACGGCTCTGCAATTATGTTTTTAACAAGGAGTTAGCGGTGGCGAAATTATTGCTCAATGCCGATGTGGGCGAGAGTTTTGGCGCTTGGCAACTGGGCCAAGACGAAGCACTCATGCCCTTTATCGACCTCGCTAATATCGCCTGCGGCTTTCATGCCTCAGACCCCGATACCATGCGCCGCACGGTGCAATTAGCGCAATTGCATGGCGTGAAAATTGGCGCTCATCCGGCGTATCCCGACCTCGTCGGCTTTGGTCGACGCTCCTTGGCTTGCTCGCCCGCTGAAATAGAAAATATGGTGCTCTATCAGCTCGGTGCTTTGGATGCCTTGTGCCGCGCTGAAGGTACGCGGGTGCACTACGTTAAGCCCCACGGCGCGCTTTATAACGACATGATGCGCGAGCCGACAAAATTGGCGGCCGTGATGCAAGCGGTAGCCCGTTATGATGCGAGCTTGCCATTAATGCTGATGGCCAAAACAGATAACCAAGCCGCCTTAGATCTGGCCCAACCCTTTGGCCTGCAGCTATGGTTTGAAGCCTTTGCCGATCGCGCCTACGACGGCCAAGGTTTGTTAGTGTCGCGCCAGTTGCCCGGTGCCGTATTCAGCTCGCCCCAGCAAATCATCGAGCAAGCCCGCCGCATAGCCTTAGGTGAGCCACTCGTGGCCTGTGATGGCAGCGCGCTTGTGTTAAGCGCCGACACCTTGTGCGTGCACGGCGATAACCTTGAGTCGATTGGCGCAGTAAGCGCTATTCGCCACTTGTTGGAAAACCTAAAATTGGAAAACCTAAAGTCGGAAAACCTAAAGCTGGATAGCCTAACGTGAGCAGCAATGTGAATAAGAGCGAGGGCCAGCTCCCTCGCCTAGAAAACGCCGGCATGGATGCTTGGCTGGTGCGACTGTTCAATGCCATAGACGAGGCTAATATGGGCTGGATTACCGCCTTAGTTAGCGCCTGTGAGCAGGCTTTCGGCGAGCGACTCATAGATCTAGTGCCTTCTTACACTACGGTATTGGTACAGTTCGACCCCATGCAACTAGACCACGCTCAAGCTCGTATTCTGTTACAGCAAGTGTTGGCCGAGCTACAACCCTCGGCGACAAGCGACCATAAGCCTGTTATCGAGCTACCGGTTTGGTATGACGTGAGCGTGGGCCCAGAGCTGGCGCGCTTAAGTCAGCATACGGGCCTCACGCTTCCCGCCTTAATCGAATTGCACAGCTCGCCCGTGTATCGGGTGTTTGCCCTAGGCTTTGCGCCCGGCTTCGCTTTTATGGGCACCCTGCCCGCCTTGCTTGAATTACCGCGCTTAACACAACCCAGAGCAAAGGTGCCCGCCGGCAGTGTGGCGATTGCCGGTCGCCAAACTGCCGCCTATCCTGCTCCATCTCCGGGTGGTTGGAATCTGCTGGGTCGCACGCCGGCTCAGTTCTTTGATTTGCAGCGCCCCAGCTTAAGCCTGCTACAAGTGGGCGACCGCGTGCGCTTTATGCCTATTACCCAAGCTCAGTTTCAGCGTTTGGGTGGAGACTGCACCCCCATGTCGAGCGATAAGTATTAATGCAGGGTTTTCTTACCGTTATCAAACCCGGACCGTTAACCACCTTACAAGATGCGGGTCGCTTTGGCGTGCGCCACTTAGGCATTAGCCAAGGTGGACCAGCAGATCTGCAAGCCTGGGGCTGGGCCAATTGGTTACTGGGTAACAGCTGGGGTAGCCCAGCATTAGAAATTACCTTAGGCGGACTCACACTAAGAGCAGAGCAAGCTTGCCGAGTGGCATTGTGTGGCGCCGACATGCAAGCGCGCATAAATGGCCAGCCACTGACCAACAACCACGCTTTTACGCTTGCCGCAGGCGACGAGCTTAAGCTGGGCATGGCCAAGCACGGCGTGCGCGCCTATTTAGCCGTGGCGGGTGGCTTTATCGCTAAACCGATTTTAGGCAGCGTGGCTTGTGTAATGCGTGACCAGCTGGGTGGCCATCAGGCCGATGGCAGTAAATTAGCGGCTGGGGACACGCTCGCCTTTTCTAGCAATGCTTTTTCTAGTAGTTATGCCGCCGACGTGATGCCTCAGCGCCAGCTACCGACTGACGCGCTACCTCATTATCAGGAAGAAGCCACACTCATGATGATCCCCGGCGCCCAGTTTAGATTTTTTGATGATCTCAGCCTGCTCCAAGCCTTTACTCAGCCTTGGCGCTTGGATCCTAGATCCGATCGCATGGGGATCCGCCTGCAAGGCCCAATGTTGCACTGCAATATAGAGAGTTTAATCTCAGAAGGACTAACGCTGGGTGCGGTACAAGTACCGCCTAATGGCCAACCCATTATATTACTTAACGACCGTCAAACGATTGGCGGTTATCCGCGTTTGGGCACGCTCACGCCACTGGCCTGCGCGCGACTGGCCCAATGCCAACCGGGGCAAACAGTAAGGCTGTGCATCTGCACAGCCAAGCAGGCTCAAGCGCAGTATCGAAAATGGAGAGCGGCACTGGAAAGATAGCCGTAAGCTTGACGCTATACGCCGTATGTTCATCCTTCGAAGATGTAGTGTTTTTCTTTGACCTACCGCGCAAGGCGTACTGCGTATCGCTTTGTATTAGCGATCAAAAAAGCCTGCCCACACGCTTAGTGTCGGGCAGGCTTTGTCAGTAAGGATCCGTTAGACAGACGTTAGTCGATTTTATCGAGCGTATTACTCTCAATAAAATCTAACGACATAAAGCTTTCTAGTGAGTCGTCCTTAATATCTAACCAAGTGGCGGGCAGCTGAGTTGCCAAGGTGCCGGTTACGGTAGAAGGATAGGATTTTTCTCTAAAGGCCATGATGTCGTCTTGCTTGTCCTGCAGCCACTGCTTAAATAACTCACCCTGCTCTTCCACTGCAAAGTCGGGATAGTCGGTGGGCCCGAGCAGGTCACGAATATAGCTGGCCTGAAAATCAATCGAGTCATGGCAGCCACTTAATTGCTCATGGCGCGCTAGCCATGACTGCATATCTTGCTGGCGTTTGTCTGCCTCTGGCACAGGTATCTTACCCATAATGGCATCACGGGCGTACCAGGCTTGGGCATCAAACATATTGAAGGTGAAATACTGATCCTGCATGCCCAGATAGATCAATTTGGGGTTTTGCTGGAAGAAAATACCTTTATATAAGTTATCTGGATACAAACAGTTATTCGTCTGTAAGCGCAGCTCATCGGGCAAAAACGGGAAGTGGAACAAATAGCCGGTGCACATAACAATGGCATCAAATTGCTTGCTGCTGCCATCAGCAAAGTGACCTATGTTGCCTTCAAGGTGAGTTAGCAGCGGTCGCTCTGTCATACCTTTTGGCCAGTCAAACCCAATCGGATTTGAGCGATAGCTAATGGTGACCGACTTAGCGCCATACTTAAAGCACTGAGAGCCAATGTCTTCTGCCGAGTAGCTGGCACCCACTAGTAATACGTTCTGGTTTTCGTATTCCAGTGCATCTCTAAAGTCGTGGGCATGCAGCACTCGGCCCGGAAACTGCTCTAAGCCTTCGAAGTAGGGCATATTCGGCGTAGAAAAATGGCCGGTGGCCACTACCACGTAATCAAACTCATTGGTTTCTTGCTCACCAGTTTTATGATTCATGACGGTAACAGTAAACATGTTGCTGCTTTCGTCATAAGTCACCCAACGTACTGGACACTCGAAACGGATATATTTGAGGATGGCGGCTTTATCGATACGACCCATAATGTAGTCTTTAAGCACGGCACGTGGCGGATAGGAAGGAATGGCTTGACCAAAATGCTCGTCAAACGAGTAATCAGCAAACTCTAAGCATTCTTTGGGGCCGTTCGACCATAAATACCGATACATGCTGCCATGAACTGGCTCGCCATTTTTATCTAACCCCGTGCGCCAAGTGTAATTCCACATGCCGCCAATATCGTTTTGTTTTTCATAACAGACGATCTCTGGCAGGTTTTGTGCCCCTGCAAGGCGTGCCGCCTCAAACGCTCTTAACTGCGCCAAACCGCTTGGGCCTGCGCCTAATATCGCTATTTTCTGCTGTTTCAAGATAATCTCCTTTAATGCAATAACCTTGCCATGCTAAAGGATTTAACCATTGATTTACAAACAAAAAAATAAATTTGCGCTAAAAGTAGCCAGATGAATCGGATTATTTTAGCAACAAATGTTCACAATCCGAGCCTTGACAGACGAATGACGGATACAATAATTCGCCTAGTTACAGCATAAAACTCTGCATAGGTGAGTGCCTGCTTACATGAATAATGAGTGCGCGGTAGTCGTGGCTTTAGGCCGTTTGTCATTGCACTAAACAGGTGCCAGCGCTTATCTTTAGCATCACAGACTGCTTATACTTAATCCCACTTTGCATTCGCCATGTAGACACGTCATGACTCATTACTTTGCTAAGTTTTTATTGCTCTGTACTCGGCTTACGGGATTCCCAAGACCGGTCTGTAAACCGCTCCCCACTCCTTTTGAGCCTAAAGACAGCAAATACACTCGCCTTGGCCAAGGCATCATTAAAGAGGCAGAAAATCAGCAAGGCTCATCTGGCTTTTACTTATTGAGCAATGGCTTAGATGCCTTTGTGACGCGCTTATCCTTGATGGAAGCCGCGGATCAAACGCTCGATGTGCAGTATTATCTGTTTCATAAAGACGTTACCGCTAAGTTATTTACCCATTACTTAGTGCGCGCCGCCGATCGCGGGGTGCGAGTACGCATGCTGCTCGACGACTTTGGCCATTACGGCCAAGAGCGTTTGTTGCGAGCGCTGGTTGAGCACCCCAATATTTCGATCCGCCTATTTAATCCCTTTGCCAATCGCAAGTTACCCTACTTAGACTTTTTAACGCGTTTTTCTAAAGTTCAGCGGCGTATGCACAACAAGTCGTTTATTGCCGATAACCAAGCCGCCATTATTGGCGGCCGTAACATTGGCAATGCCTATTTTTCCGCAGATGAATACTTTAACTTCACCGACTTAGATGTACTGGGCGTAGGTCAATTTGCCGCAGATGTCAGTACCGCTTTCGACTTATATTGGGAGCACAGCTTATCTGTGCCGGTGCAAGCGTTGCAGCGCAGAACCATTAAGCTTTCTTTAGCGGGAGCGCGACGAAAATTAGCCAGGCATCGTCACTATAAAAGCAGCCGCGCTTATTTGGCGCGTTTGGCGGATTTAGAGTTAGTGGAGCGGCTAAAAGACGGCGAGTTAACCTTGTATTGGGCAGATTCAGAGTTGGTCTACGATCACCCCGATAAATTACTGAACGACAGTGCAGATACTCGCGGCCATTTGGCACCCACGTTAGCTTGTCTCTGGCAAGAGGTCACCCAAGAGGCGCTGCTGGTATCGCCTTACTTTATTCCTGGAGATGAGGGTGTTGCTACCTTTGCTAACTGGGTAGCGAAAGGCGCTAAGGTGACGATTTTAACCAACTCACTGGCCGCCAACGACGTGCCCTTAGTGCACGCCGCTTATGCTCGCTATCGGCCGCCACTGCTGGCCGCTGGCGCCCAGTTATGGGAGCTGCAACCTAGCGGTAAAAAATCACGAAGAAGTAGGCGCTTTCGAGGTCTGCCTAGCTCTTCTAAGGCCAGTTTACATGCCAAAACGCTGATTTTTGATCGCAAAATTTTGTTTGTGGGCTCCCTTAACTTGGATCCTAGATCCCTGAGCCTCAACACCGAAATTGGCGTGTTCATTCACAGTAAAGCCATGGCCGAGTTCGCCAGCGAAATCTTTTTAGCCGAACTGCCAGAGCACGCCTGGCGCTTAAAAATAAGTAAAGAGCCGGGCTCTCGCACTGGGTTAGACTGGTTAGATGAGTCTGATCCTGAGGCCATTCAGCGCTATCAACACGAACCCGAGGCCAGCCGTTGGAGTCGCGTTAGAGCTTGGGCCTTCGGCTATTTACCGCTAGAGTCATTGCTTTAAATGACAGCGGTACGCTATCCGTTATAACAAACATCCCTGCGGAGTAAGATAGGTTTGCTGTCTGCCCTTAACTTACGGCGTATAACGTAAGGCGTACAAAGTGGCTCTTAGTTCTAAACCTTAGCGCCCAGCATGCGACGCAGCGTGCCGTCTTTATCGAGCAGATGATGCTTAAACGCACCGGCAATATGCAGCAATATCGCCAAAATCAGCAAGTAACCCAAAATGCCGTGCGCCGCATTCATCACCTCCGCCAGAGGGCCATTAAGCGGTATCACCTTGCCCACATTGACCGGATCTGGATTTCTCGCCACCAGCTGTAAGCCAAAAAAGGCCACGCCATTACCGCCAAAGACTGACATTAAAAAGCCGAACACCGGCATTAATAGTACGCCGACTAACAGCAAATAATGTACACCGCGAGCCAGCACGCGCTCAGCAAGTGAGTATTCACTGACTGCCGGCGGCCAGCCATTTTTTAGGCGATGAATAGCTTGTACCAACACGATTAGAAAGACCAGCTGACCCAAGGATTTATGCCATGGGTATAGCGCATACACTTCGAAATTCGCCATATACACGCCCACGACCAGCATGCCCATCACGAGTAACCCCACCAGCCAGTGCAGTAATATGGTAGTGGTGCTCAGCTTAGTTCTAGTATCAACATTCATTGGTGTACTCCCTTACGTTATACCGACTCTTATCGTTATACGGATTACCGCCTGGGTTTACGGTACCGCAGCACAAAATTGAGTGTTGACGCTGAAAGTATAAATAGCGACCCTTAATTGTGCTGAGAGAAGTACCAAGGCAATAAGTGGTGAATGCCTGTTTATTGTAAAAGGCTAAAGTCGACACTCGGTATTTTCTTGAACCGAAAGCTTAGCGCTTCCCGCTGCCTTACCCAAATCGCCGCGAATTACGGTTAACTTCGTCGATTTGTCCGTTTAAGGTGCAAAAGTCGTAGAGAAAACCCAGCAGAAAGAAGCCGCCGGTAAAAAACCAAATAATGGCTGTTATCCACTTGCCCATATACAAACGATGGGCACCGAAGATACCGAGAAAGGTCATTAAAACCCAGGCAATATTGTAATCGACCCGCCCTTTGGCGTAACGCTCATCGGCGTCTCTGTCCATACTTGGAATTAAGAACAAATCCACGATCCAACCGATAAAAAACAGCCCCAGCGTGAAGAAGTAAATCACGCCACTAACGGGGCGGCCGTAATAAAAGCGATGGGCGCCCATAAAGCCAAAAATCCACAAGACGTAGCCGATCACCTTGCTGTGTGTGCTGTTGGTCATAATCAAACTCCATGGTGGTGGCCAAGTGCTAGTTATTAGCTTACCTGATTACGTATGAACTTCAGCCATGATGCGCGTTGTTTTGGTTTGTCCTTTGTAGCAGCCAATTTATTCGGCTGGCCAGCTTTGCTGGCTGTTATTGAGGTTTAGATTTAGACCAAAACACTAAACCGGGCCGAATAAATTGGCCCCTACAAGGTCAAAACACCAAACTGAGTCCCATATTCTTACCGAAAACACGAGTCGTTCCATGTAAATTTTTGAATTTATTGGTGATTAGTTTACTGAAACATGGCTGAGCTTTATTGGTAATCAGTTTAGCTTAAGTGTTTATGTTACCACTGCCTACCAAGCACACCATATTTACCGTTCGTCATCGAGAATGCTGCGTCTAAGCCTGACCAGGCGCAAAATTTAGATATAAAAAAACCTGCCGCAGCAGGTTTTTTATAACTATTTTTTTAAATTCAGGGTTGATATAGCGCCGTCACCCTTTACGACTTTAGTGCTAGCGGTTTTAGTTCTAACAGCTTAAGGCTTAGCGCTGCCCGAAGGGTCTATTTATTAGCAAAATTAGTCAGCGGGCTAGTCGCCTGTGCATATTGGCTCTTGCTTGGCAAACCGGCTAAATAAGCGTGACGACCAGACTCAACCGCCAGTTTAAAGGCCCGCGCCATGGCAATAGGGTCACGTGCGGTCGCGATGGCAGTATTTACCAACACGGCATCAGCACCCAATTCCATGGCGTAAGCCGCATGGCTAGGCGCGCCAATTCCTGCATCTACGATCACGGGAATATTGGCCTGCTCGATAATAATTTGCAGAAAATCATGGGTCACTAGGCCTTTATTGGTGCCAATGGGGGCACCTAATGGCATAACGGCGGCACAACCTGCTTCTTCTAAGCGCTTGCACAATAACGGATCTGCACTGCAATAAGGCAGCACGATAAAGCCTTCTTTGACCAAGATTTCGGCCGCTTTAAGCGTTTCGATTGGGTCAGGCAGCAAATACTTAGGATCTGGGTGCACTTCTAGTTTGACCCAGTTAGTACCCAGCGCTTCACGAGCCAGACGCGCGGCAAATAGCGCCTCTTCTACCGTATGCGCCCCAGCGGTGTTAGGCAGTAAATGTACGCCCAGCTCAAGTAGTGGCGGTAAAATATCGTCGCTGTGATTGACCAGATCGACGCGCTTCATTGCCATGGTGACCATCTCTGAGCCACCCGCAAAAAACGCATCTTTCATCTGCTGACGGTTGGCAAATTTACCCGTTCCGGTAAAAAGACGAGAACTAAAGGTTTTATTGGCAATGACAAGACTCATGTTAGCCTCCGGCTATGGCGTGAAATAAGGTAATTTTATCGTTTTCAGTTAAGATTTGTTCGGACCACTGGCCGCGCGCTACCACAGATTGGTTAAGCGCCACCGCCACACCGGGCTTGTTTTGCTCAAGCTCCAGCAATAACTCGGCCAGCGTAATGCCCTCGGTCAGCATCATGGTTTTATCGTTCAGTGTTATTTGCATTACTTATCTCCCTTAAGCCCACATACCGGACAAGCGGGATCCTTCGGCACCCGCAGGCCGTGCCAACTATGATTTTTGGCATCAAACAGTTTTAGCTCACCCCAAGGTACTGTCCCGGTGCCGGTGAAATACTTGATGGCTTCCAGCGCCTGCAACATGCCGATCGTGCCCACTACTGGGCCAATTACGCCTGAATTGCTGCAGTTCAGCTGCTCGCCAATATCTGTGCCATACAGGCAACGATAACAGCCATGGTCGCGCTTCGGATCCAGCGCCAGTAATTGGCCTTCAAAACGAATGGCAGCCCCCACCAGCAGGGGTTTTCCCGCACCGTAGCAGGCGGCATTCAGTTGCTGGCGGATCAAAATATTGTCGGTGCAGTCCAGCACCAAATCTACCTCGGACACAAAACCGGCCAGATTTTGCTCATCCATCTTTTGATTGATGGCGATCACTTCCACTTCGGGATTAAGCTTGTGCAGCTTGATACGGGCAGTTTCGGCCTTACTTTGCTTTAAACTGTCCATATCATACAAAGTTTGGCGCTGTAGGTTGCTGACCTCAATATGATCAAAATCAGCCAACCATAAAGTGCCCACGCCCGCCGCGGCCAAATATTGCACCGCCGGCGAGCCTAAACCACCTAGCCCAACTACTAATACCGAAGCCTGCTTCAGCGCTCGCTGACCTTGCTCGCCCACCTCTTCCAGCAGCAAGTGCCGGCTATAGCGCATAAATTCGTCGTCGCTAAGCTCAATGACATCAGATTCGCCGTCGTTAAGCATATTAGCCCTCCACCAGCGCCAGCAGCTCACGGGTTGCCGCTTCTGGATTGGCCGCTTCTGTGATTGCCGTTACTAAGGCGATGCTGCCAATGCCGGTTTCCGCCACTAGAGGCACACGGTCACGGCTAATGCCACCAATCGCCACTAACGGAAACTCTTTTTCCATTAGCGCCACATAGCGATGTAAGCGTTCTAAGCCTTGGGGGCGCGAGGGCATATCTTTGGTCTTGGTAGGGAAAATATGCCCCAAGGCCAAGTAAGACGGCTTTAGCTCACGGGCACGCAGCATTTCATAGTAGCCGTGAGTCGATAAGCCTAGCTTAATGCCAGCGGCACGAATTGCCTCAAGATCGGCGATTTCTATGTCTTCTTGACCTAAATGCACGCCATAAGCGCCATGTTTGATGGCCAAGCGCCAGTAGTCGTTGATAAACAGGCGCGCGTTAAAACGCTGGCCCAGCTCAACGGCGGCCTTAATATCAGCCTCTACCTGATCATCGGTTTTATCTTTGATGCGCAGCTGTAAAGTGCGCACGCCCCAGGTCAGCAGTTGCTCTAGCAAAGTGATGCTAGTGACCACCGGATACAAGCCCAGTTTAAGGGTATCCATAGCGGCAAACTCACCCTTAGGATGCGGGCCACTAATGCCTAACTGCTCGGCCAAAGCAGAGCCTGGCATCACCACAGTGGGGAAGTCATTCAGATCTGTCGGCCAGCCTAAATGCGCTACCGGACCGGCACCTGCACCTATAGCCTCGGCGCCTTTCAAGCCTTGGTTGACATAGGCTTTAGCTAATACCAGCGCATCTTCAATCGGATAATCCAGTGCAATGGCGGTAGCGATAGCAGAAGAAAGAGTACAACCTGTGCCGTGACCGTGTACTGTCTCGACTTTGGTGCTGGCGAGCCAAATTTCACGCGCGCCGTCGGTGTAAAAGTCGATAGCTTGCTTGCCTGCCCAAGCGAAGTGGCCGCCTTTCACCAGCACGGCACGAGCACCCATTTCAAGCAGTGCCGCGGCACCCGCACGCACGTTCGCTGCAGAGTCGGGCGTAATGCCCGACAATACTGCTAATTCGGTGGCGTTCGGGGTAATTAAGTCCACTTCTGCTAACAGATGCTGCTTGATGGCCGGCAATAAACTGGCTTCCGCCATGGCCTGACCAGTACTGGCAATCGCCACCGGATCCAGCACCACATAAGGTTGCCATTGGCGGCGATATTCGCGCAGGTAGCGAGCCAATACTTCGGCACGCAAGCCCCCCGGCAACAAACCAATCTTGATGGCTTTCGCTTGCATATCCGTGGCCAATGACACGAGTTGGCTGGTAAAAGCCTGCATTAACACAGGCTCAACCATGGACACAGCAACGGAGTTTTGCGCGGTAATGGCGGAAATAACCGAGCAGCCGTGGCCGCCCAGTGTATGAATGGTGTGCAAGTCGGCCTGAATTCCAGCGCCGCCGCCCGAATCAGAACCGGCAATGGTCCAGACTATGGGTCTTGTCATAGCAATTCCTTCTCCAATTTGTCTACTTGGTGATAAAGCTCACCACCGCGCTTTTTGAATTCTTCTGACATCTGCGCCATGCCCGCGATCACAGTTTCGTGGTTGCCATTGATATCGACCATTTGAATGGCGATAGATTCTTGTGCCGCCGCATACTCACGCACCTCTTGGGTGATCTTCATGGAGCAGAATTTAGGCCCGCACATAGAGCAAAAGTGCGCTACCTTGCCGGACTCTTGAGGCAAAGACTCATCATGATAATCACGGGCCGTTATTGGATCTAAGCTTAAATTAAACTGGTCTTCCCAACGGAATTCAAACCGCGCCAAGGACAAAGCGTTATCACGAATCTGGGCGCCCGGATGACCTTTGGCTAAGTCAGCCGCATGGGCGGCTATCTTATAGGTGATCAAGCCCTGCTTCACATCTTCTTTATTTGGCAGACCTAAGTGCTCTTTTGGCGTGACGTAACACAACATGGCGCAGCCGTACCAACCAATTAAAGCAGCACCTATGCCAGAGGTAATGTGGTCATAGCCAGGGGCAATATCGGTAGTCAGGGGCCCAAGCGTATAAAACGGCGCCTCATGGCAATGCTCTAACTGCTCTTCCATATTGCGTTTGATCATGTGCATAGGCACGTGACCCGGGCCTTCAATCATCACCTGCACATCGTATTCCCAAGCAATCTTAGTTAGCTCGCCCAGCGTATACAACTCGGCAAACTGGGCTTCGTCGTTAGCATCAGCAATCGAGCCGGGGCGCATGCCATCACCGAGCGACAAGGACACGTCATAGGCGGCACAGATCTCACAAATATCGCGAAAACGCTCGTAAAGAAAACTTTCTTTATGATGGGATAAACACCATTTGGCCATAATAGAGCCGCCACGGGAGACGATACCGGTGACGCGCTTGGCAGTCATAGGCACGTAGCGCAGCAAGACGCCGGCGTGAATAGTGAAGTAATCCACGCCCTGCTCGGCTTGTTCAATCAAGGTATCGCGGAACACTTCCCAGTTTAAGTCTTCGGCCACGCCGTTTACTTTTTCCAACGCCTGATAGATAGGGACTGTGCCGATTGGCACTGGACTGTTACGCAAGATCCACTCGCGAGTCTCGTGAATATTACGCCCCGTCGACAGGTCCATCACGTTATCGGCACCCCAGCGGGTGGCCCACACCAACTTCTCAACTTCTTCTTCAATCGACGAGGTTACCGCCGAGTTACCGATATTGGCGTTGATCTTAATCAAGAAGTTGCGGCCGATAATCATAGGCTCAGATTCGGCGTGGTTAATGTTGGCCGGAATAATAGCGCGACCTTCGGCCACCTCTTTGCGTACAAACTCAGGGGTGATGTTCTCTGGCAGGTTGGCGCCAAAGTTTTCGCCCTTATGTTGTTTTAACAGCATTTCATCACGCACCCGCTCGCGGCCCATGTTTTCACGGATGGCGATGTATTCCATTTCCGGCGTGATAATGCCTTTTCGCGCATAGTGCATTTGCGTCACACACTGGCCTAACTTGGCTTTGCGGGGCTTAGGCATATGCTCGAAGCGCAAGTGATCGTAGCCATCATCCGCCATGCGCTCTTGAGTGAATTCTGAGCTGACTTGTGCCAATTCTATGGTGTCGTCACGGTCCAAAATCCACTGACGGCGCAGCTGTGGCAAGCCTTGGCGTACATCTAACTCGACTTCTGGATCGCCATAAGGGCCTGAGGTGTCATAGACAGGAATAGGGTCATTAGGCTCAAGAATGGGATTTTCTTCACTGCCGCCTTTGAAACTATCGGCTAAATGAATTTCACGCATCGCCACACGAATATCTGGGCGTGAACCTTGCAGATAAATACGCTGAGAATTCGGAAAGTGTTCGCCTTTCAAGTTATCGATAAACTCTTGAGCTTGGCTGCGGACTTCGCGGCGGTTCACTTTTTTAGGTTGTTGATCTGAAACGTTAGTTAATTTTTGGTTTGCTGCTTTCGTTGACATTATTTTTGACATAGCAATCTCACTTAAATCCATGTTGGGTGAAAAAGCTTGTCAGGAGTGTTGATAAGAAAATGGCAGAGGAGGGTATGCGCCAAATTCTCACTTGCTTCCCTTACGCAGGTATTAGCCTGATCAGGTTCAACGGATCCCACTTACTGTGGTCTCAGCCCATATAGAGCACTCCGACAAGATAGTGGCCAGTAAAACAGATCCAAATCACAAAAGCAAAGCGGTTATTGATTATAAATAATTCAGCTAACTGCCGACAAAAGAGCCGATAACAGCGTTCAACATGACAAAATCGCAGATAAATACCGCATGTTGCAGCTAAAAATACTTTAAAGGTAATAACGCTACCAATGCCTAATGAGATCTAGGCGGCTAGCCATATAATCGCGGCAATGTTAATTTCAGGTAAAGATAATAGCCCTAACTGGGCGGCCTGTTCAGAGATACCAATATGCTGATTAACCTTTATCACTATCAATTACCCTTAACTTTTCCGCTCACTATCAATGGCGCAACTGTGGCGGTACGGGACGGTTTTTATGTAGAGATTGACGGCCATTGGGGTGAGGTGGCGGCGCCAATTGGTGAGAATGAAGCCGCTGTGCTGCGGGACTTAACCGCAGCTTGCGAGCACTTACGCCAAGGCCGACGTCATGAAGCCGAATTGCCGGCGGTGCAGTTTGGCTTAGATTGCGCGCTGGCTAAAATAAGCACTATGCCTTTATTCGCGATAGCCTCTTTACCGTTATTGGAAGGCTCAAGGGATCCGCTGGTGCGCGCTTGGCGCTGTCGGCGAATACATCCAGAGCGGGCTTGGCTTATCCTCACCGGTGATGTGCATTACGACGCAGGGTTAATACGCGAGCTGTGCATGTTGGCGCCCAAGGTGCGCTTAGTGCTGGACGCAGGCGCTTGTTTACACAGTGAGCAGATCATCGATTTATGGTCACGCATCGAGACTCGCCGTATCGACTGGCTACTGGATCCCACTACCGAGTTAGCTGAGGCGCAAACCTTGAGCAGGCTGCACTCAATACCGGTCGGCCTCGACTTAGCCCGTTATGCTGATTTTGCCTCGACCGCAGCAGCTGACCTGAGCAATGCGGAGTTCGCTAAGGCGGTGATCGTTAGACCAGCGCAGTTGGGCGGCCTTGCCCACAACCAAACGCTGGTCGCTCAGGGCCACGCCTTGGGGCTGGAAGTTATGCTGGGCGATAGCTTACAAAGTGGCCTTGGTCAGCATCAGTTAGCCCATTTATCTTATCAGTGGTTGCCAGATGCACCATTGGCGCTAGGCCGCTGTCGTTATCTGCTGGACTCAGGCGTAGATGATCGAGGAAAACCCCAAATAGCTGGACTCACGCCGCTCTGACTCTGCTCTTACACGATGCAGACACTCAAGCTCTGCTTGGCATATGAGGCCTAAATCCGTATAGTCAGCTGCATATTTCGACAGGTTTCTATATATGTTTCAAAATAACCCCCTATTAGCTCAGCTAAAGCAACAAATGCGTGATGACCTTCAAGTTAAAGAAGGCATGGTTAAAGGCACTTCTAAAGGCTTTGGCTTTTTAGAAGTGAGCGAAAAAGAAAGCTACTTTATTCCACCGCCACACATGAAAAAAGTCATGCATGGCGATCACATCACCGCCATCTTGCGTACCGAAAATGAGCGAGAGCTGGTAGAGCCAGAAACCTTGATCGAAGCCGGCGTTACTACTTTTGTGGCGCGCGTAAAATGGTTTCGTGACCGTTTAAATTTGGTGCCCGACCATCCTTTGATGAACGAAGCCATTAAAGCCCGTACCGTTAAAGGCATTGACGAAAAAAGCCTAAAAGAAGGCGATTGGGTATTAGGCGAACTGACCTCGCACCCACTCAAAGGTAACGGCTTTTTCGCCAACGTTATCGAGGTAATCGCCGGCGTTGACGACCCAATCGCTCCGTGGTGGGTAGTATTGGCGCGCAACAAATTAGCCAAACACGCACCAGAAGACAGCAAAGATTGGCAACAAGTGCCCGATACTCTGGTTCGTCGTGATCTTACCGATGTGCCTTTCTTCACTATTGATGCCGAATCCACGCTGGATATGGATGATGCATTACACATCACTAAGCTCGATAACGGCTGGGAATTATTAGTCGCCATCGCCGATCCGACCGCTTATGTACCTCATAACAGCGTGATGGACAAAGTGGCCGCCGAGCGTGCCTTTACCGCTTATTTGCCTGGCCGTAATATTCCTATGCTGCCGCGCACCTTGTCTGATGAGCTGTGCTCATTAAAAGAAGGCGTTGAGCGTCCAGTAATCTGCGCGCGCTTGTTTATCGACAATGACGGTAAAGTAGACGAAAAAGCCGAGTTCTTTGCGGCTACCATGCGCTCTCATGCGCGCCTGAGCTACGACAATGTGTCGAATTGGATTGATGAAATTGGTGATTGGCAGCCAGCCAATGACGTAATAGCCGAGCAATTACGCCAGATGAAAGCGTTCACGCTCACGCGTGCCGCTTGGCGCACTAAGCACGCCATCATCTTTAAAGATCGCCCTGATTTTCGCTTCGCACTCGATGCAGACAGCAACGTCACCGGCATCTTGGTAGATTATCGTCGTATCGCCAACCAGATGGTTGAAGAGTCGATGATAGCCGCCAACTTGGCCTGTGGTAACTGGCTGAATACACGCGTCGGCACGGGTATTTTTAACGTGCACTTGGGTTTTGATAGCGAGAAAATGGAAGGCTTAGTGGAGCTGCTTGCCGCTCACGAGTCACCGTTTGCACCAGAAACACTCAGCACGCTGGAAGGTTTCTGTGCCCTGCGCCGCTGGGTAGATGATCGCGAAACCTCTTATCTGGACAGCCGCACTCGTCGTTACCAATCGTTTGCCGCCATGAGCCCAGTACCAGGCCCGCACTTTGGTTTAGGTTTAACGGCTTACGCCACTTGGACCTCACCAATTCGTAAATATGGCGACATTGTCAATCATCGCTTAATTAAGGCGATTTTGGCAGAAGAAGCCCACGAAGCCTTCGTACCTAGTGACGAGCTGGCCGTGCATTTATCAGAACAGCGTCGCATGCACCGTCGTGCCGAGCGTGATATCGCCGACTGGCTATACGTGCGTTACCTGAAGCCAGCCGTGGCCGAAGGTAAGGTTTTTGATGCCGACATCGTCGATGTAGGCCGTGGTGGTGTGAGATTGCGCCTCCAAGAAAACGGTGCCGGCGTCTTTATGCCCTCATCACTGATCTTGGCCAATCGCGATCGCTTAGAATGCAGCTGGGACGATGGCCGCGTCTACTTAGACAAGGTCACCTTGTATGAGCTAGGCCAAACGGTGCAGATTATTATCACCGAAGCCATCGAAGAAACTCGCTCTTTGATAGCCAAGCCAGCCCTGCCTATTTCGACCGTAGCGCCGCAAGCGTAATAACTCGCTGACAACGATAACAAGAACAGCCAAAAGGCCTGCATCCGCAGGCCTTTTTTTGTGAGCGGTGAGCGGACGCTATAAGTTCTTAAAGATCAAAGATTCTCTCGTAACGAAATCCGCAGAAGAACGCAAAAAAATAGAGATCGCATCTAAAAGTACATATTTAATGTTTTCCTGATTACTTATGAACCTCAGCCAGTATGCTGCCTTATTTAGGTTTTTGTAGCTGCCAACTTGTTCGGCAGGCCAGCTTTGCTGGCAATTTTTAAATAAAAACATAAAACCGTGGCGAAGTCCTCTTCGCCGAAGAGACGGCCACCTTTTAACCCATTGAATCTATTGATGCTGAAGTCACTGAAACATAGCTGAACTTTGTGGATAATCAGGAATGTTTTTAAATCGACTCGCCTACAGAATCACTCCTTTTTGGCGCTCATCGTTACGTTAGCCCTTACCAACAAGACCTCGGTTTGTTCTTATCTCGGCTTAATTTTTTCGTGGGTTTGGCGGGTTTAGTTGCAAAATATCTAGTTTCGTTTTTCTTAGCTTGGCTATGCCTTTTTTAACTGATCGCTTACGGCTTCAAGCTTACCGCTGCCCGAAGGGCATTATACTCGCCCCTGCTGATGTATACCAAAAAGAAATATGAAACCGCTTATAAAGCACTTATGGATCTATTAGAATAGTTCCATATTAACCTTTCATGTTTCTGGAGTTCATCATGCGTAAATCACTGATTGCGACCCTGCTACTGACGGCAGGCTTAAGCACAGCCGCACCTTTGCAGGCGAAAGAACTACTGAACAGCAGCTACGACGTAGCCCGCGAATTATTCGCCGAAATTAACCCTATTTTTGCTGAGCACTGGGAAAAAGAAACCGATGAAAAGCTGACGATTAAGCAAACTCACGCCGGTTCATCCAGCCAAGCACAGGCCATTTTGCAAGGCCTGCGCGCCGACATAGTGACCTATAACCAAGTGACCGACGTCGATGTGTTGTATGAAAAAGGCAAACTGATCCCCAAAGATTGGAAAGCCCGCCTGCCTAACGACAGCTCGCCTTATGTATCTACCATGGCGTTTTTAGTACGCAAAGATAATCCGAAAAATATCAAAGACTGGAACGACTTAACTCGCGAAGACGTGAAGCTAGTGTTCCCAAACCCTAAAACCTCTGGCAACGGCCGCTACACCTATCTGGCCGCTTGGGGCGCTGCTAGTCAGCAGTATGATGGCGACCAAGAGAAAATTCGTGAGCACATGGGCAAGCTAATCAACCAAGTCGCGGTATTTGATACCGGCGGTCGTGCGGCCACCACTACCTTTATTGACCGTGGCATTGGCGATGTGCTGATCACCTTTGAATCAGAAGTGAACAGCATTCGCGACTTATACGCCGCCGACGGTTATCAGGTAATAGTGCCCCCCGTAGACGTATTGGCTGAGTTTCCGGTGACTTGGATAGATAAAAACGTAAAACGTAACAAGACCGAGAAAGAAGCCAAGGCTTATCTGGAATTCCTGTATAGCTCAGATGCGCAGCGTATCTTGGCTAAGCACTACTACCGCGTAAACGATAAAACCGTAGCCGCAGAATTTGCCGATAAATTCCCTGACACCAAGCTGTTTAAAGTAGAAGACGTGTTTGGCAGCTGGGAGCAGGCCATGAAAGATCACTTTGCCAACGGCGGCTCTTTAGACCAGTTACAAGCAAAAGGACGCTAATTTATGGCGGCGCTCTTGGGTTCATCGAAGCGAGTATTACCGGGCTTTACCCTGAGCATGGGCACTAGCCTGCTGTTTGTGAGTTTGATTATCTTGCTGCCGTTAACTGGCCTGATCATCAACACCAGCCAAATTGGTTGGCCAGAATACTGGCACATTATCAGCGACCCCAGGGTGGTGACCACCTATAAGGTGACCGCCAGCGCCGCCGCCGCTGCTAGCTTGTTCAACATGGTGTTTGGCCTATTAATGGCCTGGATTTTAACCCGCTACCGTTTTCCTGGTCGGGCGATTTTGGATGGTCTGATGGACCTGCCTTTCGCCTTGCCTACCGCGGTAGCCGGCCTTACCTTAGCCTCACTATTTGCCACCAACGGTTGGTATGGCGAATGGTTGGCTCAGTTTGGGATTAAAGTCTCCTACACCTGGATTGGCATAGTGGTGGCCATGGTTTTTACCAGCGTACCGTTTGTGGTGCGCACGGTACAGCCGGTATTAGAAGACTTAGGCCCCGAATACGAAGAGGCGGCGGCCACCTTGGGCGCTAGCCCTTGGCAGGCATTTAGCCGCGTCGTATTACCGGAATTAAAACCCGCTTTGATCACCGGGACCGCGCTGTCCTTTACCCGCAGTTTGGGAGAATTTGGTGCCGTGATCTTTATTGCCGGCAATATGCCTTGGCAAACCGAAGTCACTTCCTTGATGATTTTTATCAAGCTCCAAGAATTTGATTATGCCGCTGCCAGTGCTATCGCCAGCGTCATCTTGATGGCCTCTTTCGTGCTGCTGTTCTTAATTAACGGCATTCAAAGTCGCTTTATGCGCCGCGTACGAGGTAACAGCTAATGGAACAGAGCCTAACCTTCAGTAAGTCAAGAAGCACCCCGCGTCCTTGGATGCGCTGGTT
The DNA here is from genome assembly GCF_052119705.1 of Oceanisphaera sp. W20_SRM_FM3. Lineage (NCBI taxonomy): Bacteria > Pseudomonadati > Pseudomonadota > Gammaproteobacteria > Aeromonadales > Aeromonadaceae > Oceanisphaera > Oceanisphaera sp. W20_SRM_FM3. The sequence goes on along the minus strand of NZ_JBGQOP010000017.1, from coordinate 6,524 downwards.
TTTAATCGGCATTGGCACAGTACTGACGCTGATGCTGTTAGTGGTGCCACTATTGGCCATTATCGCCGGCGCCTTTGCCGCCGGTGTGGGTGGTGTGCTGGAGAACTTAAACGAGCCAGACATGCTGCACGCTATTGGCTTAACGCTGATGATCGCCGCCTTAACCGTGCCCATTAATCTGGTATTTGGCACCCTGCTGGCTTGGTTAGTCACGCGCTTTAACTTTCGCGGTCGCCAGTTGCTGCTTACCTTAATCGACGTGCCCTTTGCGGTGTCGCCAGTGGTGGCTGGCTTGTTGTATCTGTTGATGTACGGCGTGAATGGCCCGGTGGGCGGCTGGTTAGACAGTGTCGATATGCAGCTGATGTTTGCTTGGCCCGGCATAGTGATGGTAACGGTATTTGTCACTTGCCCCTTTATGGTGCGCGAATTAGTACCCTTGATGAGCAGCCAAGGTACAGATTCAGAAGAAGCCGCCGTTTTGTTAGGCGCCAGTGGTTGGCAGTTATTTCGCAAGATTACGTTACCCAATATTCGCTGGGCGCTGCTCTACGGCGTGATCTTAACCAACGCCCGCGCAGTGGGCGAGTTTGGCGCCGTATCGGTAGTTTCCGGCGGCATTCGTGGTGAAACCAATACCCTGTCATTACACGTTGAGCTCTTGCATCAAGATTACAACGCGGTCGGCTCCTTTACTGCCGCAGCATTACTAACCTTGATGGCCATTATCACCTTATTACTGAAATCTTATTTTGAATGGCGCATGCACAGCGCCGCAGCACAGGAGTAGAATCGCATGAGCATTCATATTGAGGGTATTAATAAATCCTTTGGCAAGACTCAGGTGCTGCACGATATTAATCTGGATTTGCCCAGCGGTCAGCTAGTCGGTTTGTTAGGGCCTTCTGGCTCAGGAAAAACCACCTTGCTGCGCATTATTGCCGGCCTTGAGCACGCCAACAGCGGCCGCATCCACTTTAACGGCAAAGATGTAACCGACTTACACGCTCGAGATCGCAACGTGGGTTTCGTGTTTCAAAGCTATGCGCTGTTTCGCCATATGACGGTGTTCGACAACATAGCTTTTGGTCTGACCATAATGCCTAAAGGTCAGCGCCCTACGAATAATGAGATCAAACAGAAGGTAAATAATCTGCTGGAGATGATCCAGTTATCTCATGTGGCAGACCGCTTCCCGTCTCAGCTCTCCGGCGGTCAACGCCAGCGCGTCGCCTTAGCGCGCTCTCTTGCCGTAGAGCCGGGTGTGTTGCTACTCGATGAGCCCTTTGGTGCGCTGGATGCTCAAGTGCGCAAAGAGCTGCGTCGTTGGTTACGTCGCCTGCATGACGATCTGCACTTCACCAGCGTATTTGTGACCCACGATCAAGAAGAAGCCATGGATGTGTCCGATCAAGTGGTGGTGATGAGCCAAGGTCGGGTCGAGCAAATTGGCACACCCGACGCCATCTGGCAGCAGCCGGCTAACCGCTTCGTGATGGAGTTTTTAGGTGAAGTAAACAAGATAGAGGGCGAGATCAACGGCAGCCGCTTTAAAGTGGGCCATTATCCGCTGCAATTACCGGTCGCCAGCCACAAACAAGGTCAAGCCAGCTGGTATTTACGCCCCCATGAGGTGAGCTTAAAAGCAGCCGCCGACGCCCAGCATCCGCTGCCGGTATTGGTAACAGACGTAAACGCCCGCGGCAGCTTAATTCAATTAGAGCTAGAGCCCAAAGACTGGCCAGGCACGCTGATGGAAGCCCAACTGCCCCATCAACACTTAAGCAATGTGACCCGCGGCCAAACCCTCTATCTGGGCAGCCAAGGCGGCCGTGTTTATGTGGGCGAGCAACAAATTACCGACAGCCATATAGCGCTAACTGCTTGAACTTGATGTGAGGGGTGAAGAGTGAGGGGTGAAGAGTGAGGAGAAAGGCGTAAATACCCGCCTTTCAGACTCGATGTTTCCCCCTCACAATTTACGCCTCACTCCTCACTGCAATTAACCAAACACACCCGATGATAAATAGCGGTCACCGCGGTCGCAGATAATGGCGACGATAATGGCATTATCAACTTGCTCGGCTAGCTTAAGCGCACCGGCTACGGCACCGCCGGAGCTAACACCGCAGAAGATACCTTCTTCACGCGCCAAACGCAGCATAGTCGCCACGGCTTCATCTTCACTAATATCCAATACCTGATCGACACGGCTTTTCTCGAAGATGCCCGGTAAATAAGCCTCTGGCCAGCGGCGAATGCCTGGAATACTGCTGCCTTCACAGGGCTGTAAGCCGACGATTTTTACGTCGCAGCTTTGCTCCTTTAGATACTTAGACACGCCCATAATGGTGCCGGTAGTGCCCATGCTGGAGACAAAGTGCGTAAGCCGACCCTCGGTTTGCTGCCAGATTTCTGGGCCCGTGGTTAGGTAATGCGCTTCTGGGTTATCTGGGTTATTAAACTGATCTAAGATCACCCCTTTGCCGTCGGCGGCCATCTTGTCGGCTAAGTCCCGCGCGCCTTCCATGCCTTCTTGCTTGCTAACCAAAATCAGCTCGGCGCCGTAAGCCAACATAGATGCCTTGCGCTCTTCGGTGGCGTTATCCGGCATGATTAAGATCATGCGATAACCTTTAATGGCCGCCGCCATAGCCAGCGCTATGCCGGTATTGCCACTGGTGGACTCAATCAGCGTGTCACCGGGCTTAATGTCGCCGCGCGCCTCTGCCTGTCGGATCATGTTCAGCGCCGGTCTGTCTTTTACCGAGCCCGCTGGGTTATTGCCCTCCAGCTTTACTAACACCTGACTATTGGTGTGCTTGGCCAAACGCTGCAAACGCACTAATGGTGTGTGGCCAACGAAGTCCTCTATGGTAGGAAATTGCATGGGGTGTCCTTAATGGCAAAGTGCTTAAGATAAGATAAAGCTGTATTTGAGCAAGCTAGCTGCGAGGCGTGAAGGCCCGACTGAAGCGCACTGTTAGGCCTTTATTTAAATGTGTGTTTGACTCACGACTTCAAGGTGCAATCAAAGCTAAGCGCCTGATTATATGCTACAACTCCAAGGCTTATAATCTTGTGAGGATGCTTAAATAACGTCAGCCAGCAAGTCATCGTTCTGTCGTACATTTTGCCATACATTTTTCCATAACTCTGCCCCCGACATAAAGGAGTGCGTATGCCGCTGCAAGGTCTAGATGCTTTGTTTCATCCCGCCAGCATAGCCGTGATCGGCGCCTCACATCGAGATAACGGCGCCGGCAAATTGGTGATGAAAAACCTACTGGCAGGCAACTTCAGCGGCCCTATTATGCCGGTTAACCCTAAGTACGAAGCCATAGCTGGCGTCATGGCCTACCCAAATATTGCCAGCCTACCGCGCAGCCCAGACTTGGCAATTGTGTGCACGCCGGCGGCGAAAAATACCGAGATCATCGAGCAGCTTGGGCAAAGGGGCTGTAAGGCGGTGATTATTCTCGCCGCTGGCACTACCGCTGAGCAACTAGCACAGATGAAAGACAGCGCCCGCACTCATAAGATGCGCTTGCTCGGGCCCAATAGTATGGGCGTTATCATGCCGCACTTGGGCTTAAACGTGAGCTTTGCGCCGTTTCCGGCCAAGCCTGGGCGCATCGCCTTCGTCTCGCAATCCGCCGCCGTCTGCTCAACTATTCTCGACTGGGCCCGCCATAACGACGTGGGCTTCTCGCACTTTATCTCGCTAGGTGATGCCTGTGATATCGACTTTGCCCAGTTGCTCGATTACCTCGCGCGCGATCGCCACACCAGCTCCATTTTGCTCTACATGGATGCGGTGCAAGACGCGCGCAGCTTTATGTCGGCGGCCAGAACTGCATCACGCAACAAAGCTGTGCTAGTAGTAAAAAGCGGCAAGACCCAACTCGGTGCCCAGCTTGGCCATTTACACTCGGGCGGCAATGTGGGTATGGACGCCGCCTACGATGCGGCCATTAGGCGCGCCGGCATGTTGCGCGTGCGCGATACGCACGACTTATTTGCCGCCGTAGAAACGCTCAATCATGCCCAAAACTTGCGCGGCGAGCGCTTAGTGATCCTTACTAATGGTGGCGGGCCGGCCATTATGGCCATAGATACCCTAGTGGCCCGTGGCGGCAAGCTGGCGGCTTTAAGCGACAATACCCAAGCGCAACTCGATAAAATACTGCCTGCCGCTTGGTCGAAAATAAACCCCATCGACATCGTCGGCGACGCGCCCATAGAGCGCTATCTCGACAGCTTAAAGGTGCTGCTCGACAGTGACGATTATGATGCCATTTTGATTATGCATGCGCCGTCGGCTTCCGTTTCTAGCCCGCTGGTCGCCAAGGGAATCATTCAGCTGCTACAGAGTCACCCTAAAGCCAAGCATGTGAATATTCTCACCAACTGGTCTGGTGAAACCAGCACCTTTGAAGCTAGACGTTGCTTTACCGAAGCCGGTATTCCTACCTATCGCACGCCAGAAAGTGCCGCCGGTGCCTTTATGCACTTAGTGGAATACCGGCGCAACCAAAAATTATTGATGGAAACGCCTGAGTCGATTTCCGATATGCCCAGCGATAAAGAAACCGTCAAGACCTTAATTCAAGAAGCTTTCAGTCAAAATATTTATCAGCTGGACACCCATGAAGTAAGCCGATTGATGGCCGCCTATGGCATACAGACACTACCGACTTGGATTGCCAACGACAGCACAGAAGCGGCGCACATTGCCGAGCAAATCGGTTATCCAGTCGCTATCAAACTGCGCTCGCCAGATATCACTCATAAGTCCGATGTATCTGGCGTAGTGCTTAATCTACGCTCCGCCGCCGAAGTGGCGCAATCTGCCGATGCGATTCTTGACCGCGTTAGCCAATCCTATCCGGGGGCACGCATTACCGGCCTTATGGTACAGCGCATGGCCAGACGGGCTGGATCTCAGGAGCTGCATATAGCAGTGCGCTCCGATCCCGTATTTGGCCCCATTATATTGTTAGGCGATGGCGGCATAGATTGGGACGGAGAAGAGCAAGCCGCCGTCTCCTTATTGCCCTTAAACATGACCTTGGCCCGCTACTTAGTTATTCATGCCCTAAAAACTGGCAAGCTGAGAGCCAATCGATCCCATCAATCGTTAGACATGGAAGCCGTGTGTCGGGTGCTGACTAAAGTTTCGCACCTGATCATCAATCATCCAGAAATTACCCATCTAGATATACATCCGCTGTTAGCGACCGGCAAAGAGTTGATCGCACTGGATGTAAGTCTTGCGCTTGAGCCATTCGAGGGCGAAGGCCAAGCGCGACTCGCCATTCGACCTTATCCGACTGAGTGGGAAGAGCAGGCAACACTTAAAGACGGCAGCACCATCTTAATGCGCGCCGTATTGCCAGAAGATGAGCCGACTCACAAAGATTTTGTGAGTAGTGTCTCTGAAGAAGACAGATATAAACGCTTCTTTGCCAATGTGGTGATCGGCCATGAAGAGCTGGCTCACATGACGCAAATTGATTACGACCGCGAGATGGCGTTCGTGGCCATTAATACCGAGGGCCAGATTTTAGCCGTAGTTCGCGCCATATCGGATCCAGATAACCAAGATGCAGAGTTTGCCATCCTAGTGCGCTCCGATCTCAAGGGCATGGGGCTGGGTCGGTTATTAATGGAAAAAATGATCCGTTACGCGCGCATTAAAGGTCTACACAGCTTAAGCGGCATGACCATGCCCACCAATCGCGGCATGATCAATCTTGCCCGTAAACTCGACTTTAAGGTGAAAGTAGATTTAGAAGAAGGCGTCGCCGAGTTGAAACTACAGCTGGGAACGTGAGGCGTGAGGCGAAAATACCGCGCTAAGCGTCGAGATTGGCAGGGTGCATGAATGTAGCCGCGAAATGGTGCAACGCGCCATCCCGTGTGCATGGGCTTGTGGATATAAAAAATATGGGATATGAAAGTTCGGAGCAAAGATGTGGCTGCGCCACATTGCGCCACATTGCGCCGCTCAAAGCATCGCCTACATTCGTGCTATATGCAGGATTTCATGCACAAAACCCCACCATGACACGGTTCCGCCTGCGGCGAAATGCGAGAGTGAACGTTCGCCTACAACTGACGGTGTCTGTCTTGTCTTGGCTTGTCCCCTTCACCCTTTACGCTTCACTTTTCTATAGACGAAAAAAAGCCCGGCTCTTTCGAGTCGGGCTTTTTGAATTGGTTGCCTGGCGTGGCTCGTCCCGTATTCAGGATAATACCAATCTAAGTAAAAAAGTGGCCTGTTCATGCGAACCACAAAGATAGGCACCGCTCTTGTAGCCCCACGCTTTAGCTGTGGGTCCTGCGAAGCAGGATAGTTTAAAACATTCCCGCTGAGACAGGACTAGCAGCTGAAGCGCTAGACTACAAAACACCGTCCAGCCTGACTTTAGCTGTTGTATTCACTAATACCAATCGGATTAAACATTAGATCAGTTTTGTCCAGCTTCGATTACATAGTGATTTCACTCGATCCACGTCGG